>JBKPCC010000074.1:0-14560 GCA_046727215.1 Acidobacteriota bacterium
AAGGCCGGGATGAAGTACGGCCGGGCTAACCTCTTTCGTCAAGCGCTCCAATCTTTTCAACAGGCAGTCGAGAACGATCCCGAGTTTGCAGATGCGTACTACGGACTCGGAATGGCCCATTCAGATCTCGGCGAGTACAGCCAGGCAGTCGCTGCTTTTCAAAAGGCCCTAAAGTTGAATCCGCAAATGGTTGATGCGTACACCGCCCTGGGCCAGGCTTATTCCAAACTCAACGAAAAGAAAGAGCCTGCACCAACAAAAAGCAGACCTAAAGGGGAACCATTGGGCCAGCCCGTTGAATCAAATTCCGACCCGGCTAATAAAAACGAAGAAGAAAATACTGCAGATGCAGATGATCCAACGCGAATCTACCGTGTTGGAGCGGGTGACGTGCTCGACATCCGCATCCGCGGCGTTTCCGGAAATGCCTCGACGCTGTTCACTGTTTCAGAAGATGGTTCTCTGAGTCACCCACTCTTCAGTCATGCCCTCAGCGTTGTTGGGCTCACGACCGATCAAATCGGCGAGAGAGTGGGCGCCGAGCTGAAGCAAAGATCGATGGGCGACGATGGGATCACTCAGGTCGCTGTGCGCGAGTACAACAGCCACGTAGTGCTCGTCAGTGGATTGGTAAAAGAACCCGGCACTAAGATTCTACGTCGCGAAGCAATTCCTCTTTATGTTGTGTTAGCCGATGCGCAACCTCTACCCGAGGCAGCACTGGCTAATGTTGTCTCTCGCGGCGCACAGAGTCGAACTGTCGATCTGGCGGAAGCGGAGCAAACGAGTCTCCTCGTAAAACCCGGCGACGTCATTACGATTCAACCGGCACCCAAACAATTCTTCTACGTCGGCGGAGAGGTTAAGTCGCCAGGGGAACTTCCCTTTCGGCCAGGACTGACACTGACACAAGCGATTATTTCGGCGGGTGGAATAAAGTTGAAAGGGGACAAGGTACAGCTGACGCGTGGTCGTGGAAACGGACTGCTAACAATGCAGGAATTCAAGTTGAAGGACATAAACAAGGGGAAGATTCCCGATCCACTCGTGGAAGCGGGCGATCGCATTACGGTTTTACCGTGAGCTTTACAGGAGAATTTCTATGGTTGCTGCACTGAAATTGATGGGCAGTGAACCTCCAGGATCCGCATTGGATGTTCGTCATCGAATGCTGATGCAGGCGGCTGAGAATGGCGATTGCGCAACCATCAAACAACTAGTTTCTCAGGGTGTGCCAGTTGACGCCGAAACTCTCAGTGGGGCGACGGCACTGATGCGAGCAGCGGCGTGCGGACAAATCTCGGCAGTGTGCGAACTGCTCGACTTGGGTGCTTCCATCAATAAGTCGCGACGCGATGGATTTACACCATTAATGCTGGCTGCGTTCTTCGGCTATGAAGATCTCGTGAGGGAGTTGCTGAGGCGCGGCGCGGATATTAAAGCGTCAAGCAAAAGCGGAGCGTCGGTCATTATGTGGGCAGCTGCTCGTGGCTTGCCTTCAATGGTCCAGTTACTTCGAACCGGTGATGCTCCATTGCCGAGCTCGAAATTCAGAAGTCGTCTCCAGTACGCAGCAGAAGAAGTTGCTGAGCCACCGCAAGTTGAATTGAAGAACCATGAAGATTATTTGCCTGAGGAAATTGCGGAACTTGAACATATCGAACCCTCTGAAGCGCTAACGGAACGGGAGACTGCAACGCAAAAAGAGGATCCGCAAGTTTTATATGTCGATGAATCCCCGAATGATTGGAACCTCTATGACGGGTTTGAAGGCATTCGCAGGCTCGGACCCCCGGGGGCCGAGCCGCGCCGCGTCAGTCCGTGGGAGCAACCGCTGACAAATGTCGCTCCGTTTTCGCCGTTCGGCGCTGCAGGCGATAGGTTTAGTAGAACAACGAAACTAGTCTCAAGTGCCGCGCTCGTCTTGGTCCTTGCGGGATTACTGGTCGCGGCGTCGTGGCGATGGTGGGGTCACACGCTGACGTCGGCGACACCTGGGGCGTCGACTACGGTTGAAGCTGCAAAACCGGTTACTTCAGTAGAAACTCAACCGACGGGAAAAACCAAAAGTGCACCTAGCCTCCAGACGTCTCAATCCGCACAACAGCCGGAGGTTCCGAGCCCGCAAGCGAGTGCGCCACCGACTACTGACGTTGTAGTTACGCAATCGGCCGAAGGTCAGCACGCAGCACGGCCGGTCTCGAGAACCAGCAGGATTCCGCGACCCCTATATACTCGTCAACCTAAATCCGTGACAGACTATGTTCCGGAAGGACAAAGCGAAACCGAACGTCCGGCCGCAGTCACAGTTGTGCCAAAGGATCCGACACCCGCGAAGCCGGCATCGAGGACAAACGATTTGTTAACGCAGCCGGTCGCGCCCGTGGGGAACGCTAATAAAAAGCGAGTGATCCAGTGGCCGTGAAGCTGTGGATGAGTCCCTCCGAGGGTGCACCTTTTATCAGAACTGCGAGTGCCCGAGCTACACGTTATCTACTCTGAATATTTAATCAGCGAACGAACGTCGTATCCTCCCAGTTTTTTTCGACCGGGAAGAAACTCGAGTTCAATAACAAAAACCAGCGCCTCTACAATTCCACCTAGTTGTTCAACCAGTTGAGCAGCGGCTCGCGCCGTGCCACCTGTCGCCAATAGATCATCAGCAATGATTACTCGGTGACCGTCGCCGATTGCGTCGCGATGAATCTCTAATGTGTCCTGTCCGTATTCGAGGTCGTACGAGATAGAAGCGCACTCTGCTGGAAGTTTGCGTGGTTTTCGCACGGGCACAAATCCAGCGCCAAGGTGATAAGCCAGCGCGGGCGCAAAGATGAATCCTCTTGCCTCAACGCCCACAACCGTGTCAATCCGGCTTTTATCTACCTGGTCGGCCAAAGCATCGACGGTCATGCGTAACCCTTCAGGATGTTTCAGTAAGGTCGTAATGTCGTAGAAATTGATGCCGGGTTTGGGAAAGTCTGGAACTTCTCGGATTAGTTTTTTGAGTTGGTCCATCGAGTATCTATCTTTCAATTCGGAATGTAGGAAATCGTCCCGCTGGCTCGACATTTAGTTCTTCAACTTGCTGCACATTTGCAAATTGTGGACCAGTTGCCAGGTCGTGTTTGAATGCCTCTACCTTCTCTGCCGGCCCTTCAGCCCATGCCTCAACTGTTCCGTCATCTCTGTTTCTTACGTAACCTGTAACTTGATGCCGAGCGGCTGCTCGTTGAGCAAAGAATCTGTATCCCACACCTTGAACGTCTCCTCGGATTAAAAACTTTCTTGCCACTCGACCCATTTGCTTACCTTCCCTTGCTATTCGGCGAAGATGTAACGCGCCCCTTGCCGAGTAAAGTGTTCGTTTACATTTTGCGATGAATACGAGAATCCGTATCTATCACCGATTCTTCGTGAAAACAATTGTAACTGAATATAAAACCGGAACGTTAAAGACAAGTGCGCTTCCGGAAACTTTGCTAGTATCTAAACCGTAAGATCTGCTCGAGCTTGAATTGCGCCAACACTTCGCGGTTCCAGTCGGCTCTGCGTAGCTCTCAGTAATTACTCCTACGATTCAACGGAAGAGGTGAATTAAGTATGAATGCGTTCAGAAGGTCTTTCTGCAAGCTGATTGCTATCGTCCTGGTGCTAATGTCACTGTCAGCGGCTCTGGCTGACAAACCCGTCAGCGTCCCTGTCGTCTATTACAAACTTCCAAATGGCCTAAGAGTTGTTATCTCAGAAGATCACGTAGCGCCGGTTGTGACAGTTGCCGTTTATTACAACGTCGGCTTTCGCGTGGAACCAAAGGGTCGTACCGGATTTGCTCATCTCTTCGAGCACATGATGTTTCAGGGCTCTGCGAACGTTAAGAAATTTGAGCACGCGAAGTATGTTGAAGCGAACGGCGGCAGCCTCAATGGGCATACCGATTTCGACTACACCAATTATTATCAAACTCTTCCCAGCAATCGCGTCGAACTTGGTCTCTGGTTGGAATCGGACCGAATGAGATCGCTTGATGTCAGTGAAGAGAACCTTAAGAACCAACAGAATGTGGTGAGCGAAGAAATTCGGGTCAACGTTCTGAACCAACCATACCAATCGTTCGAGTGGATCGACCTTTGGGAAAATGCCTTTCAGAATTGGAACAATGCTCACAATGGATATGGCGACCTCGCGGAAGTGAACGCGGCAACGATTGACGATGTGCGCAGCTTCTTCAAAACTTACTACGCTCCAAACAACGCGGTGTTAGCCATCGTCGGAGATGTTGACGTCAACGACATTAAGCAAATGGTTGAGAAGCATTTCGCAAGTATTCCTGCGCAGCCGACCCCGCCCAGGCCAGATTTGACGGAGCCACCTCAGACGAAGGAAAAGCGAGTTGCGCAAACAGATAAGCTGGCGAATCTGCCTGCGCTCGCAACCGGTTATCATATCCCTGCACAAAGCTCACCTGATTTTCCTGCCATGGCTCTGTTGGTCCAGATTCTTCAGGGTGATGACAGCTCGCGTTGGTATCAAAGATTGGTTAAAGACAAAGAACT
Organism: Acidobacteriota bacterium; assembly: GCA_046727215.1. Lineage (GTDB taxonomy): Bacteria > Acidobacteriota > Blastocatellia > Pyrinomonadales > Pyrinomonadaceae > PSRF01. The sequence goes on from JBKPCC010000074.1 coordinate 4,554, forward strand.
GACTCTGGATCTTTCCGGCGGGTTGAACTATTTCGGGAACGAATTTGATTATAGTGGTCCAATGATCATGACCACCCGCACTACTTACAAGCCGGGACACACGGCAGATGAGGTGGTACGTGAAATGGACGCCGTGGTGAGTGAGATTGTGGCGAAAGGCGTAACCGATAAGGAACTCGCGGATGCCAAGGTTCGTTTCCGCTCAAACTTCTACAATCAACTTGAGACCACTTTCCCCAAAGCCCATCTGCTTTCAGTGCTGGCGCTTTTTCGTGATGATCCAAACCAGGTGAATACCTTGTTGACTCCTTTTGAGAAGGTTACAGGTGATCAAATTCAGATGGCGGCGAAGAAGTATCTCGTCGCTCAAAATCGCACCGTCATTGATCGCGTGCCAGAAGCAAAATCCCAGCCGAAAGGAGGCAACTAACATGACCCGCACGACGAAAAAATTAATCTCCGCTATCGCGCTGGCTTCTCTCGTCATGGTCGCCGTCTTGCCGGCCACCGCACAACAGAAAACGCCGCCCGGTCCAGGCCCAGCCCGGCCTTTGAACCTCCCCAAATTGACGGAAAAGAAGCTGAGCAACGGATTAACAGTCGTCCTTGCTCCATTAGCAAATATTCCGAAAGTAACTGCCATTCTCACATTCCGCGCTGCCGGCGCAGGGGCTGATCGTGAAGCTCATGCGGGAATTGCGCAGATCGCCGCTTCCGTCGCCAGCGAAGGCACGGATACACGCTCTAGCAAACAGATCAAAGAGGAGTTGCGCTCGATTGGCGGGTCGCTCTCTTTGCGAAGCGATAATGATTCGACCTCGATCCTGGCGTCGTCACTATCCGAGTTCTCAGCCAGAATGTTTGATTTGATGAGCGACGTGGCCCAGCATGCTTCGTTTCCCGAAAACGAGTTGAAACTCGCGAAGGAAAACACGATTCAGCAAATTCGTGCTGGTAGAGCAGATCCGGGTTTTCTCGCCAATGAACGGTTTCAAAAGGCGGTTTTTGGCAATCACCCGTACAGCTTCGTTGTTCCAGACGAGAAATCAATCAATTCGCTGACCCGGGCCGATTTAAAAACGTTCTTAGCCAAGTACTACATTCCAAATAACTCGCACCTCATCGTTGTTGGTGACATTGAACCCAACAAGATGCTGGCAGAGATTGAAAAGACTTTCGGGTCATGGAAAAGCGGTACGGTACCACCGGACGACAATCCAGCGCTTCCTTCGAGAGACAAGCGGCAAATCTACTTCGTAAATCGTCCAGGCTCGATCCAATCCGCGATCTACATTGGTAACGCAAGTATTCCGCGAAAAGACAAAGACTACTTCGCTTTGCGGACGGCGGACACAATTTATGGTGGGTCGTTCTATTCACGTTTGACGCGAAACATTCGCGAGGAAAAGGGATATACGTATTCGCCGTTCAGCTTGTCGAATACACAGTTGAAGACTGGATCCTTTGTTGCCGGAGCGTTTGTACGGAACGAAGTGACAGGCCCGACGCTGCTTGAAATGTTTTATGAACTCGATCGTATGCGAGTGTTGCCGGTCACGGATGAGGAGTTGAAGTCGGCAAAAGAATACAGCACAGGTAACTTCTCAGTTGAGCTCGCAAGTCAATCGGGTCTCGCGGGCCGCATAAATACCGTGTACACGTATGAGCTGTCAAAAGACTTTATCAACGAGTTCCGGCCCAGGATCGAAGCACTGAAACCTGCAGATATTCAGCGCGCGGCGGCGAAGTATTTTGACACCTATCACGCAGCTATTGTGATAGTGGGAGACTACGAAAAGGTAAAAGATCAGGTAACACCGTTCGGCGAAGTGACTTTATTCGACGCTGAAGGCAATTTGATCTCGAAGTAGAGCGAGTGGGAGAAAGGGCGAGTGCGCAGGAATTTGGTAAGGATCAGGCTACTGGCGTCAGGTTCTCTTGGAGACAACCCACTGGTCCGCTCCATCAATCATGAGCACGAGCTGTGCGATTATGTGGTCATATTCCTCATCAAGTTCCGACGCATCTTGGTGAGACATGTAACCACATTTCCAATAAAACTCAAGCCACACGCGAGTTTCTTCCGCCTCGCCTTCATACCCGTTTAATTTGCTGATGAAGTATGCTCGGTAGCGCCGCTTCCGCCAGGCCTCACCGATGTTCGCACAAACTGATCGTGAAGCACTGCGAATCTGATCTGTCAGAGAATATCGCTCTTCGACTGGGAAATGTTTGGTAAGTTCGAAGATCCGCATTGCTGCCTTCATGGCAGCTTGATAAACACGAAGGTCTTTGTAACTGGAAACGACTGACATTGGAAGGTGAGGTTCCTTTTCTTGAGAAGCTCGCGTTTCTTTCTGACTGAGTTTTATTGAATCGATTAATAAATCTATGTTCCCCAGTTCTCCCGTTCACCCAATCGCCCGTTCTCCGATTCTCTCCCCATTCTCCCGGTCTCCCACTCGCCCGTTCTCCCTCTTTCCCACACGCTAGCCCAAACCCTCCAAACATTCCGTTAAGGTACGCTGGCGACAGGTAAACATCGGCGTATCGCGGAGCGTATAGGAACTCGCCTTCGTCTCTCGCAATTCCTGTACAAGATCGAGGAAGTCTGCCGGATTGTCCGTTTCAAACGCGACAACAAACTCCTGGTCATCTAATCCGAATGAATACGTGGTGTGCAGTTTTACGGAACGGTATTTCGTGCCGATGCGGATATGTTCATCCATCATCTCCTGACGATGCTCGGCGGGGCGTGAATACCATTCGCGCGTCTTCACGAACGGATACACAAAAAGGTATTTCGATTTGCCCGGAACAATATGCAGCCGGTCTTCGACATGGTCCGGATTGTCCTTATCGATGTACATCGAACGCTTGGTCATCGATAGGAATGATTGTGAGGGTTCGATGTATTTAGCCATTTCAGTTCGATTCAACCGTGCGGTCATTTCTTGAATTGGATCGAGTTCATAACCGATGCGCCAGATCATGAAATCGACGTTTGTGCGCAAACCGACGGTCGAATAGGTATGAATCAGAAGCTTTGCACGAAATTCATGAACTGTGGCTACAAACTCCGCACGACATCTCTGTTTGTCTGTATCATTCAACAACCGCCACTCCGGCCGGGCCCGATAAAAAGTGAAGTTGACAAATTGTCTTGGTAGTTTCGATTTAGCCTGTTCGAGTTCCGCACAACTAGGTGCCAGACGCAGGGAACCACGTGTGGCATTGCCTTGGTCTTTTTCGGTACTCATGTTGTCTTGCCTCTGATAACTGATGCGACTTGCGGTAGAGAGCTTTTGACGTTGATTATTCTGCCTGTTCTGCGGCGGTGTTTGCAACCTGAGAGGGGCTCGCCCGCATGCTAGCACGTGCTATACTCGCTTGCTTTCCCGAGAAGACACACCCTATCTGGACCGGAGAAAAACTGGATGAAGCCTCTCAAGCTTTCCATCTGCGTTCTATTTCTGATGATTTTGTTTGTTGCATGTTCGAAGCAAGATAACACGAGCAAGACTGACCCGGGCCCCGCAGGCTCGCGGGCGACAACTTCAACTGCGACGCCAGATGAATTCGCGGCGATACGTCCAGTCTTCAAAGAGAACTGTGCAAAATGTCATGGCGACAACGGCGAAGGTGGGCCGGTAACGGTGGATGGGAAGAAGCTCCGAGTTCCGAGCTTTAAGACCGGCCATGCGCTAAAACACACAGACGAAGATTTTGTCGATCAGATAATGAATGGCGGAGACGGGATGCCGAAGTTCAAGGATAAGTTGACGCGGGACCAGGCCAATCAACTAGTCAGATTTGTTCGGAAAGAGTTTCAAGGGAAGTGAGATTTTTGATTTTTGATTGGGGTTCTGATCAGTTCGTGTTATCTAGTGTGATTTCGTGGATAGTTGTGTCTTACAGGTTGAAAACAGCGAGATCCGCGAAATCACACTAAAAAGAAACCCAGGGACTGCGAGAGTCTTTACCATTTACGATTTAGCATTTACCATTCACCTGGTTATATTTACCATTCACCCACGGATGCACCCGTAGCTCAGTTGGATAGAGCGTCTGACTTCGAATCAGAAGGTCGCAGGTTCGAGCCCTGCCGGGTGCACCAGAATTCTCACCGACTCATAAGTTTCGCACCTTTTTAGGCGATTGAGCGGGTCATCTCTCTCCGCATAAGAACCACGAAAGCAATCGACGTAACCAACGAAAGATGAAATAACACCAAACACCTCCTCTCGCATTGCTTTGTGACGCAAGTCGTATTACAGTTACAGAGCCTCGACAACTAGCCCCGCTAGACTTCATTTTAAAAGAAAACTTCTCTCCCCCAGTTCATTTCAATGGACCGGGAAAAGGCGTACGTCACCGACGATAACAAACTGCGTGTGCCCAGTCTGACAGGCGAATCGCTCCATGAGTACAACGCCACGGACAAAGGCATTATGTATCGGCGAATAAAATTGGATGGCTCGCCTGAAAAGGGCCGTTTTGGTTTGTGGAAACCCCTGTCTCGCAATGACGTTCTCAAACAAATGATCACCTGCGCGTGGCAACCTGAAGCCGGACGTTGGTTTGCAGAACACGGTATTACGATCGAAAAGCTGCGAGCTGACCGTGAGGCAGAATTAAAACGCAAACTTCGAGACGTCCGCAGAAGGCGATGAGGCATGCTTTCGCGCCGCCTGGCAACTTCATAATGTCCGTAACAGCCGCGTTCAACGCGCCTCGCTTTTTCACTGAGGGTGGTTCTTCCTAATTCGGAATTCCGGAGGGACCGCCCTTATACTATCCGCGCCCTCGACAGTATTGAGAATTTAACAGAAACTCTTTGGAGTGCTGCGACTTGTCGCAGCTTTTTCAAGCGTCAAAGATGTAAGAGTCTAAGAAGCTGTGACGAGTCGCAGCACTCCAAAACACGGATTACAGCTCGTGGCCCAAACACAAGACGAATCACCAAGACTTGCCCTGATCGGATTCCGTTACGACGAAAACTCGTCTTCCATGAAAGGCGCAGCTGACGCGCCGCCGCAGATCCGTGCCGCCCTGCGGTCAGAAGCATGGAACCTCACGAGCGAATCGGGAGTGGATCTCGGGGCGGAGAATACTTTCTTTGACGCAGGCGATATCGAGTCTGTGCCCGGCAGCGAAATGCCCTCACTAATCGAACAATCGATCCTCACACTATTACAAGACGGATTTGCACCAATCTCCTTAGGTGGGGATCATTCAATAACCTATCCAATTATTCGTGCCTTCAGCCGCAAGTACCCAGTGCTAAACATTCTGCACTTCGACGCTCACCCGGATATTTATGATGACTTTCGCGGCAATCGATACTCTCACGCATCGCCCTTTGCGAGAATCATGGAAGAGAAACTTGCAAGTCGATTGCTACAGGTTGGAATTCGCACCGTCAACGCGCATCAACAAAAACAGATTCAGCGGTTCGGCGTTGAAGTGATCGAGGCGCGCAAATTGGGCGGCCGCAAACGATTAGCTTTTGATTCGCCAGTCTATATTTCGTTTGATATCGACGCGCTGGACCCGGCGTTTGCGCCAGGCGTTTCTCATCGCGAACCCGGAGGGTTATCGACGAGAGACGCTATCGATCTGATTCAGGAGATTGAAGGAAAAGTGATTGGCGCGGATATTGTTGAATTCAACCCGCGGATGGATCCACTTCACGTTACCGGAACAGTGTGCGCCAAACTGTTAAAAGAAATAGCTGCGAAGATGCTCGCCTGAAAAGCAAAGACACGGGGGGACGCGGAGACGCGGAGACGCGGCGACACGGGGACGCTCGGGTATGTGGTGTCGCTTGAGGCTTTCAAGTTGTGATGTGACGGTCAAGTCTGAAAGTCTCTCAGGTGAGGAAGGGTGGTTTACCCCCGCTCAAGCTGTGGCAAACTCAACGCGCGAAGGCATTAAAAATGTTGGTTCTTTCAATTTCAAGTTGTGATTAGCCAAGCCAAGCGGGGGTAAACCACCCTTCCCGACCTGAGAGACTTTCAGACTTGACTTTCCAAGAACGCGCTTGAGTGCTTTTCCCCATTCCCCATTTCCCCGCGTCCCCGCGTCTCCGTGTCCCCGTGTCATCGCGTCGGTTTAATGTTCGGCGTATCGTTTAGCTCGTTTGCGCTTTCGCTGACTCGATGGGACGTTGGTCAAGTGGCACGTAATCCTTCGTTCGGGCTCCCAGATAAATCTGCCTGGGCCTGGCGATCTTTTGCTCAGGATCTTCCAGCATCTCAACCCACTGTGCCAACCAGCCTGATGTCCTTGGAATCGCAAATAGAACTGGAAACATGTCAACCGGAAAGCGCAAGGCCTGGTAAATGATCCCCGAATAAAAATCCACGTTCGGGTAAAGCTTTCGTTTCACAAAGTAATCGTCTTCGAGAGCGATGCGCTCGAGCTCAAGAGCAATATCCAGCAATGGATCCTTGCCGGTAACTTCGAAAACCTCGTAAGCAACCTGCTTGATTATCCTCGCGCGCGGATCATAATTCTTGTAAACGCGGTGGCCGAATCCCATTAAACGAAACTCACCTGCTTTAACACGCTTGACGTAATCCGGTACCTTGTTGAGCGACCCGATTTCCTTGAGCATCCGTAAAACCATTTCGTTCGCGCCGCCATGCAATGGACCATACAACGCAGCAGCTGCACCTGCTAATGCAGAAAACGGATCTGTATGCGCACTGCCAATGCTGCGCATCGCATTGGTGCTGCAGTTCTGCTCGTGATCGGCGTGAAGAATGAACAGTACGCTTAGTGCGCGTTCCAATACCTGGTTCGGCTGATATTTCAACTCAGTCGTCTTGAACATCATGTTCAAGAAGTTTCCCTCATAGCCGAGGTCATTATCGGGATAGGCGTACTGCATTCCGATTCGATGACGGTGCGCGAAGGCCGCTATGGTCGGCACCTTTGCGATAAGCCTGTAGATCTGTTTCGCTCGGCAGTCTCGGTCGAATATCTCCTTCGCATCTGGATAAAACGTTGAAAGTGCTCCCAGCGTCGCTTCGAACATTCCCATCGGATGCGCATTGTAATGAAACCCATCCATCACCTTCTTGATGTTCTCGTTAATGAACGTGTGGTAAGTGATGTTTCGCGTCCAGGTTTTTAGTTGTTCGTCAGTCGGAAGCTTGCCATGCAACAACAGGTAAGCAACTTCAAGGTATGAACTCTGCTCGGCTAACTGATCAATCGGATAACCGCGGTACTCGAGAATTCCTTTGTCGCCGTCGATGAAGGTGATGCGACTCTTGCATGAAGCAGTATTCATGAAAGCAGGATCATAGGTCATCAAGCCGAAGTCGTCTTCGGCTAGCTTTATCTGGCGCAAGTCCATCGCTTTAATGGCGCCGCTTTCGATGGGTACTTCATACTGTTTACCTGAGCGGTTATCGGTAATTGTAAGAGTGTCGCCCATTGTTTCTATCTCTCCTGATTTTGTTCAGTCATGTGCGTCTGCTGGTCGACGCTCCAATCCTAAGAAGGCGATCAAAGAATCCGCCAATTGAGGGGCGGCAGTTCTCGAACCAATCCAACGCAGTCGCTAACCACAGACGTTTTTAGGAATTCACTTATCCTTCGATTGTCAGCACTCTATATCATTTGTAAGACACGGGCAATTTGATAGCCCACGGCAAGCGTCGCGACCTGCAAAAAGGGCAGCCGGTGTTTTTGGCTGCCCTTCATTAAATCGACTTTACGAGTTCGTTATTGATCTCGCGCACGCTTTATTTCGCGCTCCGCTTGTTTTCTTGCATCATTAGCTTGATGCTCACTCAATCCGAGATCCTGAAGTGTTTGACCAAGACTTCTCCCGGAAGCGAGCCCGGCAAGAATTGCACTCCTGGTTATATTGGGATTGCGTCGGCCCAAGTTTTGCGCCACTCGCGTAGCCGCAACAAATTGTCCGAACTTCAATCCTGGATTAGTTACCAACGCTGCCTGATATTGGGTTCTCAAGTCATTTGCATTCACGTGCAAAGCGGAACTGATTCCGGGATGCTCGCTAAGTTCTTTATCGGCACGACGCAAATTATCACTTGCCATTCGAGCCCTACTCAGGCCCTCTTCAGACCGTCCATTCGATCTGTCGGCGGCAGTCGATCCCTTCGAAGCATTCGAGGAGCGATCGGCGCCGACGCCGTCGGGCCCCCCACGGTTTGGATTTCCGATCGCCGAACCGCCAATGCCTCCACCTGAGCCTCGACCTCCACCACCACCGCCGCCGTGGCCTCGGCCCTGAGCGAAGCCAGCGGAACATACACCAAGTACAAGCAACAAGAACACTGACCCCTCTAACAATCCGTTCATTCGTGTCCGACTCATATTTTGTCCTCCCAGAATTGCTATGTAATCGTCGGGGTTTAAGTAGAGGGCAAGTGGAGAGAGGAATGATGATACTCCGATTCTTTCTGGACCACAAAGATTTTAAGAGTGCGTGGCTAGTAATGCAGTTTGAGATTCTTACCCTAAAGTCCAGAAGGGACGGGATTTAGTAGCCGCGGGTGGGGATACTCACAGCTACTAATGGCATCTCTTCGGGATGTGATTCCGTGGGCCGGCTACTTGACTCCTAATAATTCCACTTCGAAAACGAGGGTCGCATTTGGAGGAATGTCAGGTGGACGCCCACGTGGTCCATATCCGAGGGCAGATGGAATCACAAGTTTTCTTTTGCCCCCGACTTTCATTGTCATAAGACCTTCATCCCAACCCTTGATTACATTTCCTGTACCAATCCTGAATTCCGCGGGTTGTCCACGATTGTATGAGCTGTCGAATTGCTTTCCATTCTCCAACGTGCCTGTGTAATGGACCACAATCGTCTGACCTGCGCGCGGGGTCTCACCGGTTCCTTCAACAATGTCCGTGTACTTCAATCCACTGGCTGTTGTGATTTCATTTTCGGTTTTGGCGCGATGCATGATGACGTATACGACTGCCGCAAGTGCGAGCGCGGCAACGACTGCCATCGCTATCAATCTTATCTGTTGATTCTTTGTTTGCGCCGGAGCTGCCGGGGACGAGCTGTAAGAACTTTTGGGTCTTTTCTTGGCTTTTGCAAGCTTTCGGTGTCGACTTTGCGGCACTGGGAATCATCCCCCACAGGAGTTGAGTTGAACAAAAAAGGATTTGCCCTTATACCGCTTTTTCTGTTTCGGTTCAAATGGAGTGGATCAATCGAGTGGAAAGATGGCACGTGGCGCGTGATAAGTTTTGTCCCAATCCACATACGGAACGTCGGTCGCTCCGATCACGTAGTTAACAACTTTCCACTTGCCGTTAACATTATGCAGAAGTGCCACTACGCTGTTGTCGAAAGCGCCGGCTTCGACTGCCGTGCGATAAACTGTGCCGCGATAATCGGGAGTGCCGCCGTCCGGCTTCTGCGGTGTTCCTAAAACAAACGCCCATCCATTTTGTACCTTTAAATGATCTACCTTGAATATGACCTGTTGATTCAATTTCTTTTCGACCGGGAGGCGCAGCGCGTCAAGTATCGCCTTTCGTTCAGACGATCCTTTCTCAGGCGTGTAGACCTCTCCATTCAGGCCCTTTGTTGAGCCGCCGGACTGCGCGAGGGCAGCGACGAAGGTGCACAGAGCTATGAGAATGAGCGGAAGAACTCTTTGCATAAATGGCCTCCTTTCATCTGAGCCTAACATCGCGTTACAGTAACATTATGCCGAAAGTTGCCGTTATCCCCGAACCGCATGCGCCTGTCGAGATTCGCGAGGTCGCGCCGCCTGAACTTGAACGTGATTCTGCGCTGCTTGACGTGGAATGTTCTGAAGTCTGCGGGACAGATGTTTACTTGCATAGAGGTGGGCTCGACGGCGTTCCCTACCCGCTGGTGCCCGGTCACGTTTCAGTAGGTCGGCTAAGTCAGATTCGTGGGCAGCTCAGCGACGTTGAGGGTCGGCCATTTCGTGAGGGCGATCGCGTCACTTTTCTTGATGTTCATCGCACCTGCAACG
>JBKPCC010000075.1:0-8293 GCA_046727215.1 Acidobacteriota bacterium
TACAGAAGTTTACGCGCTTGCGAATGAACATCGATTTTTCCAGCTCAAGATCGTTCGCAAGCGCGTAAACTTTTTTCGTCTGGACCGATGATAGAAAGGACTTAACAATCCCCTCACTGCCGTGAGGGGGATTTTTGACACAGCTACCGCTTCAGATCCTCGCGCCAAAATGGCCACGCGTCGTACAGGTAAAGCGCAAACGGAATCCACCAGATAAAGTCATTCGTGACCGATAAAATTATCGTTGATGCGGGCCACTCGTGAGTTAGGATTAATCTCATCAATCCGATTGGCCCTAATACCTTTCCAATAAGTCCGACTGCAGCCAGCAAAAAGCCACGCTCAGGAACTCGAGCGATCTCCAGATAGATAATTCCGTAGAGTCCGACGACCATTCCGAGGCAGGCAAAAATCTGCGGATAATTCGACGGTGGCATTCCGACGAAACGAAACAGCCACTGCGGATCCGCTAATGAATACAACCCCCAGCCAATGTTGTAGATGCCTGCCAGCGTGAACACTGCGCGATAAAAGTTTCTTCGAGGGATCATGGGAAGTATTTTGTGTTATCTTTCCTTGACAAGGTAACCATCTCTAGTTAAGTTGTGCAGCTACATCGATCTTTTAAATTTCAATGTAGAGGCGCGACCTCCAATAGTAAACACGTGATAGATGATTGGACCAGCGACGGTCTTCGAACGTGTTGAAAGGGGTGGGTCGCCGAAACTCGCTGTTGTCTCGCAGACAGTGGGTTGGTTGCCGCGGCTAAATCCGCGGGACTGTCACCGTTATTTGGTGGAGAGCTACGACGAAACCTTCAGAGCAGACGTCATCAGATGTCCGCTCGAACTATTGTTTCAAAAGGCCGGTCGTTGCTCATAACGATCGGCCTTTTTGATTTACATGAATCCAACAATCCTAAAATTTGGCGGCACGTCTGTTGAAGACCAAGCCGCGTTCATCCGTGCCGCAACTATCATCCGCGATCGCAAAGAGCTTGTTCCTGTGGTCGTTGTCTCGGCCATGAGCGGAGTGACCGACGGTCTTATACGTTCGATTGATCACAGCAAGAACCAGAATGTGAACGCCGCGATAGATGGACTAGCTCCACACTTCGACCGTCACCTCGGCGTTGCAGCAGAACTGCTCGCCGAAAACGAACAACGAGAGTTTGAGGTGTGGGTTGAAGCAGCTCGTGCTGATATTCGGAACTTACTCGAACGGATTGCGACGTCACCCGAACTGTGCCAGGAACTTTCAGATGCAGTTCTTGCTTATGGCGAACGGCTGTCCAGTTTGCTTCTAGCTGCCGTTCTTCGAACACAAGGTAACGATGCGCAAGCTCTCGATCCCACACAATTTATCATTACGGATGGACAGTTTGGCTGCGCGGCGCCGTTGTTGGACCACACGTTCGAAAAAACGCGTTCCACACTTTCTCCGTTGCTCGAGAAATGCATAATTCCAGTGTTCGGTGGTTTTGTAGGTTCCACCATGAGCGGAAAAACAACTACTCTGGGCCGCGGCGGTTCGGATTACACGGCAGCTCTGGTAGGCGCAGCATTAGTGGCGAACGAAATCCAGATTTGGACAGACGTGAGCGGGGTCTTAACGGCGGATCCGAGGGTCGTTCCGCATGCCGAACGCGTACCAAGACTGTCATACGCCGAAGCCGCTGAGCTCGCGTACTTCGGTGCAAAAGTCTTGCATCCGAAAACAATCCAACCCGCCGTTGAGAATTCAATTCCGGTGCGGATTTGCAACTCGCGTATGCCTGATGAAGCCGGAACGCTTGTGACGGCGGAGCCAGAAACCTCGCCACACATGATCAAATCAATCGCACACAAAACCGGAATCACGACAATTCAGATCACATCGGCGCGGATGCTGGGGGCATATGGATTTCTGCGCGCGCTGTTTGAAGTTTTCGACCGGCATCGAACTGCTGTTGACGTGGTAACTACGTCAGAAGTCAGCGTGTCACTGTCCCTGGATGATGTGACGTCGCTTCCCGCAATCATTACCGAACTCGAGGCATTAGGATCGGTTCGGGTTGAGGAGGAACGAGCTATTGTCTGTGTAGTTGGTGAAGGATTGCGTGGAACGCCTGGAATTGCTGCTCAGGTATTCGGCACAATCAGCGACATCAACGTTACGCTCATTTCACAAGGCGCATCGACCATAAACTTGACGTTCGCGATAGAACAGGGACGCGTCAATGAGGCTGTTTGTCGTTTGCATGAAGCGTTTTTTGAACAGCCGGTTGAACTCAGCAACGAGGCTTTACTTTTTATGTCTAATTAATGTCCACCAAATCATACGAAAGAACACTGTGGATCTATTCGAACTGACACGAACTTTGATTGACATCCCTTCGACAACTGGCGAAGAGAGAGCAGTAGCGCAGTTTCTTGAGTCCTACCTTAAAGACCTGAAATATAAAGTAGAGTTTCAAGAGGTTGAAAACGGGCGTGGCAATATCATCGCTACGACGAAGGCGCCACCGAAGGTCGTATTCTCGACGCATTTGGATACTGTGCCGCCACACATACCTTCGACTGAAACTCAGGACACAATCTTTGGCCGCGGTGCTTGTGATGCGAAAGGGATACTGGCTGCTCAGATCTTTGCTGCGGAGAAATTGCGTGCACATGGAGTGGCTGAGATCGGCCTACTTTTTACTGTCGATGAAGAAATGGCAAGCGCGGGCGCCGCTGTGGCCAACGAGCATGAGAAAGCGTCAGATTGCCGCTATTTAATCAACGGAGAGCCAACTGATAATTATCTCGCAGTTGGGACCAAAGGTTCGCTGCGGCTGAAAATAGTAGCTGAGGGTCGATCGGCACACTCGGCTTATCCTGAGCACGGCGAGTCAGCAATCGACAAGTTACTACTCGTGCTGGCCGGCATCCGCAGTTGTGATTGGCCGAAAGATCCGTTTTTTGGAGAGACCACCTGCAACATCGGCACAATTCACGGTGGCACACGACCAAACGTTGTTCCGGAACACGCCGAAGCTGTCCTCCAGATTCGCCTGGTTACTGAAGCATCACGGATCAAAGCAATGTTGGAAAAAGTGGTGAACGGTCGAGCACGGATCGAATATCTTTCTGTTCATCATCCGGTTCGACTGCTTAGTGTCAAAGGATTTTCGGAATGTGTTGTGCGATTTACGACCGACATTCCCTATCTGTCCAATTGGGGCAAACCGTTATTGCTGGGCCCTGGCTCAATTCTCGACGCACATGCTGCAAACGAACGAATAGCAAAAGTCGAGTTGGAACGCGCAGTTGACTTGTACGTACAGCTCGCGAAGACACTGTTGAGATCATGAGAATAGCCTTAATTGGATTCGGAGCTATGGGCCAACTCGTCGCCACATTGGCGCAACGCAGCGGTGACGAGATTGGTTTGAAGATCAACTCCCGCCAGGCAGCAAATGGCCCAGACGATCTGAGCATGAAACTCAGGGGCCATGATGTGGCAATAGATTTCTCTGTCGGTGCAGCCGTCGAACGAAACGTGGACGCTTGTTCACGTGCAGAAATACCACTCGTTGAAGGTACGACCGGTTGGAAGCCGCAGGAGAATAAGATTCGCGAGCTGATTCTCGAGCGTAGGGCAGCACTCGTTTACGGGGCAAACTTTTCAATCGGTGTAAACTTGTTTTACCGGATCGTCGAGCATGCCGCGTCCCTGTTTGGATCAATCGAGGGATATTCACCACTTATTGAAGAAGCGCATCACGCGCGGAAACGCGATGCGCCTTCGGGAACTGCTCTCCGTTTGCATGATGTAATGGCCGATAAGATAAAAGGAGAGATTCCCATCTCATCAACCCGTGCCGGGTACATTCCAGGTACACACCGTGTGGGGTTTGACTCGCCCGCCGATCAGATCTTGCTGACGCATATGGCTCGATCGCGCGAAGGGTTTGCAGAAGGCGCGTTGTTAGCAGCCCATTGGATCATTGGACGGAAAGGCGTATTCGAGTTTTCCGAAGTGATTGATGAAATTATTAACAACAAAAAGGTCTTATAGGTCGTGCATAAAAAGCGAAATCCCACCAACCACAGTTGGTGGATCGTTCAGACCCGACCTACAAACGCGTACGTAAAATGAATTTCGCGCTTGCCGCGACTGACGATTGAGTCGTCATTGCAATGATCGTTCGTGGCAAACGCGCCCCGAGACTTATGTTGGATCTTGATTAGGCAATGTATGAAACGATCCACCAACTGCGGAGCCTGTGTCAAAATTCGACGAGAGGCCACCGGCTTGTCGGTGGAGACTCACGTTCGCAGCTATAAGGAGCTACGACCGTTGACGGGAGAGGCCACCGCCTTGTGTAGTGGAGTCTCACGTTATCTACTTACTCGTTAACAGTCTTCAATTACGACCAAGCGTGAGGCCTCCACGGGGCAAGCCCGTGGCCTCCATGGAATCTTTATATCGAATGTTAGTAGCTGCGAACTTAAGTCTCCACCGGACAAGCCGGTGGCCTCTTCCCGAGTTTTGACACAGGCTCTGCGGTTGGCAGGATTTCGCTTTTTGTGCAAGGCCGTTCCTATAGATCGTATGTAGCTCAGAAAGGAAAACCATCAATGACCATCCACCTTGACTGGCTAAAAGGTTGTGCCACTGCACTCGTAACACCTTTCAAATCCGACGGAACTGTTGACGAACAGCGGCTGCGAGCATTGATCGAATACCAGATCAACGGCGGCGTTCGTTTGCTCGTGCCGTGTGGAACAACCGGCGAAAGCGCCACTATGTCAGAAGAAGAAGATCAACACGTCATCAGTTCTACAATCGCAGCAGCACGTGGACGCGCCCGGGTGATTGCGGGAACCGGAAGCAACTCGACTGCGACTACGATTGCATACTCACAAACTGCCCGAGATCTTGGCGCTGATGCGGTGTTGGTTGTTGCTCCTTATTACAACAAGCCTACTCAGGAAGGACTGTATGCTCACTTCCGCGCAGTTGCCGATGCTGTGCCTGATTTACCCGTAGTCATCTACAACGTGCCCGGCCGTACGGCTTCAAACATTTCCGCCCAGACGACGCTCAGACTTGCGCGCGAGACGAATAACATCGTCGGTGTGAAAGAAGCGTCGGGTAATTTCACGCAGATCATGGAGATCCTTCGCGAGCGTCCCGAAAATTTCCGTGTTTTATCGGGCGATGATTCGCTCACTCTTGCGATGATTGCGCTGGGAGCGGACGGCTTGATTTCCGTGGCCTCGAACCAAGCGCCCGAGTTGATGTCGCGCTTGATTGATCTCGCTCTTGAAGGTCATTGGGACCAAGCACGTGAGTTGCACTATCGATTATTGCCGTTAATGGAAACTAACTTCATAGAATCTAGTCCAGGACCAGTCAAAGCTGCCCTGGCAATGATGGGAATAATTGAAGAGAACTATCGATTGCCGCTCGTGCCAATTCAAGAGAAGAGCAGAGCGCAACTACGAAATGTTTTGCAGGAGCTTGGACTACTGAAAGAAGCTACGCATGCCGCTGTCTGACAGAATCCAAGCCCTCGCTTCAAGAAAAGAAGGCGAATTCACCGCTGCGGACCGCTTACTGTTTGATGAATTCAAGACAGCACTGAACCGTGGCGAGATTCGAGCTGCCGAGAAAACCGCAAATGGACAGTGGCGAGTTAACGCCTGGGTCAAGCAGGGGATCCTTGCAGGCTTTCGGATGGGCCAACTCACAGACATGTCGGCTGCCGCAAGCCTGCGGTTCTTCGACAAAGACACCTACCCCGTCCGTGCAACAACCACATCTGACAACATTCGGATTGTTCCGGGTGGGTCCAGCATCCGTGACGGTGCTTACGTTGCTCCGGGAGTGGTCTGCATGCCGCCCATGTACGTGAATGTCGGAGCTTACGTAGATGAAGGAACAATGATTGACAGCCACGCGCTCGTAGGATCGTGCGCACAAATCGGCAAGCGTGTTCATTTGTCAGCGGCTGCGCAGATTGGTGGCGTGCTGGAACCGGTGGGCGCTGTGCCGGTTATTATAGAGGACGACGTATTGATTGGCGGCGGCTGTGGCGTGTATGAAGGTACAATTGTACGAGAGCGAGCGGTAGTGGCTGCGGGAACAATTCTGACCGGTTCAACTCCCATCTTTGACTTGGTGAAAGAGGCGGTTTACCAGCGGTCGGAAGACAAGCCCCTCGAGATTCCTTCCGGCGCCGTAGTCGTGCCCGGTTCGCGCGCAATCCAAACTTCACGGGGCCGTGAGTGGGGACTTTCGATTTATGCGGCTGTGATAGTGAAATATCGTGACGCAAAAACGGATCGGGCTGTGAAGTTGGAGGACTATCTTCGTTGAGCGAGCAGGATGACGGGACGGCTAGCGTGAGAAAGCCGGCGGAATTCTCACCGCCAAAACGACT
The DNA here is from genome assembly GCA_046727215.1 of Acidobacteriota bacterium. Taxonomy (GTDB): domain Bacteria; phylum Acidobacteriota; class Blastocatellia; order Pyrinomonadales; family Pyrinomonadaceae; genus PSRF01. Next base: position 6,413 of record JBKPCC010000075.1, read on the forward strand.
GCGCGGAATTCAAAAAAGCGTAATTCGCCAGGTCTTTGATAAAGCGCGACCGGGAAGTATCAATCTCGGGTTGGGCGAACCTGACCTGCCAACTCCTGAAGTCATTCGCGAAGCAGCTACTGGAATCGTTCAGGAAGAAAAGAATGGCTACACGGCGCAGGCGGGGTTAGCGTCTCTTCGGGCTCTCGTCGCGGCTGATTATCCCGAACTTCGTCTTACGCCAGATCAGGTTGTCATAACTGCCGGGTCGCAGGAAGCGATGTATCTGGCGCTGATGACGCTTGTCGATGAGGGCGACGAAGTCTTGATTCCGAATCCGGGTTTTGTTGCCTATCCAACTATCGCGCAGATGGCCGGCGGTTCACCAGTCTTTTATACGCTGAAAGCCGAGAACGATTTCGCATTTGACGCCGCTGGATTTCGCGAGCGCATCACGCCACGAACGAAAGTGGTCATCTGCTGCAGTCCGTCAAATCCAACCGGCCGCACCCTCTCTGCGGTCGATCTAAGAGTTATCGCTGAAACTCTTTCAGGAACAGGCATCTACGTCATCAGTGACGAAATCTATCGTGAGCTGTATTACGGGACCGAGCGGCCGCCTTCGATTTCTTCCTTTTACGAGCGCACAATCGTGATCAGCGGGTTGTCCAAATCAATGAGTATGACAGGATGGAGGCTCGGTTGGATCTGTGGTGACGAAGCAGTTATACGACCTGCTCTGGTTCTTCATGGTTACGTGACGACGTGTGCCTCAGCGATTTCACAAAAGGCCGCACTTGCGTCCTGGACATTAGCCGCGGAGACGGCGAGAAGCAAGATCCGGAGCACATTCTCGAGCCGGCGAGAGCATCTGCTTGCATCCGTCGCGACACAATTGGGTTTGCGCGCAGTTGCTCCTGATGGCGCGTTCTATTCGATGGTCCAGGTGAAAGAATATGGACCATCAATGAAGGTGGCCGAGGTTCTCCTGGATCATGGGGTCATCACTGTACCCGGAAGCGCTTTTGGTTCCGAAGGTGAAGGTTTCCTGCGGGTTTCATTCTGCGCTGAAGAAGCGGCGATAACTGAAGGAGTTGAGCGGATTAAAGCCGCACTCGCGACCTTGAATCGGAAGGTTGTGGTGAGCGGCTAAGTTCTCTTTGGAGTGCGACGACTTGTCGTCGCTTTGTATCTTTGAGTCGAATACTCCATTGCGAACGGCCGACAAACCACCGAAAAGCGGCGACAAGTCGCCGCACTCCAAAATACCTGAAATGCGGCGACAAGTCGCCGCACTCCAAAACACATGGATAAAAACTTTCGAGTCGGTATTCTTGGGGCGACAGGAATGGTCGGGCAACGCTTCGTGCAGCTGCTCGAGCATCACCCGCAGTTCACTATTACTGCGCTGGCAGCTTCTGATCGCTCAACAGGAAAACGATACGATCAAGTGTGTTCGTGGCGGCTGACGAGCGATATGCCGGCGGACGTTGCCTCCGTCGTTGTTCAAGCTCCTCAACCGCCGCTTGATTGCGATCTCATTTTTTCGAGCTTGCCGGGAGACATGGCGCGAGCGACGGAAGGAATGTTTGCTCAAGCAGGATACCCGGTCATCAGTAACTCATCTGCATATCGAATGGATGAGGATGTTCCTTTGCTGATTCCGGAGGTCAATCATGCGCACCTGAGCTTGCTCGAACAGCAGCGGCGAAGGCTGGACTCCGGAGGTTTTATTGTTACAAATCCAAACTGTTCGACAATCATGTTGGCCCTGGCGCTTGCTCCCTTGCACGCACGATTTGGAGTCGAAAAAGTTACGGCGACGACTATGCAGGCACTCTCGGGAGCAGGTTATCCGGGAGTCGCATCGCTGGACATAATAGATAATGTTTTGCCATTCAT
>JBKPCC010000076.1:0-13841 GCA_046727215.1 Acidobacteriota bacterium
GCGCCGCGTCCGAAGGTGGGCCCCAAACTGGAGACCGTCGGACCGTGTCAAACCCGGGCCTGCGTTTCGAAATAGCAGACCCCCATGCTGCGCATCGTCTTGACGGCGAGAAAATTCAATTCATTGGTGTCAGTGCAGCCGCCAATCCAGCCGATCGTCTCGAGTCGGTTGACGGTGTAGCCGTTCTTATCTTTGTCGATGAACGTCTCGTCTCGCGTCTTTTTGGTCCAGCGAGCAATCTCATTGACGGCATCGTCCCATGAGATGTCATCCCAATGGTCCGAACCCGGACGACGGACCTGCGGCTTCAGCAGACGACGCTCGTTGACGATGTCCTGTTCGAGCGACGCTCCCTTTGGACAGAGCGTGCCACGATTGATCGGATGATCCGGATCGCCTTCGACATGGACGACTTGGGGTATGGCGTTTTTGGCTTTGTCGCCCAGGGTGTGAATGATTACGCCACAACTCACTGAGCAGTATGGACAGGTGCTGCGTGTCTCCGTCGTCCGGGCGATCTTCAATCCCTGCGTCTGCGCATAAACCGGAGCCAGACTGAATCCGAACACACTAACGCCTGCGCCTCCAATCAAGGTTGTCTTGATGAAGGTTCTTCTTGAGACTTCCATGGCAAGCTACTCCTTCAACTTGCAGTTTTGTTAAACGGGGCCTAATACGACGGGGGAACCGCTAAGAGTCGGGGGAAGCGCAAACAACCTACACGCCCACTAAATTCAGCTCGATCTTTGTATAGCCGTGTTCTCGCGCCCAAAGATCCAAAGGCGCGCCGTCGATTTCGTCGACCAGGGGTGCGGCGAAGCCAACGCGAGTAAGATCAATTCCTTTGATGTAATGCTTACACGTATCGCAAGCTTCAATGCGAATATGGTCGAACTCGGGTGAATGAAAGTATCCGAGTTTCGCGGGCCGCTCCTCACCGCAACTGGCGCAGACTACTCGGCGAAACTCCCAGGACGAGAGACAGGTCCCGCATATCAAATCGCGATTACCGCTCTCAGCGGTTGTCTCTTTGTTTTGCAGAAAGCTTACTTGCGGATTGCCTCCGCAGAATGGGCAGTAACGTTCGCCCGCTGAAACTTCTCGTCCGACGGGTTTCGCCCCACTCTCGGCAACCCACCGGAGATAGGGTTGTAGGAACGCCTTTTCAAAAAACTGAATGTCCGATGGGCTGCGCCAATAGCTCAGCATTCTCTCTGCGATTGTTTGCGCATCAGCTTGGGACAATTCGTGAGCTTCAGCCGCCAACGGTGCTGGGCCATGCCTCTCCACGATTTTTAAGAACCCAGACAAGGCAACACTCAGCATCCGTAGATCGGCTTCAAGCTCCCCAGAGGGAAGCCAGTTTTGGCGACTACGAAGGAAGTCATAGACATCCTTTTGCGCGCGCAGCAATTGGGCATAGAACGTTAGCAGTTCTTTAGAGCCGTTGGCTTTCGGGATTAATTCATCCGCTCTTCGAATCTGCTTGTCCCACCATTCGGTCATTGACGAAATCCTTCCAGTTAATTCCGAGGAAGTTGGAAGCCGCCCATGAACTTTCGGATTGCCTTAAAAACAGGAAGATCACGCCGTAGGTGATCGTCCTTAGCGCACAAGCGACCTCACGATTATTCATTAGCCTGATTCTACCGAATCCCTTTTAGGCGGCGCGCACTCGACTCTTGTCTTCTGGTTTCGCAGGCGCGCTGGCCTGTGCGTTTACAGCTACTCCATGTCTAAAGACAAGCTCGCCGCCCAGGTATCCGGCGATCGCCAATCCAATGACGCCAATTAGAGAAAGAATAAAAGGTAGCATTGGCATGCCGGCGATCCACTTGGCTCCGCTCGTGGTTCGTAAGTAGAAGCTGGCGATAAAAATTACCAGTCCAATGATGTTCACTCGCGCGTGCCAGTTCGCAACTTTTACTGCTGCGCGATCAGTCAGTGTGGCCCAGTCAATTAGTCCGGGTATTGCTGCTGCCGCCGCACCGATAATTCCTCCGAGTAACGTATAAAAGGCAATATAGTTTTCCCACACCGGATTACCGCGCCACAGATAGATCACATCGGCAACCAGTGAGAAGACTAAAAGTCCAATCGGAAACGGAATCAGCATCGGATGGATTGGGTGCCCGCCAATACTTGCTCTGCTAGCCATAAAATTACCTCCTATTGAAATGGTTCCGAGACCTCTCAGCAACTAGTCAAACTTGTTTGGAAACTGCTTGATTATTCCTTCGCTTAGTCCATCCGCCATGTGTAGGATTTGCAGATTCACGGCGTCGTAAGCGGCGATGTCACCTGCCCAGTCTCCGTGCAGCCGAGCCACAACTTCCTTGGTAGTCAGATTGAGATGATCGTGCATCATCGATCTCATCTCAGCCTGCGGCCAGTTCTTCAGATTGGCGCTGCTCAGAAAATCAGCGATTTGATCGGCGTTGGCGAACCAGCGTTTGTTAGCGTCGGCCAACTTTGCAGAATCATTCGCTTTCGCGGCGGCAACGACTTCTGCTGCGGTGGTGATGTGCCCTTTTAATAATGCAGTCAGCTTATTGCCGGCCGCATCGCCGTAATAAGGTTTAATCGCATTGCCTATATCAACTTGATTTTGTAGCAACCGATCTGTGGCGGCCGCTTTGTCTGGCAAGTCTCCAGCGGCACTGATGATAAATATCCGCGTCCATGTGATGTGATCTTCCCACAGTTTCCTCATCGCATCGTTAAGCGCCATTCGCTTCGACGATTCTTCTTTCTGAGAGAAAGCCGAGATGGAATACGGCATTAATGACAGAGAAAACGAACTCAGAAGGGCGATAAGAACGAATCTGGTGAGCTGACGATTCATTTCTACCTCCTTGATTTATTGAGATTTGTAATTGCGGTTTATCACCGCGATAACCAAGGCAGGTTCACTAGCTGCATTGCCAGCGAGTCCAGCCATGCAGGGGGCTACCTAACGGGGATTCCTAACGGGGATTTTCTGGGAACACATTAGGGTAAGCCCTAATAATGAAAATGTAAAGAGTAAGCTCCCAAGCAAATATTAAAATTTTGTGTCATTTCTAGAGCAGAAGATTTTGATCCGTTCTGCTTTCAGGCTGCTATAATTTCTGACTGCAACCCCTAGTGATACCCCTCAAAAAGCAAGCCGATTTTGGCAGGAATTGAAGAGCCATGACTGTACCTACTGGTTTCAAAGGACTTCGTTTTCCGTGTGAATGTGTTTCGTCAAGGTCAGGAAGCTACAGTGATCCGTGGGCCGAGATCAGTAAGAACAAACTGCTGCCGAATGGGACCAAAGAGGAAATTCTGAATGTCTTAGCGCAAGGGCCGAATACGATCACCCAAATCGCTGAGACGCTGGGTCTTTCAACTCCCAGCGTTCACACTCATGTTCGAGACATGTTGCGCAGCGAACTCTTGCGCGAAGCTGTCGAGTGGGAGAAAACGCATCCCGCAGAGCGTTACTATGAACCGAACTTTCCCGTCGTCAGGGCTGACGAATGCGCGGAGTTTAGAGCAGTATGCGAAGAGATGAGCAAAGAGTTAGTTGCCTTGTTTGAAAAGAGACGCCCGAAGATGGAGCGCGCTTTTCGCAAAACAGGTCTTGCAGATCAAGGTTGGGAGCTCTCAGACATCACTCAATGTTTGTTCGCCAACATGTATCGCGGAGCGCGCAGTGAGCTTGAGCAGCGCGGCCTCCTATCAACTCGGCAGAAACATGCAAACGGCGCAAAGTGGATCTTCTGGGCAGAGGAGCTTGAGAGCAACGGGCGCAAGAGATAATCAACTTCAGCGGCTATTTGAATCAACCTATTCTGTAGGTCTCTCCGTCGGTTTATTAGAACCGGGGCCGGGTAGTGCTGGTGACTTCCCGCCTCTTTGTTCTTCTGTTATCAACTCGTCAATAGAAGAATATCGATAAACAACGTCAGCTTTGTTCTGCGGAAGGCCTCCGGTATCTGCGCTTGGTCCATACGTGGAGTATAAATCCCTGCCTAAGATTCGAAGGTATGCGGTTAGTTGTCCCCGGTGATGAGCTGTGTGAGCTATCCTCCTGGTTAAGATCCAAGCCCTGTTTCTCACCACCGCAAAGAACTTCGCTTCTTGTTCGAACCAATCGTCGGACTTTGTCAGCAAGTCCTTAAGTCTAATGTCGGAGAGCGCTGCGTACCATTTTATCAATTCAAGTTTGCTCTCAACCGATGGCAGCGCCGGTTCATTCGTATCGATGCCGAGCATATTCTTCATCCAATTATCTTCGCTGACGCATTGATGGACCATGTGCTCGTGAGGGGTTCGGGCACGCGCCTCCGGTCGAAACTCCATATCACTGTCATTAAACTGCGACCATACAGAGAGTGTCTTTATCCTTTCAGTTCTGTAAGTTTCTACCAGGAAGTCATATCTGCTCATTTCACACCTTCCTTTGAGCGGTTGACCCTGAACTTAAGATCGTCTTTTTCACGGACTTTTTACGTCCAATGAATACGACCAAGCAACACTCTTGTTAGTAGGACGAAGGGAGATTAATAGAATATAGTGACCGATTAGATCATTCAACCCAGATGGGAAGAAACCTTCGTTCACAGTTTAACCGACGTCCAACGCCCATGGTTGACCTATCGCGAACGGCCCACTGGCACTAACGTCGTACTACCTGTCTGTTAGAACGCCCAAAAGTATCAGCAGACATCAGAAATTGAGTTTGATACCGAGTTGAATCACCCGTGGATCGCCAGCCGATGTGATTGAGCCAAATCCCGCTGCTCCCAAAACAGCATTCGGTGCTCCGAGCGGCGGTGTATTAGTCAGATTGAAGGCCTCTACCCGCAGCTCCAGATTTTTCGTTTCGCTGAAAGGAACGCGCTTGATGAGCGCGATGTCTGCGTTCCGATAGTTCGGTCCACGGACGGGATTGCGGGAACTCGTGCCGATCGTAAACTGCGGCGCTATCACGAAGGCCGCTGTGTTGAAGAACTGCGCCGTCGTCTGTTGCGATGACGGCAGATTCGGATTTGCGTTGAGATTTGGCCGTTGTGTTCCGAAACCGGCGAAGGCGTTGAAGTTTGTCGCCTGCGTTACCGCGATTGGTATTCCCGATTGCAACGTAACCACGCCCGCTAACTCAAAATTATTCAGCAAAGCTCCAGCTACTCCATGAGGATTGAATCGCCTACCCTTCCCGAACGGTAAATCATAAGTAAAGCTCGCGACAAACACATTCGGAATATCTCCATTGGATAGATCTCGCTCAAGTCTGCGATTGAAGCTGTCCGCTACGGGGAAGTTGGCGATTGGCCCGGTTAGTATTGACGCATCGAAAACGGAAGAGGCTTCGTCAATCAATTTTGATCGCGTGTAACTGACGAGAAACGATAAGCCTCGGGAGAAGCGTTGCTCAAGCTTGGCCTGGAAAGCGTTGTAGTTCGTATTGCCGACGTTGTTGCGATAAAAATCCACGTTTGTGAATCGTGGAAACGGCTTGAGCAGTTGCGCCAGCGGAATAGTCGGATCGCCGAGGCTGGACGACCGCGGTATTTCTCCAAAGAATGGGTTCGGCACTCTCTGAAGCAACGCCGCACCCATCGCAAGCTGACTGGCCGTCAGTTGGTTGATGTTGGTGTCGGGAATCCCCACATGAGTGATCTTTGAACCGGCATAAGCCACCTCCACCACCATGTTTTTCGTCAGTTCCCGCTGGATCGCAAAGTTCCACTGTTGCGCGTAGCCACTGCCCAGATTCGCGTCGACTGAGAATACGCCCTGGCCCAAACCAGCGTCAGGCGTGGGCGGAAGCGGCGCGACACTGGGACCGGTTGAAAGCGCAAAGGCTGGGGTGATGTTGTCGAGAGTCCGCTGCGAGACCGTCTGAATGAACGGGAACTGTGGAATCGTGAACGGCGTGGTGATTCCGGCCATTTCAATCCAGATCACTCCGTAGCCCGTCCGCACCACGGTCTTATTATTCAGACGATAGGCGATGCCGAACCGCGGTCCAAAGTCGAGTTTGTGCAAACGGCGTGCGGACTCCGGAAATCCGTTCTGGCCCAGGTACTCCAGCTTCTGCGTCTGCAGATTGAAAACGGCGCCATGATTGTCTACATCGGTCGACGGGAAATTCAGCGTGTAGCGCAACCCGGCGTTGATGGTCAATCGCGGTGTCGCTTTGAAATCATCTTGAATGAAGTACTCCTGCGTGTGAGCGCGCGGTCGTAGGACACTTTGCTGGACATCGATCGAGAAAGTTTGCACCTGACCGAGCAAGAAACTCGCCAGCGCGTTCCCGGTAAAACTTGATAGAGCAGAGCCGATGGTCGGAATTGCCTGCGAGTTGGTGAAGAGAGTGCTAAAAGTGAAATTCCCTGTGGGTGAAGGTGGCTGAATAACATCGAGTCGCTCCCAACGAAAATCGAGACCGAATTTTAACGAATGCCGTCCCCGCTGATGCGAGAAGGCGTCGAAGATTTGGGTGACATCGGTGCGTAAATCGGATGCCGTATTGGCCGATGGTCCTAGTTGTTGCAGACCGGCAATCGAGAAGGTTGGCAGCGTGTTTTGAAATGCTCCGTTCGTGGGTATGCCCGGGATATTCAAACTCTGCGATGGTGACGACTCAAGTTGCGTCGCCTGACGCTCTATCTTTCTTCGCGTGTAACCAATCAGAAGTTCATTCAACAGACGTGAATTGAAGACATGCACATAGTTTCCCGCAATTGATAGCGCGCGCGTATCGGTCGGGCCAGTTATTCCAGAGGTGATGTTGCCGCTACCATCCGGCAACGGAGTCACCGGACCGGTGATGTCCTTGGCGTAGGAAACGCGACCAAAAGCCTGATTGTTCGGCGAGAACCTGTTATCAAAACGCACGTCGAATTGGTCCTGATTGTCGGGCTCATTTCCAATGCGGGTGAAGTTATTAGCCGATCCACTCGATGTCGGATTCGGATAGCGCTGCAGTAGGGCTGCCGCCGCTGGATCAAATGTATTTATCGGGATCAGATTGCCCGCATAAGCGCGGTGATCGGAAGGGCGAAAGATTTGGCCAACGCGCGCTTGTATCGTATTGCCGTTTGTATCGGTGACGTTTACTGGATTGGCAGTGACTGTCGTACTAATCGAACCATTGGATTGCAGGTACAGTAACGCACCCAGACTCGAGGAAAAGTTTCCCGATCGTTGGGCCAGTGTCGGCACCGTGGAGATGCGCACTCTTGACAGTAGTTGCCGCGTCCCTTGGTAGTCGCCGAAAAAGAAAGTCTTGTCCTTGATGATCGGACCACCAACTACGAAACCGAACTGGTTGCGGCGAAAGACGGGCTTGTTTGGATTTGCACCCGTGGCCGGGGCGAACAGATTGCGCGCATTCAGCCTTTCATTTCTGAGGAACTCAAAACCTGATCCATGAAGGTCGTTGGTGCCTGACTTGGTGGTTAAGTTAACGACTCCGCCATTGAAGCGCCCGAACTCTGCTGAGGGGCTGTTAACCTCTACCTTGAACTCCTGAATCGCTTCGACCACCGGAAAGAAAGCCACCTGACCTGGTTCCGGTTGCAACACAGAAATTCCGTCGAAGAGATATTCATTGGTGCGTGGCCGGCCACCATTGATGCGAGGGAAGGATGGTCCAGCGCTGGTCGGCGGCGGTTGAGCGACTCCCGCCGATAATGGCACCAGCGAAAGAAAATTTCTGCCATTGAGTGGGATGTCAACAATCTTGCGGTTTCGAATTACCTGGCCGAGACTGCCCGTTTCCGTCCTGAGCAAGGAGGCGTCTTGCGTGATCGTTACACTCTCAGATACGGCGCCCGGCTGCAGTTCAACGTCCACTCGCACTCGCTCACCGGTAGCCAATCGGACACCTTCACGCACGAAGCGCTTGAACCCATTTGCCTCTACCGCGACGTTGTAACTTCCCGGCTTGAGGTTGGTGATGGTGTAGTCGCCGTTGTCTGTGGCCATTGTTGAGTAGGTCTGGCCGGTGGCGATCTCCGTCGCTGAAACTCGGGCTGGCGCAATGGCGGCGCTGTTCTGATCGCGCACCGTGCCGGTGAGTTCTGCTTTTCCCGCTTGGGCGTGAGTCGGTGCTGCAGCCACCCAGACTAGTACAACAAATAATAGAATGGATAAGTGATTTCTTACCCGCATCGTTTGAATCCCCTAAGGATGGATGGCTTGGAGCCTGGGGATTCAGCGAGATGATAACTAACCGCGGATCACCATGACTTCCGTAGCCTTGATTAGAGCGTAAACCGCAACCCCTTCTTTCAAACCCAAAGACCGTGCGGCATCGCTGGTGATGATCGACGTTATTTGGTGCCCGCCAACATCAATCGTTACCTGCACCAACAAACCTTCATAACGACATTCGATAACGGTCCCAGGAAGCTTGTTGCGACCGCTGATCGCTTCCAGTCCCACTGGCTTAGATCCGCGCGACCGTTTCGCTTTCGCAGTGCCGATTATGCGTTCGATCTCACTGCGAGCGATTCGGTGATGACCACCGGCAGTCTTAGTCGTCCGAATCTTGCCTTTGTAGATCCATTGCTTCAGCGTCGGATAACTCACTCCGGCCAGTTGCGCCGCGTCTATGGGCTTAAGTAGTTCGCTCATGGTTCTATTAACCTTTGTAGATATTTTAGTCAACGATATCAACCGGAAAGTATACGGTTCAATACGGTTCAGCGCGAGTCCCAGAGCTGCCACTAGATGATTCCTGTCGTGGATCCGAGGAATCTGACGTTTTCGTAACGCGAAAATCTCCGTACCAATATTTCAGCATTCAAGGCTTAACGTAGGATTGCCTAACGAAGACAGCCGAAAGGATGACGCTAAGATGACGACATTTTGTCGGGAGATCTAACCGGACGAACATGACTTGACGGCTACCAGTCCGGGTGTCATGAAATAGCTTTGAGGATTGTTTTGGTATGACTCTTCATCGGAGATCCCCTATATGAGATATATGAGAGCCGTTAGAACGATATTAGGGTTATAAATTCGAAATCCTTGTCGGACGCTCACCTACTGGTTGCACGCGAGCGGGCGTGAAATCTTCGCCGGGATTGATGAATTGATCGCGCTCGAGGTTGTACTGCTTATCATACAGTTGCCGGTAACGGCCATTCGCTGCAAGTAAGTCCTCGTGAGTGCCTCGCTCGACAATCTCTCCGCCTTCGAGAACCAGAATCTGATCGGCGCTACGTATCGTCGACAATCTGTGCGCAATCACAAACGTCGTACGCCCACGCCTCAAAGAACGCAGCCCGTCCTGAATCAGCGCTTCGCTTTCACTGTCGAGACTGGAAGTGGCCTCATCGAGAATCAGCAGTTTTGGATCAGCGAGAATGGCCCGCGCGATCGCAATGCGTTGGCGCTGTCCACCAGATAATTTCACGCCTCTTTCGCCAACGACGGTGTCGTACTTCTGCTCGAATTTCTCGATGAATTCTTCACAGTGAGCGATGCGGCTCACGGCTTTGATTTCCTCCATCGTGGCGTGCGGATTCGAAAAAGAGATATTCTCCGCGATCGTTCCGTCGAACAGAAAGTTGTCTTGCATCACGACGCCCAGGTACGAACGAAAGTCCCGCAGTCGCAAACTCTGCAAGTCCTGGCCGTCAACTTTGATCGTTCCGGACAACGGTTGATTGAAATTCATCGCGAGACTGATGAGCGTGCTTTTGCCGGAGCCACTGGAACCGACCAGCGCCGTAGTCGACCCCGCCGGCGCGTTGAAGGAAACATTTTTCAGTACCGGCACGCTCGAGTTGTACTCGAACGAAACGTTTTCGAACTCAATCTCGCCTTGAACCGCAGGTAGCGGCTTTCGAATGGCATCTTCTTCGTCCTCAGTGTGCATGTTCATGACTTCGCGGATGCGATCGAGACCGGCGAAAGCTTCGGTGATCTGAGTGCCGATGGCTGCGAATTGAATGAGAGGCATGGCCATCATACCGGTGAACATCACATACATGAACAGATCGCCAACCGTCATTTGGCCTGTGACGACTGAGTGTCCGCCGACGAGTATGATCACAACTCCGACCGCTCCTATGACCAGCGATGAGAATGCTGTGGTCGCAGAAACACCCGTCATTGACTTAGCGATGTTGCGGAAGAGCTTGTGCGCGCCGCGAGCAAAGGTCAGCGCCTCACGCTTTTCTGCCGTGTAAGCTTTGACGATGCGGATACCGCCGAGCGATTCCGCCAGACGGCCAGTGAGCGCGGCGATGATTTCGCCACGCTCGCGAAACAACGGTCGCAATCGCGTGAAAGCATAAGCCAACGCACCGCCAAATCCACCGAGCACGAGAATGGTGATTGAAGTCAAACGCCAATTAAGCCAAAACAATATGCACAGCGCTACGATTGCGGTAATGAAACTACCGGCGAGCTGGACCAGTCCGGTCCCCACCAGATTACGAATGCCGTCGGCATCATTCATGATGCGCGAGATAAGTTTACCGGTCTGGGTGGAATCGAAATAGCTAATCGGCAGTCGAGAGATCTGCGCCTGCACCTTTTTGCGCATTTCAGTAATCGCGCGTTGGGCCGCCACGCCGAGGACTTGTGACAAGCTGAAAGACGTGATGGCTTGTATTATCGTGGCGCCTCCGGCCGCCAGTGCGATCTTCCAAAGCAGATCCGTGCGGCCTTTTCCGATTACCACATCGATCAGGTATTTGGTCGAGGCAGGCAACACCAGCCCCATCGCCTGATTGATGATCATCAGCACGGCTCCGAGAATCAGCCGGCGACGATGCGCCCAAACCAGTTCGTGCGCGTCCGCCCAGGCCTGTGACCAGCGAATTTTTTTCTTTGGTTCTGCCACCAGGCTTTATCTACGATCCACACCGACCGAGTGTTTCGCCTTAGTCGCGTCACACTCACAAAAAATCCAAACTCTCACCTGCATCGCCCGCATGTCAAGCGACCAGAGGAACGCCAGACGGAGCCCGGCGCCGATTTCGATGGTCTAGTGCGGGAATGTAGTACGCTATTTTGATGCCGTGCCGGGGTCTGCAGCACTAACAAGGTGGCGGATTCATGATCAAGCCGAATAGGGAAATGGTGAGAATCAGTTTGCAATTGATGGCTTAATTAGTCACGCGCTCATATCTGTACGCGTGATCGCATCAGTGAGAGAACTGTTGCACCGCCCAAAAGCCCCACTACAACTACAAATTGAGCAACTGAGGCGCCTGAGGCGTAACCAGCGAGTAAGGCAAAGCCTGTCATAACGATATTCGCAATTACACAGACCAAGCGCAGTCCCGGAGCGATCTCGCCGTACGCCCGCCGCAGAATATTCACCGCTCCCGTTAGCATGATTGCCAGGCCGCCGCTAGCGAACCAAACGGCTCCACTGGTCAGATGCACGAAGAAGCGCGGCGTGGAGACAATGTGAATCAGGCCAAGTGCGACGATGCAGATACCTAACAGAAGATAGACCGCACGCATATGGTTCTCCCTTTCTTAAAACTTATCTCTGTAGCGCTAAGTTGTGGGATCAATGTTCGTGGTCAACGATGTCTCGCGGCATACCAACGGCACGCGTCCACCAAAACAGACTTCACAAAATCATCTTTCGCACGCATGTACCCGACGTTGTCGAACTGGTGAGCGACAGCTGCACGGCGTTTCAAGTCTGCGTAGGCAGCCGCCACATCTCCGTTGTCACGGAGATAATCCCGGAAAGCGAGCTTGTCAAAGATCTCCTGGTGTCCTTTCGCACACGCGTGCATGTGATGTGATCGAACGCCGTTCTTATCTTTGCTGAAATAGAACCGTCCTGGTGTGCCGAGCACCGGAGCATCTAAGCACTCACCACGTACGCGATAACCGATGGCTTCTATTGCCTGGTTGAAAGAATTGATGTCACTCGTATCGTCCAAAACGGCCAGGATGTCGATGATAGGTTTCGCGTGCAGACCTGGAACAGCGGTGCTCCCGATATGATGAATTTCAAGCAGTCGCTTGCCGAAGACGCCAATTAATGCGGCCGCTTCCTTTTTGAATGCTGCGATCCACTTTGGATCGTATTCAACAACTTCAATTACGCGCGTCATGCATATGACTATGCTTTTACTAAGGGTCGAGAATCGATTTGAAATCAGGCGAGTTCAGAAGGTTTCTCACGGATGCCACGAAATCCGGCGGTTTCAGAAACGGATGGTCGCGATGAATCTCGGCATACGCAGCATCGAGCGACTCCATATCCTCACAGGTCTTCCTCGCGACCTCGCGCACACGCGTGACATGCTCCTGCGCGAACAGCAGATTCTCGGGATTCACGTAACCAGCATTCATGAATGCCCGCGTTTTCTTGGCACATCTGCACGGATTTGCTTTATTAACAAGACCGCATTGGTTCTGCATGAAATGGTGAAGATCCCTCCGTGCCCGCGTTAGCTTCTGCCGGAAGTTTTCACGACTGACTTCCAAAAGCTCTGCACCCACTTTGTCGGTCACTCCGAAGATTTCGCCCAGGACGTAAATAAGCCGTTGCTCGCGGTCGAGACATAAAAGCATTCCCGAGGTGCAGCCGATTCGTGCCTCGTCCACGAGCAGCTGGACGTCCGCGGGAACGGAACGTGAGTCCGGCAGCTCGGCGTCTAACGCAGTATCAAGGCTTGCGGCATAACGTTCGAAGGTCCACTCGCGTTCCTCAGCGCGCGAACGTTTCATGTTCAGGACATGATTCACCACAATCCTGTACAGCCAGGTACGGAAACTACTCCGGCCTTCGTATGTGGAGAGCTTCGTCATCACTTTGATCAGGATTTCCTGGGTAATGTCTTCCGCGTCCTGCGGGATATAAACCATGCGCTGAGCGATGTTGTAGATCCAGGACTGATGACGCTTGATCAACAACTCCAGTGCTTCGCGGCTTCCTGCGTGTATTTGCGCAACCAGTTGCTTGTCATCGAGTGTGACTTCTTCGGCAAATGGGTTTGGTTCGGTCATACACACAATTAGACACAATGGGAGGCGATCTGTGACAGCAGGTAGAACCTACTATCAAACATACGGGTAGAGTACGGCCGAGGTTTCACGCGCAACCTCTACGAAGAGAATGTGTCAGAAGACCCGGCAGTGAGGGGGATTCGGCGCTCTTCCTAATCCTCCCCTCTGAGTCTGAAGGTGAACCGGTAGTTGAAGAAACCGTCCCGTTCGTCCCAATGTTGTCCAGGCGCACCTCTCCACCCGCTACTGAAAAGCTGCCAGTGCCGCCAATGACTGCGCGCTTGGTCGATAGCCCCATGTCGGGAACCAGCCCCTCACTTATCAGCGACCTTGAATCATCGGGAAGCATGTAAAGCATAGTTGCCATCGCGATCGGTGAACCACTGAACGTGCCAGTTAGATGGTTAAAATTCGCCAGCATGACAGCGCGTGACTTCCAGTGGCCAATCGACCCGGGGTCGCTCGGGAGATTGTTTTGCGCTCCAGGATGAAGCGTGCCACCCGGAAAGATTGTCCCGCCGACAATAATAGTATCTGCCACGGCGAGATCATACGGGTCTTCTGCCGGATCCACTGCGTTTCGGGCGATGTCGGTACAATCCTCAGCAACGTCAATCGTAAACGTACGGCTTTCGTCTGCCCGGCTCGGCCGGAAAGCGCCAAGTCCGACTATGAGCAGCGCAAGCACCCCAATTATCAATGACTTTCCTAAAGTTTGTGACCTCATTTTCATAACGGGCTCCTTTTCAAAATGTTTTTAGACAGAGAGCGACAACAATGCTCTTTGGCAATTAGCTTGTGACCAAAGGCAGCTGGCACTAGACTAAGGCTGCGGTTGATCAGCTCCTGGGCCAACACCGCTTTACCTTTCG
>JBKPCC010000077.1:0-14459 GCA_046727215.1 Acidobacteriota bacterium
CTGTTGGAGGGTTTTTGCTGCTACACCCATTTGTAAGCCGCAATGCGAATTGAGCACGAGAGTCAGGAAAAGAGCGGCAAGTCGGCGCATTTTTATTGACTCCAGCGATTTGAGTCAGGATTTCACCGTTTACAAGGGCAAGCGCAATACCACTCTCGTGGCAACGTTTTTCGATTAGAGAGTCGTGAGTTGTTTTGATCGGGCGAATCCGACTGTCACAGCGTTCTTGCCAACCTTGTGGCATTCAGAGGCCACCGGACAAGCCGGTGGCCTCTTGCATGATACGTTTTCTGCTTTGTGTAGGAGCGAACGTGAGACTCCACCGGACACGCCGGTGGCCTCTTGCATGCTACGTTTTCTGCTTTGTGTAGGAGCGAACGTGAGACTCCACCGGACACGCCGGTGGCCTCTTGCATGATACGTTTTCTGCTTTTTGTAGGAGCGAGCGTGAGACTCCACCGGACAAGCCGGTGGTCTCTGTTCGAAAAACTGTGAAGCTTGCGGAGCGAGACTAGACGCTGATCGTGTTTTCTTCTTCGACCAAATAGGGTGTGATGGTCGCGGGGGCTTCGGTAGCGTCTTCGGCCAGGACAGCTTGAACGACGGGAAGACTTAGTGAATGTTTCGTTGTTTTAAGTGGTACTGAATGACCCGCAGCATAAACCGGATGGCGGCCATGCTCTTCATACCATTCTGCGAGATTCGCGGTCTTGTGCATATTTTCTATGATCTGACGCCAACCGACTCCAGTGTTGTATGCACAAAACGAGATTTCGCCCTCTTGCGTGCCGTAAGGAATCACGCACATTTCTGTACGGCGAAAATCGTAGTTGAACAAATCCTGAAACCACATACCTTCGACGCAGAGCACCCGCCAGATATCGGCCGGGTCTTCCGAGTTCTGCGCCTTCATTCGATCGTTTCTATCCGAGCTCGAATTCGTCGATGACGGCCGGAACAGATTAATAATCTGGGAAATTGGAAACCCTTCAGGCGCCTGCTCCGCGTTGAAGTTCCTCAGAATCGCCATTGCCAATTGCGCATACGATAGTTTTCTTCCGCGTGCTGTATCCGTAATGACCGCCACGTCTTTCATGAACTGTTCATAATTGAAGAATTCAAAGAGAGACTTAAACTCACCTGTTTTCCGATTCACCACCATCAGTGTGAAGATCCCGCAGTTAGGGTGGCAGTTGCACGACGACCAGCCCCAAGGAGCGTCTGCACCCTGAAGCATGTCCATAACGCTCGTAAACGCGGAATACGACGACAGCGGGAACCAATCACGCAATGGCTGAAGCTGACCGTTCAATTGATCCTTCAGATCGTGTGTCATTCCAGCCAACGTATAGCGCCACTTCAGGCGAAGCTCGTCTGAAATGTCTTCATCGCGACCCGTAAACGAAACGGGTTGGAAAGCAATGGTTTGAACCTTGTCGATATTCTTCGCAGCAAACTCAACGATTTGCCCAATACCGTCGTTGTTGATGCTATTTACGATGGTTGTTACTAAGGTGACTTTGATTCCGACGCTGGCGAGATTTTCAATCGCACGCAATTTCACGTCGAACAGATTGCCGACTCCGCGATGTTTGTTCTTTTCTTCGCTGACACCGTCGAATTGCAGGTACACACCATGCTGCCCGGCAGCTTTCGCTGCTTTACAGAACTCAATGTCCTCGGCGAAGCGAATCCCGTTCGTTGCCGCAAGTATCCGGTAGAAACCAATCTCTTTGGCGTAGGCAACGGCATCAAGATAGTACGGAGAGAGCGTTGGTTCACCGCCGGAGAAAAGGATGATGATTTGCCGTCTTGGCTTGAACGATACGGCCCGGTCTAATATCGCTTTAGTATCTTCAAACGTAGGTTCATGGACGTAGCCGACCTGATTTGCGTCCATGAAGCATGGATTGCACATCATGTTGCAACGGTTTGTGAGGTCTACAGTCAGTACTGCGCCGCGACCGAATTTGATTGTCGAAGTACCATGTCGATGAACGGTGGCGTCTTCAGCAGCTCGAAAATCACGTCCAAAGAAAAGTGATTCTATTCGGTGGAGAAATGCCGGGTCAGTGGACATTACATCATCGAACTGTCCGTGCTTTGGACAGGTCTTCCGCATAATCACCTGGCCGGATTCCTCAAGAATATCAGCCTTAATCTCCCCCGGGTGCTGGTGCATCAACGTATCAAGAGACACGTCACCGGTTATCACTGCGTTCCGAACCTCTTTCACGCAACGGGGACAAAGACTGTCGGTTTGTCGTGGAAAGCCGAGTGGTGGTGAGGTTCTCTCGTATGACTTTAGTAACGGACCAGGAGCCCAGTTAGGCCGAAGAGCTTCGCCTTCGGGAAGACGCCTGTTAACTGACTGAAAAGCCTTCCAGGCAAAATCAGAAAGATTCGAGAGTAATTTGGAGCTTTTTACTCCTTTCAGCCCGTTTTCTGACTCTCCCCTACGAAACTGATCACTGAACAAAGGATTCTCTCCTCAGGACGCTCGATCTTTCGACGCGCCGCAACGTTATTAAGACTGACTATTCCTTCAAATAGCCGCTGTCACGCACACAGTGAACCACTTCTGGATTAGCGGCTCAGTCATGATAGTTTGCCGGGCAGGCAATGGCAAGTGGAAAAAAGCCCAGTAAATCCGAGGGAATAGAAGGATTATGGCCAAATACTTCGATAGGATTAACAGAATTCACAGGACAAGCAGCACTGACTGGTACGGGCCCATTAACAGTTTTCCTCTAGATTCCGTTAATCCTGTCGACGCGGCGGGATTTTTAAGCTGAATTTTAAACACGGGCGGTTCTGAGCTACCATCACCGCGCTTATGCACGTTCATGAGACTGCAGTAATTAGCCCTTTGGCCAGAATTGCCTCGAATGTCCGCATCGGCCCTTACGCCGTTATTGAGGAAGAGGTAACTATTGGCCCCGGCTGCGAGGTTGCCGCTCACGCCGTTGTAAAGAAGTTCAGCACGTTAGGAGCGCGAAACCGAATCTTTGAACACGCGGTGATCGGGGGTGAGCCACAGGATGTCAAGTTCAAGGGCGAAGCAAGCCGCCTGGTCATTGGTGACGACAACTTGATCCGTGAATTTTGCACGCTCCATCGCGCCTCAGGCGAGCAACAAGTAACAAGCATCGGCTCACGTAATTTTCTAATGATTGGTGTGCATGTTGCACACAACTGCGCGATCGGTGACGACAATATCTTTGCAAATGGAGTTGCACTCGCAGGACACATCGAAGTCGAAGACCACGTGTTTCTGTCTAATAATGTCGGCGCCCATCAATTTGTCAGGATGGGAAGATACGCAATGGTTGGTGGCAAATCGAAAATTACTCAGGATGTCTTGCCATTTTTCACACTAGACGGAAATCCACCACAAGTACGAGGTATCAATTCGGTGGGCTTACGTCGTGGAGGCTTTTCAAGCGAAGAGCGAAGCGCGCTGAAAACTGCCTACAGGATTCTGTTTCGGTCTTCGATACCGCTGCAAGAGGCCCTTCGGCAACTGCGCGAGTTAAACGATCCGAATGTGACACACATGGTTGAATTCATCCGCAGTTCCCAACGCGGGTTTACTCATGCCGAGCGAACGAGCTCAGCAGTTCCAGAGGATCTTGCTTCAGTGGTAGCTCAGAACGACGGAAACTCGGACTAAAACATGACGCGAGATGCCGCACCACGGACAGTCTCAGAACTGGCTTCCCACGTCGGCGGTCAGGTACTCGGCGATGGTCAGGTCGAGATTTACGGGATTGCGAGCCTCGAAAGTGCCGGCCCAGGCGAGATTGTGTACGTAGAGGATGAAAAACTGTTCGAGGCTGCGAACCAAAGTGGCGCTGCTTGTGTGATTGCACCACCTCGCGCGAAGCTAACGCGCAATTCCGTAATTCACGTTGATAATCCCAAGCTGGCGTTCGCGCTCATAGGCAAGCTTATGTATCCGCCGCCATCGCTTGAACCTTTCGTACACCCATCTGCGATCATCGCCGACAGCGCCGATATCGATTTGACTGTGTTTATCGGTCCGAATGTTTGCATTGGAGAAAACGTCAGGATTGGCGGGGGCTCGAGAATCGAAGCCGGCGTCGTAATCGGTCGCGATGTTACGATCGGCAGAGACTGCACTCTTCATCCGAACGTAACGCTTTATGATGGAGTTTCTCTTGGGGATCGTGTAGTCCTGCATGCCGCAGTATGTATTGGTGCCGATGGATTTGGATATGTGCGTCATGAGATGGGCTATCAGAAATTCCCGCAGATCGGTACGGTGATTGTTGAAGATGACGTAGAGATTGGCGCACATACTTGCGTCGACCGTGCCGCGCTCGGACGGACGCGAATAGGAAAGGGAAGCAAGTTAGACAATCTGATCCATGTCGGTCACAACTGTGACATTGGCGAACACGTTGTGATTGCGGCACAAACTGGGATCAGCGGGAGTGTCACTATAGAAGATGATTGCGTGATTGGAGGACAAGTCGGATTTGGGGATCACATTCGCGTGCAAAGTGGCGCCGTGATCGGTTCAAAAGCAGGAGTCTTACCCGGCAAGATCGTCCGTCCAGGCGTTTGGTGGGGCATTCCCATCCAGCCACTCGCTGATTACAAACGACTCAATGCACACCTAAATCGTTTGCCCGAACTACGGGAGGAGATCAAGGAACTACGACGCCGCTTGGAGGAGCTCGAAAAACAATAAGAATCGTTTGACATTGGTCATTGGACATTTCTCATTTGTCATTTCCCGAAACCACAACACCAAATGACAAATGAGAAATGTCCAATGACCAATGTCAAATCGTTTTCTCTGATTGAATTAAGATTTAGGGTTTCGCCCCACGTTCCACTCTCGTATGGCCTCGAGTATTCGCTTTGCTGCTCTTTGTGAGGCGCCACCGTTGCCTAATTGAGCGGTGATCCGATTCAAGCTGTGCCGTAGTTCCTCATTTCGTTGCGGTTCCAGAAGAGCGCTGATTTCTTCAGCGAGTCGTTCACCGGTGAAATCATTTTGCATCAATTCAGTAACCAGACGTTCGCCCGCAATAAGGTTTACCAAACCGAAGTGCTCGGCAGTTATTAAGCGACCGAGTGTATGCCAGTTAAGCCGCGACTCTTTGTAAACAATGACCATCGGGGTTCCTAGCAACGCAGCTTCAAGTGTCGCCGTGCCACTGGCGATCGCTGCTGCATGTGAAGCTGCAAGCGCCTCTCGCGTTTCGTGTTGAGTAATTGTGAGCAGTTGTCTCAGCTTCGCAGCGTCTGGTCTGGAACTAATAATTTCGTGCGCTCCATCAATCGACCTGCTCGGAGCGATGGCCAAAACAAACTGAATCGCGCGGTTTTGGTCAGAAATTATTGAAGCGGCCTCCAGCATCGGCGGCAGTATTCGCTTGAGTTCTTGAGCTCGACTGCCTGGAAGAAGTGAAATAATCGCTTTGCCTGGTTCGAGTCCATGCCGGCGGCAAAACTCATCACGTCCATAACGCGCCCTGACCTCGCCTGCCAAAGGATGGCCGACAAACTCGACATGTTCTACGCCGCGCGCTACATACCATCCTGGCTCAAAGGGCAATATCGCCAACAGAAGATCTACGTCGCGTTGAATGTTTCGCACGCGATGCGACCGCCACGCCCAAAGTTGTGGACTGATGTAATAAATGATCTTCAATCCTCGAGCGTGCAGCGAACGAGCGAGCCGAAAATTGAAATCGGGCCAATCAACCAGCACAACTGCGTCGGGTTTTCTTTCCAGCGCTGCCTGTTTCAGCGTTTCATACGCCGTCCAGAATTTGGGTAACGCACGACCAATCTCCAGCAAGCCTAGGATTGAGAGATCGTCTGACCGCACGGCGGATTCGACACCGGCAGCTCTCATCAAGGGTCCGGTAGCGCCAAACAACTCCAACTTGGCACTTCCAGCGCTCGTTTTTAAAGCGGTGGCCAGGGCGGACGCGTGCGCATCGCCGGATGGCTCGCCGGCAACGAGCATTAGGTTTATGCGATCCTGGTGCATTTAATCCGATTTAGAATTTAGAAATTAGAATTTTAGTGTGACGAGAGAAGAGCTTTTTCTGATTAAGACAACCGTGCCGATATTCGTGATCAAGGCACGATTTGGAAAACGAAAACGTCCTTTACGCTGAAAGGAAATTCTAAATTCTAAATTCTAAATTCTAAATTTCCGAGGTTCATGCTAGCATCGGCACGCTCGAATCAATACCGGCGTGCGGAAATGCTTCTCCCCTAGTCAAGGCGCGCCACTCTGGCCGGGAGGTCATCACTCGCTTTTGCGCGTCGCTGTTTCCTCAGGCGGTCTATTTCGAACAACGCCATTCCTGGTCGCGACTGTCATCGTCTTACTTGCCGCGGGTCCGGCTATTCCACAACAAACGAATCCGGTCGATCGGAAGGTCACGAATCCGATGACCGACACTCCAAACGTTAATCCTCTTACTCAGGACCAAACTGTTCGGCAACGGACAACTCAACGACCGGAAACGGTCGTGGCTACAGACCAACTCCGCGTTGATGCCACGACGCAAACTGCTTCCGGACCTGAGAACGCGCGAGTCTTTGTTTACGAAGGCAATGTGGATGCTCGAATCGGCACCTATCGCTTGCAAGCAGACAAGGTGACTGTCTATGAAGCGACGAACCGAGTCGTCGCCGAGGGAAACGTCGTATTCGATCAGGGCGACCAGCAAAGAATTACCGGTACTCGCGCAGAATGGAATTATCGAACCAAAACGGGATTCTTCATCGACTCAACCGGCTTTACAAATCAGACGCAGGACGGAACGCGAATATACTTCACTGCTGATCGAGTCGAAAGGGTCAGCCTTGACACAATCATCGCTACTAATGTTCAGGTTACTGCGTGTGATGAGGACGTCCCAAAATGGAGTTTTCATGCCGGCCGCGCGACGATAAAGACAGGTGACCGCGTTCGTATCTATTCACCAAACCTCCGAATTAAACGATTCCCCATTTTCTATCTGCCTTATGCTTCGGTGTCAATCAAGCATCGTGATCGTGCGTCAGGTTTTCTAACACCAACTTTCAGCGGCTCAGGTCAAAAAGGGTTTCGCGTGTCCGGTGCTTACTATCAAACCCTTGGTCGCTCTGCGGACGTAACCTTGCGCACAGATATCTACACACAGCGCGGTTTAGGCTTTGGCGCTGATTTACGCACGCGCGCAAATTCTCGTTCATTTTTCAACGCCGGTTTCTTTGCTGTTAAGGATCGCATTTTTGGACCACACGAGGACGTTAACCATCCGAACCAGGGTGGTTCAAGCCTGTACGTAAATGGTGTTCATTATTTCCCGAATGGTTTTATTGCGGCAGCCGACGTGAATGTGACGTCCAATCTTGCGTATCGCCAGGTCTTTTCTGACTCAATCCAACAGGCAATCTCGCCGCAGGAGACATCACAGGTTTTTGTCAACAAAGACTACAACGACTACAGCTTTAATTTCCTGTCGCGTTCTCAGGTGACTTCACTGCCTAACAGCCGGATTCGAATACGAGAGTTGCCGAGTGTGACGATGGAGAAACGGCCATCACCGCTGGACTTCATCAAGAAACTACCACTCTACTTTTCATTTGAAGCCGGAGCCGAAGGTGTCAGTCGGAAGGAAACGGTAGAAAACCTTGCTCTATTTCGAATTGAGGCTGGCGGTGACCCAATTATTTCACCATCGATGGTGCAACGGCTCGACGTTTTTCCGCACCTCGCTCTCCCATTGAGCTTTTCGGGATGGTCCCTGACAGCAACTGGCGCGGGGCGCGTGACCTTCTATTCCAATTCACTCGATCCAACTAATCGAGACGTGCTGAGTCGCAACCTGACGCGGACCTACGGAGAATTTGAACTTGATCTTCGTCCACCTGCATTCTTCAAAGATTATCATCGGGGAAGTGGCACCTTTTTGTTCCGGCATTTAATCGAGCCTTACCTCATATATCGAAAGATCAGTGGGATAAATAATTTCGACCGGATCATCCGGTTCGACTATGTCGATGCCGTAGCCGACACAAACGAAATCGAATTTGGCGTTTCAAACCGTTTCTTTACTCGACGCTCGACCGAGAATGTTAGTAGTGCGGCGGTGCGCGCTGCGAAGGCCGGTGACAAGGCACCACTCTCGAGTCAGCCATACGAAGCCCTAACGATTACTGTAAGAGGGAAGTATTTCTTCGATCCTTTTTTTGGCGGCGCATTGAAGCCGGGCCAGCGAAATCAGTTTTACCCAATCAACACGTTTTCGGGGTTTAGTTACGGTGGGGTACCGAGGCGCTTCTCGCCAATTAACATCGACATTCGCTATCGTCCGCGTTCCGCACTTTTTGTTGACGGACGCACGGACTTGGATACTCACGGAGGTGGCCTCCGAGCTCTCTCGACAACGTTCGGAATCAATCGTCCGCTGTTTCAGGCATTTCAAACGTTTTACTATACGCGCGCGATTGATTTAGTCCCCACTCTTGCAAAATTCGCGGATGCGCGTGGCAAGGAGCCGGGAACACTTCGTGGCTCACAATGGAGTCCATCGGCTTTTCTGGGTAATCGTGAGCACGGGTTATATGGAGGCGCGTCTTTCTTCTTCGATTTTCAGACTCGCCCTGGGAAGGGGAACAGCTCCTTGATAAGTTCAACGGTCACGTTGGGGTATAGCTGGGATTGCTGTGCGGTCACTGTGCAGAACTACACGTTCAACGTGGGCCTGCGTAAGGAAAACCGGGTGGTCTTTAGTTTTCGTCTGAACGGAATCGGCACCTTTGGGACTGAACAAATTGGTCAACAATCCAGGTAACAAACGGGTGCGTATTGAGCAATTTCATGTGATATCATGCGCTAGTCTCTCTCTCCTTTCCGGAATCGCCGAAAAAAGAGCGCAAACCGACAAAGCGTTAAACACATCATGCGGAAGAGCCGCGACCATTCTTCACAGTGCCTGTAAACCCAAAGGAAATTGGTATATATTGCTTCACGCTGCAGTACTGGCTGCAAAGGCTTTCCGGCCCGCTTGAAAGTCACACTTCATGCCCTGGCCCCGACTCTGGCTTCGAAATAAAGCTTATTAGTCATTTCTAACCCTAATCAGGAGAATTAGTTGATGTCGAAATATCCCTCCGTTAAGAACCAGAGATGGTATCGGCTGTCTCTCACGTTGATTTTATTCACGACTTCCCTCGCCACTGCCGTCATGGTTCTTCCGCCTGGATCAGGGGCAAAGCCCACGGTCCAGGGCCCAAATCAGGAAGGAAAGCGCACCAAACCGGCCTCCGTGCCAGGGCAGGTTCTTGTCAGATATCGCACTGAAGGAGTCGCAAAAGCCAAACGCACTGTCGAGTCGCTGGTTAGTGCAGAGGGCCGGACGCTGAGCATGAGGATCGAGCGGCATGTCAATGCGGATCTGGTGCCCGGATTACGTCTTGTTCATGTGGCTGCTGAGGACACAGCAAGTACCATTGAAACGCTTAAAAAGCAGCCTGATGTTTTGTATGCAGAACCGAACTACATTCTGCATGCCGATAACACACCGAACGATCCACGGTTTCTTAGTAACGAATTGTATGGCTTAACAAAGATCGGCTGCCCGCAAGCGTGGGACACTACGACAGGAAGTTCCAACGTAGTTATTGGTGTGGTTGATGAGGGCATTGATATCAATCACCCCGACTTGATGGCTAACATCTGGACAAATCCAATGCCGGGATCGATCTCGGGTATCAATGGGGATCTTCACGGATATAACTTCGTTAATAATACGGGCAATATTCCAGCAGAGGACCACGCCACTCACGTTGCAGGTACAGCTGGAGCTAAGGGCAACAACGGTATTGGCGTCGTCGGTGTCAATTGGACCGTAAGTCTGATGTCGTTGAGGGCGTTAGATCCCTCTGGTGGAAACAATTCAGATATTCTGAATGCGTATAGCTATGCAAAGCAGATGCGCGATTTGTGGGTTTCATCTGGTGGCGCTCGAGGAGCAAATATTCGTGTACTGAACAACAGTTATGGCGGGGGTGGTTTTCAGCAGGCGGCATTTGACGGCATAAGCGCGTTGAACCAATCTGGGATTCTTTTTGTTGGCTCAGCTGGGAATAATGAGAATCCGCCGCCGCTAATTGATAACAATGACGTTACTCCACATTACCCCTCCGATTACAATTTGCCAAATACGATTTCGGTAGGTGCTACCGATCAGGCAGATCTAATGGCAAGTTTTTCTCGTATTGGTCCAAATTCCATAACGCTTGGTGCGCCAGGCAATGCGATTCTCAGTACGCTTCCAAACAACACATATGGATTGTTCAGCGGTACCTCAATGTCGTCACCTCACGTGGCCGGCAGCGCGGCACTTTTGGCTGCGGCAAATCCGAACCTTACGGTTCAGCAACTTCGGGCACTGGTCATTTACAACGGCGACCTCGTTCCCGATCTCGCCACGAAGACAATTACGGGTCGACGCCTAAACGTGGCAAACAGTTTGGCGGCGCTCGCAGAAAACGACACAACCCCACCAGGGACTGTTACTAACTTTCACATCAACACTCAAACCGGGAGAAGTTTGAACCTGGGTTGGAACGCCTCTGGAGATGACGGCTCGAGTGGCCAGGCATCCTCTTATGAGATCAGCTTCGTCGATGCAACAACCGGAGCCGTTATTCCGCTGAAGAGAGTGACACCGACTGCTTCAGGTTCAGCGCAGACAGTCGATGTCAAGATACCGTACCGCCATACAAACGGATCGATAAAGCTGAGGGAATTCGACAACGTCGGGAATGAGGGTGTTCCAGCCTCGCTCAACGTTTCGGTAAGTTTCACTGACGGTGATCCTTACGCCCCGACACTGGGTGCGGCCTCGAGTCTCTCAACCGGCGGAACGCCAATCGCCGGTAGCGCAGGGGCCAATATGAACTGTGATGATTGTTATTCAGGATCGCCGGTAGGCCTACCGTTTTCGTTTCCGTACTTCGGACAGAGTTATACATCCGTCCTTGTTTCCAGCAATGGCAATCTTTTCTTCGAACCGAACGCCGCTCCTCGTCGTTCGAACGGTGAAGCAGACGATGTACCAAGCTCAACAGTCGATCTCGCTAGATTCAAAATGATATCTGGACTCTGGGATGATTTAGATCTCCGTATAAGCGCGAGATCTGATGCCGGAGTATTCTTGGTGACGCCCGATGCAAATCGTGCAATCTTTCGCTGGCAGGCAGTACCGTGTAATTTCAACGGCACGGTGTGTACTGGTGGGGATCCAATCAATTTCGAAATAGAGCTCCGAAACGACGGAACCATAAAGAGCCGATATGGCAGTGGTAATACCGGTTGCAATGCAGGCCAAATGAATTGTGGTCTATTTCCTGTCGTAGGTATATCTGGGGGTGAGCCGGAACCTTACGTGATACCATCTTACACGTCAGAAAACGCTTCATTGAGTCTCACAAACGCCGTCGAGATTACGTACATACCGCGAAACGTTATCAATCCTTTGGAGAACAACTTCTTCTTTGTGAGCCAACACTATCGCGACTTTCTAAATCGCGAGCCCGATCCGGGTGGATTGGCTTACTGGTCAGATCAGATCAACACCTGCGGTAACGATGCGCTTTGTCTCATTCGCCGCAGAGTGGGCGTGTCAGCTGCGTTCTTCATTGAACTGGAGTTCCAGCGGACGGGTTCGTTTGTATATCGATCGTTCAAGGGAGGCTTGGGACGCAAGCCAGTCTACGCCGAGTTCACTGCGGATCGACCGCAAATTGTTGAGGGACCCAACCTGGAACAGACCAAACAGGCATACATGCTTGCGTTTGTACAACGACCTGAATTTGTAAATAAGTACAACACATCGAACGACGTGAACAGCTTCGTAACCGCTTTGATTAACAACATTCAGCAGAATTCTGGTGTCACTCTTGCCAGCGGACCTCTCATCACCGCTTACAATACAGGCTCGGACATCGCCCACAGTCGCTCCTTCGCGGTCCGCGCGGCGATTGATGATACGACTTTCCAGAACGCTGAATTCAATCCCGCATTTGTATTGATGCAGTACTTTGGATATTTGGGCCGCGACATCGATCAGGCTGGTTACAATTTCTGGCTTGACGTGCTTAATAATCGCGTGCCGGGCAATTTCCAGGGTATGGTGTGCGCGTTTCTTACGTCGGCTGAATATCAACATCGATTCAGCGCGTTAGCGCCGCGCAACGATCATGAATGCGGCGCGCCGGCTTTCTAAGACAAAGCGCAGGTTGAACGTGACCAAATTAGGGGCGTCCCTCGGTGGGCGCCCCTTTTGTTCTGGAAGGAACTCATCGACAACCGGCGCGCCCACGGAAGGACACCCCCTACACATTAGCTGAACAACTTATCTTTAACGCTCGCTTGCGGTTAGTTGACGCTTCTGCTTAAAATGGCCGTTCTAAATTCGCCGGGTGTGGGCAATTAATTTCACCTGCGCAAAGCTTACGGCCCGGGCTCCCCAAGGGCATCTTATCTGCTCGATTCTGCGTCTTTATTTCGGAGGAATTCGTGAAGCCAGCTTTTCGCGTTTTTTGCGCCATCGCCGCGCTTACTCTCGGCTGTGGCGTGTTTTCATCAACGGTGGCCCAAACGGCGAGTCCCACACCTGACCCTTTCGTCATTCAATTAACTTCGAGCCCTAATGCTAATTTCAGC
Organism: Acidobacteriota bacterium; assembly: GCA_046727215.1. Lineage (GTDB taxonomy): Bacteria > Acidobacteriota > Blastocatellia > Pyrinomonadales > Pyrinomonadaceae > PSRF01. Next base: position 12,713 of record JBKPCC010000077.1, read on the forward strand.
AGTTTCGCTGGTGACATGTCCGGGAATGGCCGTTTCGTTGTATTTGAATCGAACGGCGATGTGGCAACCGTGAAAACTGCGACGCTTAATAACGCTGACGGCAATCGAGAGATCTTTCTTGCCGATTACGCGCAGCGTCGCATTTTTCAAATAACAAACACTAAGAACGTTCCAAAGCCAGCCGCCAGTCCAAGTCCTACGCCGACGCCGTCACCAACTCCGACACCAAGCCCGACGCCGACGCCGTCTCCGACGCCTGCCGATCCCTCCCAGATCCAAATAGAGATCAGCAACAATCGTCCGGTGATCACTTACGAGCCCGCTGTCTCGGGAGGCGCTCGCGTGTTCACGATCGTCTTTAGTTCCAACGCTCCGAACCCGGGGAATTTCGATGGCACAGACACGGGAGGGGCACTTGCAGCTGATGGCAATCAGGAAATCTGGGTTTATCAGTTGCCCGCTGTAACTGATGTCAACCTTAGCGCCGGTGCGGATCTTCCATTTCAAGATCTTTCGCTTGGAACATTCACACAGATTACGAACACGCCGGCGAGCCGATTGCCCACTCCGGGCAGTTCAACGACGGCGCCCTTCGTCGCTGATGACAATCGCAGTGCAACGATTTCGGATAATGGGAATATCATCGCGTTCATTTCTACGAGAAATCTCGTGCCGGCAACTGGAAACGCAGACGGTAACCCTGAGTTATTTTTCTTCAACCGTGCGACCGCGACATTCGTGCAAGGAACTGTCACTCAGGATGTGGTCCAAGGTGGGATAGTCTTTTCTGTCTTTAATGATAATCCGTCAATTTCCTCGGATGGATCTGTGGTGACTTTTATCTCAAATGCGAACCTGGCCGGCAGCAATGACGACGGGAATGGTAGAGGAAATGCGGAGGTTTACGTCGCCAACTTCAATGGATCGGCAGTAAGCAATGTGCGCCAAGCCACACGTACAAGGTCGCCGGCGTCAGCTGCAACAGTCAATGTGTTAAGTCCGGGCAGACGGCTTAGTCGCGATGGGGCGTTTGTCGCCTTCGAAAGCCTTGCGGACGATCCGAAGGCGAATGGCACGACCCAGACTTTTCTTGCTGTTTTTGTTTACACCATAGCCACCGATACATTTACGGTGGTAGGTCAGCGGGCCACGAGTGCTCCTGGCGATATTATCCATTTTCCCACTTTCACTGATTACAACGGTCTAACACCCTCGTCACTAGTTTTCGCATCGGCACTGAACTTCCGTCCAGATGGTTCATTCCCGCCAGTCGCTCAGGATAGTGAGGGTTTGAATCCGCGCCGAGCTGCACAACTATTTGCAACGCAAATTCCTGCGGGTTCAGGCAATACGTTTACACGGCTTACTAATCACCCTCAGGGCGCAAGTTTTGGCGGCGTTAGGCCACTTGTTAGTAATTCACGTTCGAGATCGGCCTATAGTTTGGGTGGTACGGAACTCGGCGGTGGTAATGCGGACTCTTCGACCGAAGTGTTCTATTCGATAAGTCCAACCGTAACGACAGAATCTACAGAAGCACTTTCGTTTTTTACCGGCGCGAGTAATATGCCGGCGCCGAGTGCAACTCCAAGCCCTAGTCCCAGTCCTACTCCAACTCCGAGTCCTTCGCCTGGTGCTGCGATCGGCTTGGCCGCGAGTGAGCTTGGGATAATACGGGCGAATGTGGACCTTGCGCCATCCAACACGAATGCAACTGGAGGCTCCGAAACGATGCGTAGGCCTGCGC
>JBKPCC010000078.1:0-20751 GCA_046727215.1 Acidobacteriota bacterium
CTCTGACACTGTTCTGGTAACGATCATGCTCGCGAACAATGAGATTGGAACAATTCAGCCAATCGCGGATATTGGAAGGCTGATACAGGAACAGCGAGCTGGCGGTCGAAAACATTTATGGTTGCACACCGACGCTGTGCAGGCAGCCGGTCGCATTTCAATTGACGTTGACGAATTAGGATGCGACTTACTCTCGCTCTCAGCGCATAAGCTTTATGCGCCGAAAGGTGCCGGCGCTCTTTACGTTCGGCGTGGTGTCCGCCTCGTGAATCAAAACGTCGGGGGACACCAGGAACGTGACCGGCGCGCGGGGACCGAGGCTGTTCCCACCATCGTTGCGTTCGGCGCAGCTGCGAAGATCGCGCGTGAGGAATTAGAACAGCACAGCGTGCATTTGAAAAAGTTGCGAGACGCTTTCGAAGATGGAGTGAAACGAGTGATCGACGATGTAGTCTTTAACGGCGATGCTTCGCAGCGTCTGCCACATCTATCAAACATTTCGTTTCGTTACATCGAAGGTGAGGGACTGCTGATAGGTTTGGACTTGCAGGGAGTCGCAGTTTCCACCGGCTCAGCATGCTCTTCTGGCACCCTTGAACCTTCTCCAGTAATCCTCGCGCTTGGCCGTGATGATGAGCTGGCTCGCGGCTCGATACGCTTCAGCTTCGGCAAAGACAATACAAAAGAAGACGTAGAGTATGTTCTCGAGGTACTACCAAAGGTTGTTGGGAAACTGAGAGAGCTTTCCCCATTGAACAAGGCATTGAGTGTTTAGATTTTGACACAGCAACTGCGGTTGGTGGGATTTTCGATACTGTGCAAAGCTTTGTTTAGATCAGCCTGTAACTAACGCGATGGCCTATTCTGCTACATTTAAAGATCACCTTGCCAAACCACGCCATGCTGGTGAACTAGCAGATGCGAACGCGATTGCGGAATCAACAAACCCTGTGTGTGGCGACCGTCTACGAATGACCTTGCGTGTTTCAGACAAGAGGATCACAGGCGTGGGATTTTTGGCTTACGGATGTCCGCCTACGCTCGTCTGTGGCTCCGCCCTAAGTGCGGCGATCGAAGGGGTGACTGTTCAAGAAGCTTTGAACATAACGAAGCGCGATTTGTTGGATCTCATCGGTGGATTGCCTTCGCGCAAACATCACGCAGCCGCGCTTGCTATTGAAACCTTACGCACCGCCATTGAGTCCTCCTGCAGCGAAATACTCCCGTAGACTCGGATCGTTAAGGATTAACGACTCTTGGTCGTGTGGCGCTCGGCTCGTTTGTCTTTCCTTTGTGGTATTCGGGTCCGCAATATTTCTTCGGTTCCGTACCGAGAACGAAAGTCTTCGTTCGCACCACCGGACACGATTCTACTGCAATTAACCCAGTCGTCGGGTCGATATCCAAAGTAATCGTACCCTCAAGCCGCGCTCCTGCGTCCGGTTTTACTTCGACCTTCGTCTTGTGTGGAGACGGAAGCGGAGAAGGTTCAGGCGTTATTTGAGGTTCTGATCCCGGCTGTGGAGACGCCTCGTTCTCTTCTTGCGGCTTCTCTTCCTCCACGGGAACTTCTGGTCCTGGTTGAGTGCCGTTAATGAATAATTCGACACGTTTATCGACATCTTCGGGTTTGGCGGCTTCGCCAGTTGTCGGGTTTATCTCGATCTGTGAAATCCCTGCCGGCATCTCCCAATCGCCCTGCCATTCAGGATGTTCACTGAGAGCGGCTTGCATGAAATCGGACCAGATTGGCAGCGCGGAATTCGCGCCCGTAAGACCAAGCTGCGAACCGTCATCAAAACCAACCCATACGACGCAAACCAGATTTGGTGTGAATCCGGCGAACCAACCATCGCGCGATGTTCCAGTCTTGCCGGCAACATTCGCCTTCAAACCACGCGCGCGAACTTTCGCAGCCGTTCCACGATTCACAACATCCTTCATGAACGAGTTCATGACGTATGCGACTTCAGGTCGCAGCACCTCGTTCTTTTGAGGAGTTGGCGCGGCGATCGTTACTCCATTCCCGGTAGTGATACGGTCAATGGCAACCGGCGTGATGCGTGTTCCGAGGTTTGCGAACGACGTGTAGGCCGACGCGATCTGCAACGGCGTGGCCTCGCTTGTTCCAAGCGCCATCGCAGGGTACACGCGCGGAGGCTTAGGCAATCCCGCCTTGGTCGCAAGGCTCATAACACGACCAATCGTCACCTCCATTGCAACGTCTACAGTGATTACATTCAGACTATGAACCAGAGCGTCGCGTAGAGTGACCGGTGCGTGGGAGTAAGTTTCACCAAAGTTCCCAGGTGAGTATTCCTGATTGTCATACGTGAACGTCTTCGGTTCGTCCATATACGTCGTTGCAGGTGTAATCACTCGCGGAACTGGATCGAAAGCCGTATTGAGCGCCGTCGCGTAAACGAATGGCTTAAATACTGAGCCGGGTTGGCGCAGGGCCTCAGCTACGCGATTGAGCTGACTCTTTGCATAGTCACGTCCTCCAACCATCGCAACGATATCGCCCGTTTTTGGATTCATGGCAACGAGCGCTGCTTGCAACGTGCCGGGTTCAAATCGTTTAGCCTCGATCTTGTCCAAGGCCGCAAGTTGCTTTGTCAGCGCGTTATAAGCTGCGCGTTGAAGCTCCATGTCGATGGTCGTGTAGATTCGCAGGTGCTCGGCGGCTCCAGGTCCGGCGATGATGTCACCCAACTGGTTCTGCACAAAGTCTGAGAAATACGGCGCGTCAGAAACGTCGATCCGACCTTTGACGGCAGCAAGTTGGAGCGGCTCTGCCTTGGCTTTGTCGGCTTCCTCGCGGGATATGGCGCCAGTATCAGCCATCGAGTCCAGCACCTGATTGCGTCGCGCGGTTGCCGTCGCATTGTCGTGATACGGGTTGTAGCGATTAGGACTTCGTATCAAGCCGGAGAGGAATGCCGATTCGGATAGTGTCAGGTTAGTGACATCCTTGTTGAAATAAGCATCAGCGGCTTCTCCGAAACCATTAATCGAAAAGCCGGCTTGTTGGCCGAGATAGACCTGGTTGCAGTACAGCGAAAAGATCTGTTCTTTCGAGAGTCGCGTCTCGAGAATGATCGACATGTAAGCTTCAGCAAGCTTGCGTCGTAGTGTGCGCTCGGGTGACAGCAGTAGATTCTTTACGAGCTGCTGCGTGATACTCGATCCACCTTGCCGGGCAATCGGAGAATTCGGATCAGAATCGTATCTCCTTATGAGCGCGCGAAGAATGCCTCGGATGTTTACTCCGTAATGCTCGAAGAACGATCTGTCCTCTGTGACAGTAATCGCTTTGATCAGGTGGGGTGGCAGATCATTAAAGCCGATCACTTTACGCTTTGCGCGTTCGCGGCCAGTTACCGAGCTAATCAATTCGGGTTCAAGTTGCGCGCGGTCGCGCTTTCCATTGTTGTCGAGATCCGTAATGCTGCTGATACTTTTACCATTCCGCGAGAACTGCACTCGCAGTCGATCGAATTGAGCGCGGCCATCCACGCTTGAATCGAGACCTGGTTCAATTTCCAGAACGCTATCACCGACGACGAAATGGCCGCGAGCCGTTTCTCCCTGCTGTCCTTTTTCCACATAGGCGGCACGCTTGAGGTAAGCGAGCAGATCCGACTGACTTAACGTTTCACCGACATGCAATTGTTTTGGCGCAGCATAGATACCGGCGGAACGCGTATAAACCTCGCCGCGCAACAGGTTGTCGATTCGATGGGAAAAAATGGTCCAGTAGTAAATAAGGACCCCAATGACGATTGTTCCGAGGAATACGAGTGGGATGACGACTGGCGCAGTGAAGAATCGTCTTGCAACACGTTGCCAAGTGTGAGCGGGCGGTTCTTTGTAGGCGACTATCCGGTTCCGAGTGGACTGCTTCCCACCTGTAGCCGGCGTTCTATCTGGCGGATAACGGACTGGCATATCTCAACTGGTAAATGCTACCACGGCAAATTGACACCCTCCTTCCCTTTGGATAACGTGAAAAGCTCTGCCGCAGTTCACTTTGATGCCCACTCCAGCTTATGAGTCTAACACCATCCGGATCCAGCGGCCGTATTGGTGGCAGAGCCGGTATTCGCTTTGCGATACTTGCGGTCATAATTGCCATTGCCGTTGGGGCCATTGTATTTCACGTCCTCGAGGGCTGGTCTATACTTGATAGCCTTTACGTTACCGTTCAAACAGTTACGACAGTTGGGTTTGGGGATGTAGCTCCCCGCACTGTTTATGGTAGAGCGTTTGCCACAGTCTTCATGCTTGTCGGTGTCGGCGTTGTGCTGTATGCATTAACCAGCACTGTACAATCGATCGTTCAGTCGGAGATGGTGGCGACTTTCGGCCAGCGTCGACGTTCACGGAAAATGAGCAAATTACGCGATCATTTCATCATCTGCGGCGCTGGACGAGTGGGCTCAAATCTCGTGCGCGATCTTATAGGAAGTCGGGAAACGTTCATCGTTATCGAGACTGATCCACAAAAGGTGGCGGAACTGAGCGATCTCGGAGTCACTGTGCTGGTTCGCGACGCGACACTTGAGGAATCTTTGCGCGAGGCTGGAGTAGAGTACGCCAGAGGCCTGGCTGCCTGTTTGCCAAACGATGCTGACAATGTTTACGTCGTGCTTACGGCGCGAGATCTCAACTCGAACATCCACATCGTGGCGCGCGCGGCCGAGGAGCAAGCCGAATCCAAATTAGTTCGCGCAGGGGCGAATCGAGTGGTTGCGCCAACGATTATCGGCGGACATCGCATGGCAGTAGCTCTAACAAAGCCGGCGGTCGATGATTTCCTCGATTCGATTACCGCAAACAAACTCGGCTTGGCCTTTGAGCAACTGGAAGTGGATGACTTATCAACGCTGGCTGGACGCAAACTCGCTGACACCAAGATACGCTCCGAGCTTGAGATCGTCATCGTTAGCATTCGGCGTGGCAGTGGTGAATTGATCTTTAATCCGAGTGGCGAATCCATTATTGAGGGTGGCGATATGTTGATTGCCATCGGACGTGCCGAATCCCTAATGAAACTCAGTTTGCTCACAAAAGCCACAGCTGCCCGCCGCGAATTTGCAAAAAGGTGAATGGTGAATGGTAAATGGTAAATGGGTCCATAAGTTACTTGTGCGTGAAAAAGCGAAACACACTCCTTTACCATGTACTATCTACCATTGACCGTCGTTTGCGAGATTGATGCATGAGAGTGCTAGTCACGGGTGGAAGCGGTTATCTGGGCACCCATGTTCGACGCTTTTTCGATGCGGACGATTTTTCCCGCCGCTCAAATCTCAACATTCTTGACGCGAACGATCTCGGATTAATTTCGAGCTACGATGTAGTCATTCATCTGGCAGCACATCTGGACAAGCGAGCGGAAGCTGCGGAAGAGTGCTTCTCCGTCAATGCCCAGGGCACAGCCAATGTGCTACGACACATGTCTGCCGGAGCAGTCCTAATCTACGCGTCAACCAAAGACATTTATGGGGCACATGCGGACGCGTATGCTGAAGTCCCTGAAGAATGCTCAACCGACTATGCCGGTCAAACGGCGCTTGAATGGTCCAAATTAATTGGTGAGCATTACGTTAAGTACTACGGTCGACAGCGAAAAGTTCGAACTTGCATCTTTCGCCTTTCAACTGTGTATGCTCGGCCGTCCGATGGGAACGAATCTGGTTTTGTCACCCACTACGTCGAATCGGTAAAACGCGGTTGGCCCATCCGGCTGCCGGCAGGCGGACATCCAGTACGGGATATTCTCCATGTTGAGGACTTGTCCAAAGCTTGCCAGGCTTTCATTAACTCAGATTATGTCAGCGGTCTGTACAACCTCGGGGGCGGTAAAAGCAATTCTGCAAGCTTGCGTGAGATAATCGACAGAGTTGGGAGAATGATTGAGCTGACCCCTGTAATTGAAGAGTACGAGAAGTTGCCTGACCCTGTTCCGATGAATTACGTGTCCGATTTAACGAGGATTCGAGAAGAGTTGGGTTGGCAACCAGAAATCGGCATCGAAGAAGGCCTCAAAAGTTTGTTGTAACCGTCGCGTGAAACAACAATTCAACGAAAATCAGATTAAACGTATAGCCGTGCGTGGCACCAACTGGGTTGGCGACGCGGTGATGGGAGTACCCGCGTTGAGACGCTTGCGACAAGTTTTCCCGAACGCGCACATTAGCCTGGTAGTTCGACCATGGGCCGAAGGTTTATTCGCGGACGCTGAATTCATCGACGCTTTGATTGCGTATGAGAGAAAAAGCTGGACGTCGGTTTTAGAGCAGGCCCGACTGTGGCGCGAACAGAACTTTGATTTGGCAGTGCTTTTTCAGAATGCGTTTGAGGCTGCACTCATTCCGTTCCTGGCTAGAGTTCCCTGGCGAATCGGATACGCAACTGAAGGTCGCAAAATACTTTTAAGTCATGCACTGGCTTTGCCCGCACGTCGTAGTTCACAACACGAAATCTTTTACTATCTAAACATCGTGAGGGAGATTGAGCGCCTGTTGGGCCATCCCCCGGCCGCAGATGTTGCACCGGAGTATTCTCTTAAGGTTTCTGAACCGCGCCAGCTGTCAGCTATCGACAAATTGGTCGGTTTTGGTGCGAACAAGGAACGAATCACCGTCGCGCTCTGTCCGGGTTCAATAAACAGCCGGGCCAAGCGGTGGCCGGCGGAGAGGTACGCGCAACTCGCAGATCGCTTGATCAAGGAGCAAGGCGCAGACGTGCTGCTGATTGGCTCAGAAGGTGAGCGAGATGTGGCGACGCAGGTGAAGCAGCATATGAAACATGAGCCACTGAACCTGACCGGCAAAACAACGCTGGCTGAAACAGTGGCAATTCTTAGCATCGTAGATCTCGTGGTCACGAACGATACCGGTCCAGCGCACATTGCATCCGCCCTCGGCCGGCCCACTTTAGTGGTTTTTGGGCCAACGAATCCATTAACGACGCGACCATACGCGCCGTCCGCAGAAATAATTCGCGAGCCTCCCGACTGTGCACCATGCATGTTGCGCGACTGTCCAATCGATCATCGCTGTATGACGGCAATCAGTGTGGAACAGGTTTACACGAAAGCAGAATCGATCTTAAGGCTTGCCAAGCTAGCCACAGGACAACCTGCATGATTTCCCGGTTTCTCGATTAGTGGGCTTGGCGGAAGGGGCGACTCCACTAAATTGTTCGTGTTCGTTTCGTGTGAGTTCGTGGATCCCTTTAACGCGCGCGATAAGAACGATCCACGAAATCACACGAAATGACACAAAGAAAAATGTCCTAAGCTACAAGCGGCGGGGAGTCTTTCATAAGACGATAATTTCGAATGAATATCGAACGCATTAAGCGGCGAGCGGTTTTTTTGGATCGCGACGGAACATTGTCGGAAGAAGTAGGTTACATAAACCACCCTTCGCGATTTCAACTTTTTCCCTACGCCGCCACAGCGATTAAAAGATTAAACGATAATGGTTGGCTCGCTGTTCTTGTGACAAACCAGGCTGGCGTCGCCCGAGGCTATTTCTCGGAGCATTTGCTTTCTCAGGTACACGAAAAGATGACAGAAGCTCTCAAAACAGAAGATGCTCGTTTAGACGGTGTCTATTACTGCGCCCATCATCCAACTGTGGGTGAACCGCCATACCGCACAGATTGTGACTGTCGCAAACCTAAACCTGGACTGATCCTGCAAGCCGCATCCGACTTGAATATCGATTTGGACAAAAGCTGGATGATCGGTGATCGATATGGCGACGTTGAGCTCGCCAGAAATGCCGGCGTTCGATCGGCATTCGTGCTCAGCGGTTATGGGCAAGGAGAATGGGAACATCAGCGCAATTCGTGGCAGCACCAACCTGATCTTGTCAGCGGCAACCTGCTCGAAGCGGTAGATGCCATCGTGAGCATGGAAGTGTTTCGTTCTGTTAGTTAGTGTTCGTATCCGCAGTCAACTATGAATGGGAAAACAACTCATCAAGAGCGGTTATTAAGGGTTCTCAGGGCTTTTCCTGAACGAAAGATCGTCGTTATCGGCGATACTGTCGCCGATCAGTTTGTCTATGGAGTGATTAGCAGAGTCTCACGTGAGGCCCCGGTATTCATTCTGCGCCACGAGCAAACTGAAACGACTCCGGGAGGGGCAGGAAATTGCGCGATGAACATAGCCGCTCTCGGAGCCAGGGTTTCACTAGTGAGCGTTGTCGGTAACGACGATCCAGGCAAAGCATTACTGTCACGACTAAAAGCTGCGAAGATAAATTGTGAAGGTGTTGTACTGTCCGACGACATCTCCACGGTAACGAAGTTAAGAGTGCTGGCTGGTCAGCTTCACTCGCCGCGCCAGCAAGTCATCAGGATCGACTACGAAGGCAAACCTCTTGCTGATTCAGGCCTCTTGTCCACGCTGACGACACAAGTTCGCACAAACATCGGCAACAGTGATGCGGTAATCATTTCCGATTACAACTACGGCGTGGCCGGTGAGGAGGTCTCTTCGGCCATTCGCGAAGCATCAGCGAAAGACTCCAAACCCGTGTTTGTCGACTCACGATTTCGGCTTTCAAGCTTCCTGGGATTCACTTCGGCGACGCCGAACGAAGAAGAAGTTGATCAGTTATTGGGAGGAATGGCGAACGATTCCTCCAAGATTGCCGTAGCCGGTGAAACGTTGCGACAAAAATTAGGCTTCCGTGCCTTACTTGTAACTCGTGGAAGCCAGGGCATGGTGCTGCTGGAAGAAGGAGCACCAGCCGTGAATATAAAAGCCGTGGGCGGGAGCGAAGCTGTTGACGTCACGGGTGCCGGCGACACAGTGATCGCTACGTATGCATTGGGAGTTGCCTCCGGGGCTTCTTTTGCCGACGCGGCTAGGTTGGCGAACTACGCCGGTGGACTTGTCGTCATGAAACGAGGAACAGCGTCAGTGAGTGCTCAGGAATTGGAAGAATCGATCATTCATTCTCAACTGACCTGATCAAACCAATGGCACCTATTGGATATATAGGATCTATATGACCTATTCGACTTATCCTTATGTCATCTGAGACGCATCGCGCGCGAATAGCTCGGGATCGTGACGAGTTAACCCGTCTTGTTGAAGACGCACGCACAAAGGGGGCAGTGATTGCACTCGCAAATGGGTGTTTTGACGTGCTGCACGTCGGACACATTCGTTACCTTAGCGGTGCGAAAGCTCTTGCAGACGTCCTCGTGGTCGGAATTAACTCAGATCGTCAAGTAAGGCAGCTAAAAGGACCCGGGCGGCCTGTCATGAATGCCGTTGAACGCGCTGAACTTGTTGCCTCAGTGGAAAGCGTAGACATTGTTACAGTATTCGATGAGCCAACGGTTGCTTCCTTGCTGCTGGCGCTGAAACCCGACATTCATGCAAAGGGCACCGACTACACCCAAGACTCTGTGCCTGAGCGCGATGTGGTACGATCGTACGGCGGCAGGATTGCCATTGTCGGTGATCCAAAGGATCACTCAACGTCCGAAATGATCTCGCGGCTCAACTCACGTTCGTAGTGGAGTGGATTGATGGCTTTCAGAATTCATAGGCGACAACCCAACGTGGTCTTCGCCCTGGTCATGGTTTCGCTGATAGCGGCCACCGTCTATTCCCAGAGTGGTCAGTCAAGCAAACGGTTCGACCCCGACGGTTCATTCTGGATTCACGGTAAGCCGCCATCTGACTTCGAAGACGTGGGTGGAATTAATCTGAACTCCCATGCCTCTCGGCGTCTACAAGCTCCCGGTGTCGAGTTGACTAACGGGCGGCGGCTGCGATTCAAGTCGTTAACCGTGAAACGCGACGCCCTCGTATTTACCACTGAGGCTTATCGTGGCGTCTCATACACTTTTTCTGGCCGGTTTTTAAGAGGTGGGGTGTTTGCAGCTCAGAGCCTGGATGAGGAGACGCCTGTTCTTGAAGGCACGCTTACGAAGCTGCGAAACGGTCGTAAAGCGGCGGATGCCAAGCTGAAGTTCACGTATTTTGGTGGCACCTGAAGACGAGATGGATGAGAGTTCTGATTGTCAAACTAGGAAGTATTGGGGACATCGTCCATACCCTGCCGGCGCTGGCAGCCCTTCGCCAAGCAATGCCCTCCGCGGAAATCTCCTGGGTAGTCGAACGCCGCGCATCTGAAATTTTAAAGGACAACCCGATTATTGATCGCCTCATCGAAGTCGACACGAAGGCGTTGAGGCGCGGGCTGATGTCTGGGGAGACGCTGCGGGCACCGCGCCAGCAGTTACGTCGGTTACGCGCCTCGGCCTTCGATGTGGCAATAGATTTCCAAGGACTGCTCAAGTCCGCCTCAATCGCGCGCCTTTCCGGCGCGCGTCGCATTTTTGGTTACTCGCGCGAGGGGTTGCGAGAGCCTGCAAGCCAGTTTCTACTATCGAAAACCGTTTATGTACCGAAGAAAATACACGTAATTGCAAAGGCCTTACGTCTTCTGGAGGGAGCACTTGGAGTTCCAGTGCCAGATAGTTCTAGAGAGTATCAGTTTCCAATTGCAACCAGCGTTGAACACGAAAGCGAAGCATCGCGGATCGCCGAGGACGGAAAATTCATAATTTTGAATCCCGGTGGTGGATGGCCTACAAAATTATGGAGTACTGAACGTCACGGAGCTTTGGCAGATAAGATATGGGAAGAGTACGGCCTGCGGTCCCTGGTTCCTTATGGCCCAGGCGAAGAGGTATTGGCGCAGTCAGTTGTAAAAGCCTCCCACTCGCCCAAGACACAAGCCGTCAGTATCTCCTTAAAAGGTTTTGTCGCCCTGGCTAAACGAGCTCACTTGTACGTCGGTGGCGACACCGGACCAACGCACATTGCGATAGCGGCTGGGTGCCCGATTGTGGGACTGTTCGGACCTACCGAGTGGTGGCGCAATGGCAGTCCATACCTCGAGGATATTTGCATTGAACGAACCGATATTGACTGTCGAGTCGATTGCCACCGCCGCGCTTGCTCGAATTGGATTTGCCTGGACATTCCGGTCGAGCGGGTTTTCGAGGCAGTAACGGAAAGATTGATCCGGGCGGGCAAACCGGTGGAAGATCGTCCAGTTGCTGTGGAAGCTTCCCGTTGAGAACTCCTTTTGGAGTGCGGCGACTTGTCGCCGATTTTAAGAGCGACTTGTCTCAGCTTTTAAGATCCGGAAACCGGCGACAAGTCGCCGCACTCCAAAACCGATCCGAATATGCAAAGAGGCGGAACATGGATGCAGCGATGGCGGGTGCCCCTGGGGTTCCTCGCTGCTGTTGGGTTCATTCTATTCGCTAGGCCGACTTCCCGGACGCTCGGCATTGGCGCGGCAATCTCAGTTTTGGGATTGGCGCTGCGCGCATGGGCAGCTGGACACATTCGTAAAAACGATGCACTGGCTGTGTCAGGACCATACGCCTACACACGCAATCCACTCTACCTCGGCAGCTTCCTGATTGGCCTCGGATTCACGATAGCTGCTTATCGCTGGCAACTCACTCTGCTATTCGCACTGCTTTTCTTTGGCATCTATTTTCCGGTGATGCGCGTCGAATCCGGGACGCTTGAGGCGTTATTCGGCGACAGCTTCCGCCGGTATGCGCGAGAGGTGCCGCTGTTTCTCCCACGACCGACGCCGTATCGAGAACAAAGCTCAAGCAACACGAGTTTTGATGCCGCTCTCTATCTTCGGTACCGCGAGTACCGCGCAGTTCTTGGATTATTAATTGCGTGGGGATTTCTGGCCTTCAAGATGGTCTATTGGAAATGATACTGAAGTCCAAAACTACAAGGATTAGCAAGCGGCAATGGAGTCTTAGCGTCCGCTCGCTGTCGCTCGCGGTTCTGAGGTTGACTATCGTTCTCTCGGTTGGACTTTTGTCGCCGTTGATTCAGGCGCAGACAACGGCTTCGAACGTTCCCTGCAGACCGTTTGAACCGGCCGAGGAATTGATTTACAAGGCTGAGTTTTCCCGGTCACTTCTCAGGAAGATAGATGTTGCCAACTTCAAATTGACGGTTAGCAGAATCGCTGACCCGCCCACCTCGAAGACGGCCGCCAACGACCCACTAGGCTACACACTGAAGCTGACCGGCGATGCCGTGAGCCAGGGATTTTTCGTGAGGTTATTCGGTCTTACGTTTCATCAGCGAGTTGAGTCAACAGTCGCGGCTGACTCGTTCGCTGTGCAAAAAACCAGCAGACTTGATGAACAGGGTAAACGAGTCCGAGCAAGTGAAGCTGTTTTTGATCATGACCGTGGCCAGGTAACCTGGGTGGAACGCGACCCACACGACCCCACACGGCCCGAGCGGACCAATACTTCTCGGTTCGACGAACCTATTCAGGACATTTTGTCTGCCATCTACTCTCTGAGGTTACGCGAGCTTCAACCGGGAACGAAATTTGAAATGCCTATCAGTGATTCGGGCAAGGTCTACAGGATAATGATGTCGGTCGTAGAGAAAAAGCGGATGAAGACGGCGGTCGGCAATGTTTCTGTTGTTCGAGTCGATCCCGAGTTGTTCGGGGCAAACGGAATGGTTAAGGAAGATGGGAAGTTTTCGATCTGGATAACTGATGATCGGTGGAGAATTCCCGTCGGCGCCCGCCTCAAGACAGAATACGGAACCTTCGATATTTCTCTCAAAAAAGCCTCGCATCAAATCAGTGCCAGTGTTGCCTCTACGAATCCGTAAGCTATGGCTGTATCCTGTTTCCATCACGCACATGGCGCCTCGGCCTTTGATCATCGGACATCGCGGAGCATCTGCCTTAGCACCTGAAAATACAATCTCAGCTTTTAAACGCGCGCTGGCAGATGGTGCCGACGGTTTTGAATTCGATGTCAGGCTAACCTGCGACGCAGTACCTGTCGTTATTCATGATGCTACGTTTACACGAACCGGAAATAACGCGGCCGAAGTATCCGCGTTAACCGTTGAACAGTGTCAACGAATTGAGGTTGGCGCGTGGTTCAACAGTAAGTTTCCGCTCCTGGCGCGGCCCGAGTTTGAACATGAAAACCTGCCGACGTTAGATCACGTCCTTGACGTGTTTTCAAAAACGACCGCCATTCTTTACCTCGAGATGAAATGTGAAGGCCCAGACTGGTCAGATCTGGCCCGTGCTGTGGTTGAGCTTGTGAAGCGTTACTCGCTTTCTGATCGCACGGTGATCGAGAGCTTTCATCTTCCGTCACTGGCTGCAGTCAAGAGAGTGGATCAACAAGTGCGCACATCTGCACTGTTTCAACCATCAATTAGGCGTCCTCTATCGTCGCTGCACCTTGCCTCAATGATTGATAGTGCCCACGACCTGGGAGCAAACGAGGTGGCATTGCATTACACACTGGTTAATCGCAGAACTGTTTCAGTCGCCGAACGACTGGAGATGCCTTGCGTTGTATGGACGGTCGATAGTCCGCGCTGGATGCTCCGCGCGACTCGACTTGGTCTAAAAGGCGTGATCACGAATAACCCGGCAATCATGGTGAATGCCGCTGAAGTTGCACGAGAAACCCGATCGACAGATTGCATAGATCACACCGATTAAAAGAGAACCATTAAGCAGTTTTGCTTTCTGCCTTCTGCTTTGTAATCGATGTAATCTGTGGATCTCATTCGTCGAAAATTGAAGGTTCACCTGCTTTCGCGTACAGTCTCGGAGCGATGACTCGGGTCGAGAACCGCCCACTTAAGCTCTTCCTAAACGAACATTGCACCATCTCTTACCGGCAAGATAAGCGCGGCAGCTGGACAAACGAAGGCCGGCCCGATTACACCCTACTCTTCACAATCGACGGCAAACTTGAATATCAGACAAGCAATGAAAAGCGTGAGATAGCTTCCGGAAACTTTGTTCTCGCAAATCCCGGCACCCGCTCAAAGTGTCTCACACGGGGCGCAACTGCCTTGAGCCTCACAATAGCGCCTGCGTTGGTGGTGGACTGTTCGCTCAGAATGGGATTGGCTAGAACGACCAACGACATCCTGCTTCGCGATGCTGAAACGCTGGAAGATCCCGCAATGACGCGCCTGATTTCGGATCTATCGCGCGAGCTGTCTCAAGCTGAACCGGGACATGAGACCGTCATAGCCGCGTTGGTGGACCAAATTACTATTCACCTATTGCGCCGCTATGCAACATTCCGTCGCGCTGATTCGCTGGAACTATCGCGCGTTGGCTTGGTCGATCGACGCATCCGCAGGGCAATTGAGTTAATGGTAGCGCAGTTGGATCAGGAGCTTTCGTTGAAGGACCTCGCGGCCGCGTCATATCTGTCGCCTTTTCACTTTGCCCGGCTATTCAAGAAGCTAACCGGTGTCACACCTCATTCATATCTTGCGGCGTTGAGAACGATGGAAGCGCAAAGGCTACTGGCTGAGACGGACTTGCCGATCGCTGAAATCAGCATGCGAGTGGGTTATGCAAGCCCAAGCCACTTTGCCCGAGGATTCCGCCAGGCTACTGGTCTAACACCTCGCGCATTCCGCGCCTCACTCATCTCAAGACGAATAGAAAACCGATAGTAGATCCCGTAAGAGCGCAATCCACGGACAGGATTGCGCAAGATCTGCACAGTTTCAGCCAGTCAACCCAGCTATCATTCCTTGTCATTCCGAATACCAAGACGGAGCAATGCAATGGTGATTACAAAAGGTGCTGAAATCGCACCCGCCAAAGGAAGACTCGGCGTGTTGCTGGTGGGCCTCGGAGCAGTGAGTACAACTTTTATCGCCGGAGTTGAAGCCATCAAAAAAGGCGCAGCCGAACCAATCGGCAGTCTCACACAAATGGGCGCCATCCGTCTGGGCAAGCGCACCGACAATCGCGTCCCATTGATAAAAGATTTCGTTCCTCTGGCTAAACTGGACGACCTGGTATTCGGCGCGTGGGACATCTTTCCCGACTCTGCTTACGACGCCGCTTTGCACGCCGGCGTACTTGAAAAAGAACTGCTCGCGCAGATCAAAACTTCTCTGCAGAAAATCAAGCCGATGAAAGCCGTCTTCGAGCAGCAGTACGTCAAGCGGCTGAATGGCACGAATATAAAAACCGGCAAGAACAAAATGGAGTTAGCCGAACAGCTAATTGACGAGATTGCAGACTGGAGAAAGAAGAACCGTTGCGCTCGCGTTGTAATGATCTGGGCTGCATCCACAGAAATATTTTTGCGCCCACATCCCGTGCACAAGACGCTCGAATCGTTTGAAAAGGCGATGCGCGAAAACCACAAGGCGATTGCTCCGTCGATGATCTATGCCTATGCGGCTTTGCAATCAGGAATTCCCTTTGCGAATGGAGCTCCAAATCTCACCGTTGATGTTCCTGCGCTCACACAGTTGGCGAACGACAAGGGTTTGCCGATCTGCGGGAAGGACTTTAAGACCGGCCAAACTCTGATGAAGACGATCCTCGCACCGGGTTTGAAATCCCGAATGTTGGGATTACATGGATGGTACTCGACGAACATTCTCGGCAACCGCGACGGCGAAGTGCTCGACGATCCCGACTCGTTCAAAACCAAGGAAGAATCGAAGCTTTCAGTTCTCGAGTACATCTTGCAACCCGAAGTTTATCCGACCCTCTACAAAGATTTTTCTCACGTAGTTCGCATTAACTACTACCCTCCGCGAGGCGATAACAAGGAAGGCTGGGACAACATAGACATCTTTGGCTGGCTCGGTTATCCGATGCAGATCAAGATTGATTTCCTTTGCCGCGACTCGATTTTGGCTGCTCCCATTGTTCTCGATTTGGCGCTGTTTCTTGATTTAGCGCAACGGACTGGCATGAAAGGCGTGCAGGAGTGGCTTTCGTTTTATTTCAAGTCTCCCCAAACAGCGCCCGGACTCTATCCGGAACACGACATTTTTATTCAGTTGATGAAACTCAAGAACACGCTGAGACATTTGCGAGGTGAGGATCTCATCACTCACTTAGGACTCGAGTATTACGACTAGAACATTTCCCGGGTGTTTGAAAATTATTTTCGCCTTCAGGCAACCCAACCTTTTGGTGGAGAAGTGCGTTAATTGGTGCATTTGTCTGCGCGTAAGTACGATTCGCCTCGTTCGCAGGTACAATTATTTGTCAGCCGCAGCCTGCCATGAAATGTCACCTCACGCGAGTCCACAAACTTCGTGACAATTGGAGAAAGCGCGATCTGCCCCAATATTTTGTGATGACATTTGCGGCGGAGTTGTATATATAGCATCACGCGTCCTGCGAGTTGGTGAGCACTAACGTACGGAAGCGAACCAAGATCGGCCTAAATTGCATCAATTTAAGCAGCGGATCGTTCCTTGCTTATTGAGTGAATTGCGTGAAGCAAGATCTCGCGCAGGGGCGCTCAGTAGGAGGACGAGAAATGATTGCAGAAATGGAGAAAGACAAAACAGAAGAACTTATGGGAACAGTCTTCCTGGATCCAGATCAAAAGAGTCCCCGTGCTCAAGACTTTGAAGAACGGCTTTCTGACCGCATAGTCGGTCAGGAACGCGCCGTGCGCCGTATGAGCGGCCTTTATCAGATTTTTTTAGCCGGCATGAATCCCCCGAGCCGTCCAATCGGTACTATGTTGTTTCTTGGACCTACAGGTTCTGGCAAGACTCGAGTAATCGAAGCTGCGGCTGAAGTGTTATTTGGCGATCACAATGCCATCGTTAAGATTGATTGTGCCGAATTCCAGCACTCGCATGAAATCGCCAAGTTGATTGGTTCACCTCCGGGTTACCTGGGACACCGCGAAACCTCGCCGATGTTGACTCAGGAGAACCTCGACCGTATGCACACGGACGAGCTGAAGCTCTCTCTTGTCCTGTTTGACGAAATCGAAAAAGCATCCGACAGCCTTTGGCAGTTGCTCCTTGGCATACTTGATAAAGCAACTCTTACGCTCGGTGACAACCGCCGGGTGGATTTCTCGCGCGCAATGGTAATCATGACGTCGAATCTCGGCGCGCGCGAAATGTCCGAGCTGATTTCCGGTGGGATCGGTTTCGCCCCTGGAAAGGGCACCAAAAATCCGAACGATACGGAAGTCGATCAGAAGATTTACCGTACTGCAGTCGAAGCGGCTCGCCGAAAGTTTTCGCCTGAGTTTATGAACCGCATCGATAAAGTGGTCGTCTTTAGATCATTAAAAGAACATCATCTGAGACTGATTCTCGACCTTGAACTTCAGGCTGTTCAAGATCGAATCATGCAGTCAGCAGGAACCAAATTTGTCTTCCAGTGCTCGTCGACTGCGAAGGACATGCTTTTGAAAGAAGGTCTGGACTTCAAATACGGAGCCAGACATCTGAAGAGATCAGTAGAACGCTTTCTTGTATATCCATTGTCGAACCTCGTCGCGACTGGACAGATTGGATTAGGAGATCTGGTAAATGTTGATGTCGATGACATCACTCATCGATTGGTCTTCTCAAAACGTTCAGGCGGCGCCTTGATTCCGGAACTGCCCAAAGGCAAACAGCCACCGGAAGCAGTTGAGAGCTTGTCTGGCGGTGTTGGCTTGCCGATCCCTCAGGCAAGTAAGGCCGCGAAGAAGGGCCAGAGTCGAGGAGATAAGACGGAAAGCTAATTCAAGATCAATTTTTAACAAGTGCGGAGCGCCGGTCATGTTACACACCGACCGGCGCTTAGTTTTTTGCTCGAAAGCTTTGGGTGAATGAGAAGTTGAGTTATTGAACCAGTCTCGGTCCGTGGTGGGAACTTCTCGTTTGAAGCCTATTGCGAGCGGGAAATCTTCTTTACGGCTTCGGCTGCTGCGCGCGCTAAGTATGGATCTGCGTGAGCGGCGGCTGCTTCCAGCGCTGGTACGGCAGAAGGATCGCCAATCAGACCAAGCGCTACAGCTGATTCACGCTTGACGTCTGACGCAAGCTTTTCGTCGGCCAACAGATTAAGCAACGCGGGCACAGCATCCCGACTGCGTAACTGTCCAAGCGAAACGACTGCCGCCCGTAAAACAAACTCGTTCTTTTCTCTTTGGGGTTTGTTTTTTGACTTGCCTTCCGTTTTTGAAGGCTGGCCCGAGATCACTGGGATCAAATAAGGAGCGGCCGTCGCGTCGCCAATTTGACCGAGAGCGACTGCGGCAGCAGTTCTCACGCCGTCTTTTTTGTCGGACATCAAACGGTCCCCTAGACTGCTTACGGCAGTGCGGCTGCCCGTGCGTCCCAGTGCGTACGCTGCCTCCTGGCGCACAAATTCTTCCTTGTCGCTTAATAGCGGAATTAGCGCTGCAACGCTTTCCTCAGATGGTAATGACAGAATTGCCGTAGCTGCGGTAGCGCGAACAATCGGCGAGGCGTCCTTTAGTAACGGCACTGCAACGCGAGACGCATCCACATGATGGATAGTGCCAAGCTTCATTAACGCATCCCGCCGTTCTTCTACTTCCGCCGAGCTCAGCCGTTCCTGCTGCTTATTGATTTCGCGTTGGCGAGGCGTGAGATTGCCGGCTGCGTCCTGAGTACTGACTGCGCGAACCGTGGATAGCGACGATAAGGCACTGACAGCAAACGCTATCAGAATGAACAAGACTCGTTGTGTGATGATATTTGAGCAGCCGCAGATTCTCATACACGAGCGCCGGGGTTCGCAGCGGCGCGGCGATCAGCGCGCCGTCGGACTGCATCCCATTCGTGTGCCTGTCGTGCGCGTTTGTTCTCGTGCGCATCGGCAAGAATGGCGAGCACTTCGTCTTCCCAAGCTAACGGAACCGCTACCGACCGGCGCATTGATTCCATTATTCCCACGTAATCGAGCAACTCTTGTATTTCTGAGTCTGTTAGAGAGTCCAGTTTTAATGACAGCATCTGGCGTTGGGTTAATCGCTTGGCCATCGCTTGCTCCTTCTTCAGGGGCGACGACCAAACTCATTCCCTCTTTTTAGAACAAGCGGGCCGTCGGTTGGATTTTACTTACGGGGCGCCAGTTTGTTGACATTCGATAGGGAAATCGAAAAGCGGAGAGGCCACCCTCTCTTTCTCAATACATGTATTGCTGACCGGGTTCCAGCGAACGCCGACTATACACGACCCACGTCTGAAAGTGAATCGTTCTCAGATTCCAAAAGTTTTTTGCGCAGGTCACTCGACGTATTAATCGATCCGTGACGCCAACGCGTGAACAGAATCTACTATAAGGACTGCGATCGGAGGATAAACAACCAGATCAGGAATCAATAACGATGCAGAAGAATAAGCCAACATGCTGGATTGAACAACTTCCACACGATGGCGAAATAGCATCTGCAAGTCGCTGAAGAAGTCTTGCGTGTGCCATCCTATGAGAAGTCCGATTCCGAGGCTTAGACCGTAACCAATCAGCAAAAACGTATACGCCGAGAACCGCGTGAATGGCTGCTCAGGCTTTTCTTCCTGCCGCATGATCGAATCCTGAATCGGTTTCGGTATGTAAGTATAGTGCGCAAAATACTCCTTCAATCTTGTCGCCAGATGCCAGACGCCGATCACAAAAAGAGTCAGAATTACTGCTCGTCCAGCGTAGTCAAATACCTGCCAGAGATTCGGTCGCATCATCGCGACAAAGAAGGTGGACAAGAACAATGATACCGTCGTGAAAACTGCTCGCTGCCGTTCACGGTTCTCCTTGCGGTCACGCTCGAGTACCTCATCAACAACCCGGTCCCAGCGTGCCTGGACTGCAACATTGCGTGCTCGTCGCGCGTGAGGGTTGTCGGAATGCAGAATGGAGTAGTTGGCATTCATCTGCGCCATCAATTGTTGATCGTAGTAGGCGCGTTCCTGCGGATCGCTAAGGATATGATAGGCCTTTGACAATAGCGCGAACTCGCGAGCGGCCGCATCCGACCCTTTGTTCAGGTCCGGATGGCGCTGGCGGGCAAGCTTCCTGTAGGCAGATTTTATCTCAGCCTTCGAAGCGTTCCGTTTGATTCCAAGAATTTTGTAGTAGTCGATCAACGCGTTTACTACTCCCTATGTAATCCAGCGCTGAACCAAAGGAGGGTAGGAAACCCCGGGCAGACGTATAAATTATAACACTTTCTGTCTGCCCATCAGCTAACAGAAGTAAAGGCCCGAATTCTATAGGGGCGTCCCTCCGCGGGCGCTCCATCTGCCGTTTAGATGCAAAGTCTTTACACAAGGGGCGCCCACGGAGGGACGCCCCTGCGAACAGATCGTAAATAAACGTTTGGGAGATCGTCAGGAATCGCTGAGTGAGAATCAACGTGAGGTGGCCAAAGGGGGCGGTACGTGAACTCCTCGAGCGGCCTTCGAGGGGGGCGAGGACCTATTTTTAAAGTGGAGTCCGCGCCCTCTGGCTGCCCGCGGCTGCTTCAATCCTCGTGCCACTTTAAGTATGTTGAGAAAATAAGGAAAACCTGACGGTGTGGAGTGGATTTGCAAGATTAATCTGTAAACAGTGAAAGACACCCACTGTCTACAATAGGAAACAAATGAAGCCGCCGACGGAGAAACAACGTACCCAGACGCTGCAACAACAAGAGGGAGTCCCCAAGACCCGGGAAACCAATCAGAGACCATCGGCTTGAAGCCGATGGTCTCTGATTAAGCACTAGAACGACCTAATCACTTCTGCTTTTCCTGCGTTCATTTGTCGAACAGTACTACATACCTTTCGCATTCACAGTGCGCTTCACGATATTAATTAGCGTGCGGACTGCAATTCCCGTCGGCCCCTTCGCCCTGTAGGGTTTCGCATCGTCCCCCCA
>JBKPCC010000079.1:0-8428 GCA_046727215.1 Acidobacteriota bacterium
TTAGAAAAGAAGGCATGAGTCTTAAATCCCCGCAAGGCGAGCGCAAAACGCGCCGCGCAATAGTCAAAATCCTGAAGACGCAAGGTCCGCTTGGCTCGGCGCAACTTGCCGATCAGCTTGGACTGACGGCTATGGCTGTGCGTCAGCATCTGTATGCGCTGCAAAATGAGGGTCACGTCGAAGCAGAAGAACGACCTGTTCCCATCGGCCGTCCCGCGAAGCACTGGCGACTGACTCGTGAGGCGGATCAATTTTTTCCAGAGGCCTACGCCGAGTTAAACGTCTCACTAATCCAAGCTCTGCGGGATACCTTTGGTGAAAAGGGGCTGGAGCAGGTGCTCAGTTCGCGCTGTGCTCAACAGCGCAGGGACTATTCGAAACGAATTCGACCGACCGATCCATTGGAGAAAAAGCTAAGAGAATTAGCGCGTGTTCGCACTGAAGAAGGCTATATGGCGGAAGTGAGGCGTGAGAAGGATGGTAGTTATCTATTGGTTGAAAACCACTGTCCCATCTGCGCGGCCGCCAACACGTGCCAGGGCTTCTGCTCAACGGAACTCGATCTGTTTCGTTCCATACTTGGACGGGGAGTCGTGGTAGAGCGGGAAGAGCACATAGTCTCGGGCGACAGGCGTTGTGCCTACCGGGTTACAACCAAGTTGTGAACTGGTGCGCTGGGCTAGCCAGTTGCCGACGCACTCTTGTGGTTATAAGTTGAACAACTGACTTGCCGGACACGTTTAGATCTTTTAGTCGTAAGACGCGGATATGCTCACACTACTCAAACTAGAGCTGGAAAAGTTGTTTCGCGCGAGAAGCTTCTACCTCTCCTTTATTGTCTTAATTGGCTTCGTGGCGCTGATGCTTTGGGGCTTCTACACCTATGCCGCACGCAAAACAGGGGGTCAGGCTGTTGAGCAGTTTAAATATACTTATGAATCGAAACAGTACTTCAACGGATTGACCTTCGCGCTCTACTCGGTACTGTTTTCTTTTACCTTACTCCTGCCGATTTTTGTGTCCATGACATCAGGCTCACAGATCGCAGGTGAGTCGCGCGCCGGTACTCTCCGGATGATCTGTACACGTCCAATTTCGCGCGCCTCGCTGGTTCTGGCGAAGTTCTTGGTGACCGCACTCCATGCGGGTTTACTACTAACGTTCTTTATTGCCTTGAATCTGATAGTTGGATTGATTTTCGTAGGTTGGGGCAACCTGGAGCTTTATCCCGGTCCCCTTAATCTCGTAGACGCGCCCGGCAAGATCATGCGCGATGAAGCTCTCATGCGTTTCGCCTATGCCGCACTGTCAGGCACCTGGGCACTTCTCGTTATCGCTGCCCTCGCGCTGCTTTGTTCAGTCATCTTCGACTCACCAGTACAAGCCACGGTTATGACCATCGCGGCCTATTTAACTCTCTACATCGTTGGGCGAGTGGAGTTCTTCGAGCATTTGCGGCCGTACTTTTTTACCACCGACATGGAGTTCTGGCGCGACGTGTTCAAGCCAGATATTCCGTGGCAGAGTCTATGGCAGAGCGCCTGTGTCTGCGGAGCGTATACATTCGGGTTATTACTGACGACCGTGTTTATCTTCGAGCGGAAGAATATTGTTACCTGATATGTGGGTGAAACTGATTCTTCTCCTCCTGTTTTGTCTGATGATCGTGGGCGCCGTTCACTTCGCACAGCCGCACGAGTCCAAAGAACTAAGCAGACCGGGTAAGGCCCTTGTTTCGCTCCGTCTCGTCACGTGGAACATTGGTTATGCCGAACTTGAAGATGACACGCGCGCGCACGACAAAGATCTGCCGGCAATTGCGGAACTGATCCTACGTGAAGATCCTGATGCCATTGCACTCCAGGAATTGACAGGTCGAGCGCAATTGAACAATTTGCTAGGTCTGCTACGGGGTAAATATCGTGGCGCAGTTGCGCAGCAAGGAAGTGAAGATCGATTCGAGGCCGTACTGGTTAAAGATACGCGCGCAACATTTCTCCCGGTTGCCGTGGGTGCTCGTTATGCTCTCGCAGCTTCATTCCGACCACGCCAGGACACGCCGGAAGTAGTGCTTTTGAGCGCTCATGCTGATGCATTCAATGCTGCTCGCCGAAGGACCTACACGGAAGCGTTGATCGATTGGGCGCAAACTCGAGCGCAATCGTCTGAGGTTTTCATAGCCGGTGATTTCAACTTTGAACTCAAGGCTACCAACGAGACAAATCTTTATACCGACAACCTGAAACACGACAGTGAATCGTACAGCCACATCCTCGGCAAGTTTCGCGATCTGGGACGCGGAGCCGGCGATACGGCAATCAACGATCGCCGGATCGATTACATTTTTGGGCCCGCTAAACTTGAACAGGTCGGACGAGTCGAAGTTTTACGTGATGCCGCAGTTGGCCGCATGGACCACTGGCCGCTGTTAGTCGAAGTAGGCCTTTGATAATCGCTGCGCTGGTTGGGATCGATGTCAGATATAAGTCTACAGACCGAAGAGTTGACGAAACGTTTTGGCGCCCACACGGTCGTTGATCGCCTGACGATGCGCGTCGAGCGAGGTGACATCTACGGTTTTCTCGGCCCGAACGGGGCGGGGAAGTCAACTACGCTGAGAATGTTGTTGGGTCTGGTAAGGCCTACATCTGGCGTCATTAAATTTCCGGTACGCGCTTCGAGTTGGGAATACCTTCGGGCACGCTCGCGGATAGGGGCGATCATCGAGACACCAGCGTTCTACGAAAATTTTTCTGGGCGCCGGAATTTACAACTGCTTGCTTCGTTGTCGGGTGGGGTCCAAACCAAGCGGGTGGAAGAGGTGCTGGAGATCGTAGACTTGCGCGAACGCGCGCGAGATCCGGTAAAGGTTTATTCTTACGGAATGCGTCAGCGTCTAGGAATTGCACAGGCGCTTTTACCAACGCCGGACCTTATCATTCTCGACGAGCCGACAAACGGTCTCGATCCCCAGGGAATACAACAAACGCGTGAGCTGATTCGACGTCTTCGAAATGAACTCAGGTTAACTGTCTTGCTCTCGAGCCATCTCCTCACGGAGGTTGAACAACTGTGCAATCGGGTTGGAATCATTCACGAAGGACGTTTACTTTATGAAGGCGGGCCGGAGGCACTGGTAGCGCCCACAAGCCGATATAAAGTGCGAGTCGACAACTTGTCAGGCGCCTTTGAGCTACTGACCAGAGCACCGGGTGTGACGGTTAGCCGGAATGGAGATGCGTTTTTGCAGATTGATGCCGACGCGGAACTTGTTCCTGAGCTGAATGCTCTGTTGGTAGCGCATGAGATCAAAGTGTATGAATTAACCCCGACTCAGGAGAGCCTGGAAGAAGCATTCCTTCGTCTGACTAACACAGTAGCTGCGCCGTCCGACAAATAAGGTTGGACCTTACTCATTCCTCAGCGCGATCGTCTTAAGGTCCTTATCATTCGTAACGCAACGCGTCTGCCGGTTCCATCTGGGATACCTTACGCACGGGCAAATAACTCGCAAGCAATACAACGATCACTGTTAGCGTCGGAACAGTGATAAATGTGAGGTAAGCCATAGCGCCCAAGCCATAGATTAAGCTGAAGAGAACACGCGTCAGTACCAAAGCGCCGATTAAGCCCAACGCAACCCCAATAACAGTGAGCCTGAATCCCTTTCCGACCACTAATCTCAGGACGTCGCGCGGCTGTGCACCAAGTGCGATGCGTGTGCCTATCTCACGGGTCCGTAGACTGACCACGTAAGCCGTCATGCCGTAGATGCCAATGGCCGTAAGGCACAGCGCAAAGAGGCCCAGCCCGCCAGTGATCGCGCCGGCGAGTTTGATTGGTTCAAGAGACCCGCCTCTGACATCTTGCAAAGGTATGACATCTCGCACCGGCAAGTCTTTATTTAACGTCAGCAGTGCATTCCGCACTGCGGGCAAGGAACTCTTGGGATCACCAGTGGTGCGGATAACAAGCGTCATGCTGGTGCCAGGAATGTATTGCTGCGCAATAGTTAGAAAGATGCTTTTGCGACGCAGGCGGACGAAGCGGGTGTGGCATTTAGATGGAATGAGAGTGTCATGAATTCGATGATAGGAGCTCTAAAGCGCTGCAGAGTTGAGCTGCTTCAGCGACCACAAACTGCCTTCCTCCTCCTTGCACTCGTTTCGATCACGCAGTGACAAACCTTTTAGGATGTTACGGATTGCAGGACAAATCCTGGACGCAGATACGCTTCATGGCGTGCACCGCCGAATTGAAGGCGGTAATAATTGATCCACCCTTCTTACCAACCACTAGATCACCAATCAGGTAAAGGCCTGTCACATTGGTCGCACCAGCCTCATCGAATATCGGACCCTGATCATTAAAGGCGATTCCCAATGTCCGCAGAAAATTTGTCGGCGTAGTGCCTCCCAGCGCGTATATCACGCGCTCAAATGTGCGAGTTGGAAACTCAGGTTCATTGAATACAACACGAGGGCGTCCCGCCTCGTCCTCGATCTGTTTAATATTAGAGCCTCGGAGTATTTCAACCTCGTTACGTTCTTCCATTGCAAAGAGCGCTTCGTGATTCTGTTTACTTAATCTAGAAAACTGCGCCTGGCGGTATGAAAGAGTAACGCGGTTGCGTTGTCGCTGGAGGTACTGGACGTACTCCGCTGCCGTATCGCCGCCACCAACGACAAGCACATCCTCGTTTTGGATCGGATGCGATGTCATGTCGAACAAAAGTCTTTCTTTAAGAGACGGCAGCAGTCGATAATCCTTCGGTTTATTCGGGCGACCAAATATGCCTATAGCGACCGCCAGGACTTTACTCTCGTAAACTCCATTTGAGGATTCCACTCGAAAACGGGCTCCTCCCTCTTGGTTGACCCCGTGCATACCGAAGACCTCGGCGTTAAATTGAATGTTGATTTGGTATTCTGCAATGACTTTATCGAAAAACTCTATAGTCTGCGCCTTGGTCATGTCGGAGACGCATAAAAGTCCTTCGCACCGTGCATCGAATCCCTTGTAGTTCGCCGTAGTGAGTTTCTGATCGGGATAAAGCTGGCGAATTGCGGAGTTGTGGGTCGAGCCCTTTTCCAGAACTAGTATTTGCGATTGACTAACACCCGACGCACAGGCTTCGGCGGCAAGTGCAATTCCGCCTGGGCCAGCACCAATTATGATCAGATCATACATAGCGTGTACCCGAGCGAGGATTCATAATTTTCAGTTCCGGGCCGACGCGGCGGCGTCGACCCTTTGGGAGTCGTTAATATATCGCACCCGAATCCATTCATCTCAATTCGCTTGATTGCGGATTGAATTCTCCCGTGAACTTTTATTCAACTCTGAAGCGCTCTTTGGTATCGTCGTTATCTTCAGCTTCCTACAATGTAAGTCTATTTAATCTTCACGACGATCAATGTGATGTCATCATGCTGTCCGGCTTGGCCTTGCCAGTCTAAAACCCGGGCAATGATCTTTTCGGCCGATTGGCGCGCCGACAACCGCAGGCATTCAAACAGGATCGATCGCAGTCTCTCTTCGCCGAATTCCACACCCGCCGCGTTCACAGCCTCTGTCACGCCGTCAGTGTAAACTACAAGAATATCGCCGCTATGCAGAGGGTCGGTTTCCTGTTCGTAAGGTTCGTTGAGGAAGGTACCGATGATTGGGCCGTACGGAATTCTCAGTGCTTGAAGTTGAGTTTGAATAAGAGGCGCACCGGCTAATAGCAAACGATCCCGTGAACCACTCCGGTCTCAACTTCAAGGTTGAAACTTATCCCATGCTGGGCGCGGTAACCCGAAGCCAAGCCTCAAAAGTCATCAGTAAACAGGACGATTGAAGAAATGATCAGGAGCTTTGCGCACATGAGCTCGGCAGCGATTCTCGTATTATCGAGATCAACGGGGAGTTACACGATGAGGCGGACAGGATTAATCGGTCTATTGCTCTTGGGAATGGCGGCTGTCTTTTATTTAACGACGACCGTCACTTCTTCGGAGACAAAAGATGACGACGACGCCCGCGCCGCGTTCAGTGACGCGTACAAGGTCTTCATGAGTCCACGGTGTGTCAATTGTCATCCGGCAGGTGACGCGCCCCTTCGGGGGGAAGATAGCCGGCCGCATACTGGCCTTCGCTTACGTCGCGGGCTCGATGGACAGGGCGTCTTCACGCTTAAGTGCACCAATTGTCACCAGGCGCAAAACCAGCAAGGACTACACATGCCGCCAGGGGCGCCGAATGTTTTGGCCGATGGTTCGCTGGATTCGACTACGCCTCGCTGGCATTTGCCCTCGGCGAAGACTCCGATGATTTTTCAGGGCCGAACTGCGTCACAGCTCTGCCGGCAACTTCAGGATCGAAAACAGAATGGTGGTTTGACTGGGGAACAATTGATTCATCACGTGGCGACGGATCCGCTGGTGCTGTGGGGATGGAATCCGGGTGAAGGCAGAACCAAGCCGCCGTTTACTCATGACCAATTCGTGGCGAGCGTGAAAGAGTGGATCGGGAAGGGCGGTGCGTGTCCACACTAACAAGGGGGCCCAGATGAAGAAGATCACTTTCATCCTGAACGACAAGAGCACGACGGTTGAGGTCGAGCCCGAAAAGCCTTTGCTGTGGGTCCTGCGCGAAGATCTCGGTTTGACTGGAACCAAGTACGGCTGCGGGATGGCAATTTGTGGTTGCTGCACAGTGCATCTTGATGGAGATGCGATTCGTTCGTGCGTTACCACGATTTCCAGAGTGACGGGAAAGAAAGTAACTACGATTGAAGGGCTATCGAATGATCTCAGCCATCCCGTCCAAAAAGCATGGATGGAGATTCAGGTTCCGCAATGCGGCTACTGCCAACCGGGACAAATGATGTCGGCGGCTTGTTTGCTGGTTCAGAAACCAAAACCCACCGACGACGATATCGCCGATGCGATGAGCGGTAATCTCTGTCGTTGCGGCACGTACCAGCGCGTACGCAACGCAATTCGTCGTGCCGCTGACATTATCAGGAAAGAATCGGTCAAGTCATGAACGCAAAGGTTCCCAGACGTGTGTTTCTAACGTCATCGCTGGCCGCCGGCGGCGGATTGCTGCTCGGCTATTCAATCTCAATACGCGGAAGCGGCGGTTTCCTTACAGCAGGCTCTCCGCAAAGTGACATTCCGCTCAATGCCTGGATTCGCATTAGCTCGAATGATGAACTGACTTTGATCTCTTCCCAGTCGGAGATGGGGCAGGGCGTGATGACCACACTGCCGGCGGTGCTCGCGGAAGAGTTAGGCGCTGATTGGAGTCGAGTAAAGATCGAATTCTCAACCGTGGCGCCCGAATACCGCAATCCACGCATCAATTGGCAATTCACTGGAAACAGCGAAAGCACGACTGGCTTCTTTGAACTGCTACGAACAATGGGTGCATCCGCGCGGGAGATGTTGATCGTGGTTGCAGCGAAGCGTTGGGACGCTAAGCCAGAAGATTGCGCCGCAGAAAACGGTCGCATTATTCATCGGCCAACTAAGCGCAGTTTCAAGTTCGGAGATCTTGCCGAAGATGCCGCGCGGATTGTTCCACCAAAAGATCCAAAACTGAAACCGCAAAGCGAATGGAAGCTTCTTGGCAGATCACTGACCCGCGTCGAACTCGCTTCAAAACTAAACGGTGCTGCGATCTTCGGAATTGACTTCACCGTTCCCGGATTGGTTCACGCCGCTGTCATGCAGAGTCCGGTTCATGGCGGCACAGTTTCGTATTTCGACAAAGACTCGGTCGCGATTCTTCCCGGCGTCATCGATGTAGTGCCAATTCCAAATGGAATCGCAGTCGTCGCCAATCAATACTGGCAAGCGCGGCAAGCACTCAAGGCGCTGAAAGTTGAGTTTGAGGGCGGCGAGAATTCGAATGTCAGCAGTGACAGCCTGTCAAAGCAGTATCGCGCAGCTCTCGATGGCAATTCCTGGAAGACTGTGAAATCGGAAGGCGATGGCTTTCGAGCTGAGGATCCAAAGCCTAAATTCGCCGACACTTATTCACAGGAATATGAATCGCAGTTTATGGCGCACGCCACCATGGAGCCGATGAACTGCACGGCGCAGGTCACTGATGACAGTTGCACCGTCTGGGGACCGCTACAGGGCCCAGAGCTAGCCAAGATCACCTTGAGCGGCATGTTCAAGCTGCCGCCAGAGAAAGTGACGATCAATCGCACCTTGCTTGGCGGCGGATTCGGGCGGCGGTTACTCGTTGATTTCGTCGTTCAAGCCGCGGTGATCTCAAGGGCAGTCGGGACACCGGTGAAGGTCATTTGGTCACGCGAAGAAGACATGCAGCACGATGTTTATCGTCCCGCGACTCTGCATCGGATAACGGCAGGGCTCGATAAAGCCGGCAAGCCGGTGGCCATCGCACATAAGCTAGTGTCACCTTCTGT
>JBKPCC010000080.1:0-9764 GCA_046727215.1 Acidobacteriota bacterium
GGATCGATCGCGGGGATCCCACGCGCAAACCATTGCCAAAACCTGACGTTCGTTCCATGTATCGGCCGCTTGGTCCAGTTGCGGTTTTTTGTGCCAGCAATTTTCCACTTGCTTTCTCCGTCGCCGGCGGGGACACAGCGTCCGCACTCGCCGCCGGAAACACAGTAGTCGTTAAGGCCCATCATTCCCATCCCGGAACCGCTGAGTTGGTCGGATTGGCGATATCCGCCGCAGTCGCGCGTTTTGATCTACCCGAAGGCGTCTTTTCACTCTTGTTTGGACCAGGCCATCAGGTAGGGACGCAATTACTCTCGAACCCGTCGATTAAAGCGGGCGGATTTACAGGCTCGAGAGCGGGTGGACAGGCTTTGATGAAGATTGCTGCAAGTCGACCCGAACCTATTCCTTTTCATGCGGAGATGAGCAGTGTAAATCCGGTGCTGATTTTCCAGGGTGCATTGAAAGAACGGGAAGATGAAATTGTTAGTGGCCTACATGCTTCAGTAACGCTCGGAGCCGGTCAGTTCTGTACGAATCCTGGTCTCATCTTCATTCCTTCTGATGCCATTGATGGTTTTATTTCAAAACTAACAGAAAAGATGATGAACACGGCCAGGTTTACGATGCTGAACTCGCAAATTAGTCGTGCTTATCATCAAGGCCTTTCAACATTGAGTAATCAGCCGGCGATAAAGCTGTTCTCGGGACAGAATGATTCTGACGGTTGCGGATGCACGGCAGCTTTCGCCGTAACGGATTCAAAGTCGTTCCTCTCCAATCCTGTTCTCAGTGAAGAGATTTTTGGGCCGGCGACACTGTTAGTGAGCTACGGTGACATTGGTGAACTCAGCGAAGTCGCCAGAACACTCGAAGGTCAATTAACGGCTACTGTTCATGCAACCGAGGTTGAAATCGAAAACCATCAAGACTTGCTCGCGCTGCTCGAAACGAGAGCGAGCAGGCTGATTCTGAACGGCTTTCCAACCGGCGTCGAAGTTTCTCATTCGATTGTCCATGGTGGTCCATTTCCGGCGACTTCTGATGCCCGATTTACATCCGTCGGCACCCGCGCTGCACTGCGGTTTGTTCGACCCGTTTCTTATCAGGATTGGCCAGATTCGGCATTGCCTGACGAATTGAAGAACGGGAATCCGTTGCATATCTGGCGATTGGTTGATGGTGAATTGACACGAGAGTAGTTCATTTTCTTGAGTCCGGAGTTTGGAATTTGCATCGAGATTGTTTTCGTGTGCTTTAGTGTATTTTCGTGGATCCGATTTCCAGCTCGGCTACAGCAGAACGATCCACGAAATCACACGAAAAAACACGAAAAAGAATCGCGACTCACGGCCTTGAAAAATTGTATTCCAATTCAAAGGTGACCAAATCCGAATCTAAATCTAAATCTAAATCTAAATCTAAATCATGAAGCTCACAATCATCGATTGGACCATAATGCTCGTGTACTTTGTGTTCGTCTTGGGGATTGGTTTTGCTCTCAAGCGCTACATGAAAACGAGCAAAGACTTCTTTCTCTCAGGACGTTCGCTCCCAGCGTGGATTACAGGCCTGGCTTTTATCTCGGCCAATCTGGGCGCGCAGGAAGTGATTGGCATGGGCGCTTCCGGCGCAAAATACGGCATTGCGACCAGTCACTTCTATTGGATTGGAGCAATCCCCGCGATGGTATTTGTCGGCGTTTTTATGATGCCGTTCTATTACGGATCCCGAGCTCGATCAGTTCCCGAGTACTTGAAATTGCGCTTCGATGAAAAGACGCGCGGCTTCAATGCCATCTCATTTGCGACCATGACGGTGTTCTCGTCGGGAATCTCGCTCTACGCGATGGGCTTGCTGTTGGGAGTTCTGCTCGGCTGGAACTTTACATTTGCAATCACGATTGCGGCAGCGATCGTTCTCGTCTATATCTTTCTGGGCGGCTTAACTTCGGCTATTTACAACGAGGTGCTTCAGTTTTTCCTGATCGTGTTCGGCTTTGCGCCGTTAGTTCTCCTTGGTCTCAAGGATGCCGGGGGCTGGAGCGGATTGGTAACGCGACTAAACGGCGTCGCAATCGGTCAAGGTTATCAGGCCGGAGCGTGGAGCTCATCCTGGCATTTCATGTCATCTCCTTCGAACAACCCTATGGGCGTTGAGTGGTTTGGGTTGGCGATGGGCCTTGGTTTTGTTCTGTCGTTTGGTTACTGGTGCACGGATTTTCTGGTTGTGCAACGAGCTATGGCTGCCAAATCAATGTCAGCAGCAAGACGGACGCCTTTGATTGCCGCAATTCCGAAAATGTTTTTTCCGATCCTCGTGATCCTGCCTGGAATGATCGCGATCGCGTTGACCTATCAGGCCGGCAGCAGCGGTTTCGCGTTACCACGAAAGCTGGATGGAACATTCAACTACGATCTTGCCATTCCAATGATGCTTGGTCATTACTTTCCCAGTGGACTGTTAGGTGTTGGGCTAACTGCACTGTTGGCGAGTTTTATGTCAGGAATGGCTGGAAATGTAACCGCTTTCAACACAGTCTGGACGTACGACATTTACCAGTCATACATCAGAAGAGGTGCGAGCGATCAGCATTACCTTTGGATGGGACGGATGGCCACGATTTTCGGCATTGGGATCTCAGTCGCGGCCGCATATGTTGCTACGCGTTTCAATAACATTATGGACATGCTGCAGCTGGTTTTTGCGTTTGTAAACGCGCCGCTGTTTGCTACTTTTCTGCTGGGTATGTTTTGGAAAAGAGCGACTGGTCATGGTGCGTTTGTGGGACTGTTATCCGGCACCGCGGCAGCTGCATTGCACCACGGATTGACGTTGCCCCATGGCGCGGTCGTGGGAATAAAGGGCGGCTGGTTTGGAGTGATGCATGTTTATCCCAGCGAGATGGCGCAGAACTTTTGGACAGCCATATTCGCATGGACCACCTGTTTCGTTGTCACTATTGCCGTGAGTCTTTTGACGAGGCCCCGCGCGGAGTCTGAGTTGACTGGATTGGTCTATTCATTGACCACAAGACCGAAAGAAGATGAGCTCGCCTGGTACAAACGGCCGGCGTTTCTCGGCGCAATTGTTGTGGGCGGCGCGCTCGTCCTTAATTTCGTTTTCTGGTAAATGGCCACAAATCATTCGGTTTTGTGCCTTTTTGTCGCTGTAACAAAGGAGATAAGAGGTGGGTCTTGACATACGATTACCGATCGGGCTGATGTTTACCATTCTTGGTTTGTTGCTGTTCGTGTTTGGTATTGTCGGTGACAAGAGCATTTATCAGCGCGCTCTCGGCATCAACGTAAATCTCTGGTGGGGAATTGTGATGCTCGTGTTTGGTTTGGCCATGTTATGGTTTGGCCGCCGCGCGACCAGAGCCGGTCGCGACAATGGAGATTAGGAGCGATGACGGAGTGTTAGATCTCACAAAACACGCTCATCGCCGGTGTAATGCGCTTACGGGAGATTGGGTTCTGGTTTCGCCGCATCGAACCGATCGACCCTGGCAGGGACAAGTCGAAGACGAACCGCGGGAATCCCTGCCCCCTTACGACCCGAAATGTTATTTGTGTCCAGGCAATGAACGAGCCGGCGGTGTACGCAACTCGAATTACTCGAATACCTTCGTTTTCGATAACGATTTTTCTGCCTTGCGCGCCGACACTCCGCCCGAGACGCTCGTCGAACATGAACTAATCGTCGCTCGCGGCGAGCCAGGAATCTGCCGCGTGGTCTGTTTTCTGCCGCGCCATGATCTGACGATTTCACGAATGAGCATTCAAGATATTCGTCACGTTGTAGACACCTGGGTCGAGCAATATCAGGAACTGGGTAGCAAATCTTTCATAAATTGGGTCCAGATTTTTGAGAATCGCGGTGCCATGATGGGCGCAAGCAATCCTCACCCGCATGGCCAGATCTGGGCCAACGCTAATTTGCCGAATGAGCCACGCAAAGAGCATGAGCGCCAAAACCAATATCGAACAGCACACGGAAGTTGTCTTCTTTGTGATTATCTAACGGTCGAACTGAAGTTGAATGAACGGCTAGTTGTTGAAACTGGTTCTTTTCAAGCTCTGGTTCCCTTCTGGGCGGTGTGGCCGTTCGAGACGATGATTCTCAGCAAACGCCACCTGAGTGGGCTTGACGAACTTTCTTACCAAGAGCGCGACGATCTCTCACGCGTTTTGAAACTGGTGACGACTCGTTACGACAACCTCTTTCGCACTTCATTTCCCTACACGATGGGTTTTCACCAGCGGCCGACGGACGGGCAATCTCATCCCCAGTGGCATCTGCACATACACTTCTTTCCACCATTGCTTCGCTCGGCCACGATAAAGAAGTTTATGGTTGGTTATGAATTGCTTGCGACGCCGCAGCGCGATATCACCGCTGAAGCGGCAGCAGAAAGACTGCGACAGCAACCGGATCGGCACTATCTTGAACCGTCGCTATAACAAACTGGACCACCAAATCAAACGAAATTTAATGGTGTGTTTGGTACGTTGGTTTCCGTTCTGTAAAACGATCCTAAGACTACCACTAAATCACGCGAAAAACTTCGTGTTGTTTCGTGGATCAATTTCGATGCCAAATGACTAACTCAAAAAAACTAGCAGCCATAAGTTGTGTGTGGGCGTGTGCGGCATTAACTCTGCTGGAAATGAACACATGGCCGGCACAATCGCAAACCACGAACAAATCAATCTACCACCAGGGCTGGATCGACCTAAACAAGAATGGGCGGAAAGATGTCTATGAAGATCCGAACGCCGACATCGAAAAGCGAATAGACGATCTGCTGTCGCAGATGACGGTCGATGAAAAGACCTGCCAAACTGCAACTCTTTACGGTTATGGCCGGGTGTTGAAAGACGAATTGCCCACGCCGGATTGGAAGAACCAGATCTGGAAAGATGGCATTGCAAACATAGATGAGCACCTCAACGGAGTAGGCTCAGGAGCAAATAGTGTTTATGCCTCAGATCTAAAACAACACATCTGGGCCATCAATCAGGTACAGCAGTTTTTCATCGAATCTACTCGATTGGGCATCCCCGTTGATTTCACCAATGAAGGTTTGCGCGGATTGGCTTTCAAAACCGCCACAAGTTTTCCGTCTCAATTGGGGATGGGCCACACCTGGGATCCGGAATTAGTTCGTCAAATGGGAAGAATCACTGGAATTGAGGCGAGGGCCCTCGGTTATACAAATGTGTATGCCCCCACGCTCGATGTCGCGCGCGATCAACGCTGGGGACGTTTGGAGGATGTTTACGGAGAAGATCCTTATCTCGTATCCCGGCTTGGAGTCGAGATGGTTAAGGGGTTGCAGGAACAGCGAAGGGTCGCTTCGACCGCGAAACACTTCACCATCTACAGTGTTGGAAAGGGCGCGCGTGAAGGTCAGGCGCGCACGGACCCACAAACCTCCCCGCGCGAAGTGGAAAATATTTTTCTTCCGCCTTTTGCTGCGGCAATCAAAGAAGCGGGAATGCTCGGAGTAATGAGCTCATACAACGACTTCGATGGCATCCCGATCACCGGCAGTGAATATTGGCTCGTCGAACGGCTTAGGAAAGACTTTGGATTTCGCGGTTACGTAGTGTCCGACAGTGGCGCCGTCGAGTATCTATACAACAAACACGCCGTGGCAGCGGACATGAAGGATGCGGTGCGACAGGCCATTCAAGCCGGGTTGAATGTAAAAACAAACTTCACGAAACCTGAAGACTACATCCTGCCGTTAAGGGAACTCGTCAAAGAGGGAAAGGTGTCAATGCAGTTGCTGAACGATCGCGTTCGAGACGTGTTGCGAGTCAAGTTCATTGTCGGCTTATTTGATCACCCGTACATCGAAGATGCCGAACAGACATTAAAAGTGGTCAACTCGCCAGAACATCAAACCGTGGCCCTGCGAGCGGCCCGGGAAAGCATTGTGCTTCTAAAAAATGCTAATCGTGTTTTGCCGCTCAGTAAAAACATTTCGTCAATTGCAGTGATTGGACCAAACGCCGATGACGACAGCTTGACGCGATATCGGTACGGGCCATCTGGTGTTCGGGGGGTGACGGTGCTCGAAGGGATCAAAAACAAACTCGGTAGTAGCGTTAAGGTTAGTTATGCGAAAGGTTGTGACGTAATCAGCGCTCATTGGCCCGAGACGGAGGTTTTGCCCGAGCCGCTCACAGAAGAGGAGCGCAAGGGTATAGACGAAGCCGCAGCAATTGCTCGTACCTCCGATGTCGCTATTGTCGTGCTGGGCGATTCAGGAAAAACGGTTGGAGAGAGCGTGAGTAGGACTAGCCTCGATCTGCCGGGACGCCAATTGGAGCTATTGCAAGCAGTGTACGCGAGCGGCAAACCTGTTGTGCTCGTTTTATTAAATGGACGACCGATGAGTATCAATTGGGGTGATAAGTACGTGCCCGGAATAGTGGAAGCCTGGTTTCCTGGAGCTCAGGGAGGAACTGCGATTGCGGATGTATTGTTCGGCGACTACAACCCGGGTGGGAAACTAACTGTTACATTTCCGAAGACGGTCGGGCAGATCCCTTACAACTTTCCAGCTAAACCGAATTCGCAGTGGGAAGGCGAAAAATCTCGTGTCAATGGAGCGCTCTACTATTTCGGTCACGGCTTAAGTTACACAACGTTTGATTACAGCAATTTGCGGATCGATCCGCCACGTACTCCATCCGGAAGACAAATTACAGTTACAGTCGACGTGCGCAACAGCGGTGAGCGTGAAGGCGATGAAGTAGTGCAACTCTACACGCGCGATCTGGTGAGCAGTGTGACGACGTACGAGAAGAACCTGCGAGGGTTTCGCCGGATCCATTTAAAGCCGGGTGAAACGCAAACTGTGAGTTTCACATTAAGCGATCGCGATCTCGCGCTCTGGGATCGAAGCATGCATTTCGTAGTAGAGCCAGGAATGTTTCGCGTGATGGTTGGATCGTCATCTGAGGACATTCGGTTGAAAGGCGAGTTTGAAATAGTCGAGCATTCGCGTCTCAACTGAAGAATCCCTACCACTGCGGAAGTGGCTACGGCCGATGGCGTATGCTCAGCATTTTCGCCGCCAGTTTGTAGAAAGAATCTGAAACATCGACCGACTGCTGTGGGAATTGTTGATTACCGTTTCAGTAAAAATTCCTTGACTTCGTTAGCGGTAACGACTAGTATCCGTTACCGCTAACGGACGATTGAATTGTTGCCCTAGTTTTTGGCCAGGAGGCCAATTGTGAGGCTGAAGCTGATCAAGGGGAACAGTCACTTCAGCCTCACGCCTGATCCACTAGAAGGTAACCCCGACGTAAACAGGTCCTTACGCGACGGAAACTCGATGGCTCAAGACTAAGAGCGCATGGACGTCGCTGATTGTAGAACAACTCTCCCAGGCCGAGTCCCGGCCGACCTGACTAACTCTAAGCAAGGAGACCAGAAACTGAGATGAACAGGCGAGATTACCTTGCAGCTATGGGTGCCGCCGCCGGCGGCATTGCGACCGTGGCTTCCGGCTTGAAACTAACTTCGGCCCAGCAGGCGAGACCGGCCGACACTGGCGCGCCAACCACATCTACGATCGACGATCGCACGCGACGAATGAAGTGGTGGCACGAGGCAAAGTTTGGCATGTTCATTCATTGGGGACTTTACAGTGTGCTCGGCCGGCATGAGTGGGTGATGGAAAATGAGGGCATTCCCGTAAAGGAATACGAACCCTTAGCCGATCGCTTCAACCCAAAACCGAATGCTGCGCGTGACTGGGCACGTCTGGCTCGTCGAGCTGGAATGAAGTACATGGTCATGACGTCGAAACACCACGAAGGGTTTTGCAATTTTGATTCGAAGTTAACAGCCTACTGTGCTGCAAAGCGAGGACCGGGTCGTGATCTTGTTCGTGAATATGTCGATGCTGCTCGCGCTGAAGGGCTGAGGTTCGGATTCTACTACTCGTTAATGGATTGGCATCATCCGGATGGCGCTGCGTGTTTAAAAGATGAAAACGCACGACGCCGATTTGTCGATTACATTCATGGTCACGTTAAGGAATTGATGACGAACTATGGCACTGTCGACATTCTCTGGTACGACGTAGCGTGGCCTTTGGATGCGAAGGGCTGGGAATCAGTCGACATGAATACGATGGTGCGCAAGCTGCAGCCCGAGATCATCATTAACAACCGTTCAAAGATTCCTGAAGACTTCGATACGCCTGAGCAGCGTATCGAAGCGTCTGCAAATCGTCCCTGGGAGTCGTGTATGACCTTGAACGACAGTTGGGGCTATCACGCTTCCGATAGGAATTGGAAGACGCCAACCACGGTGATTCGTAATCTGATTACGTGTGCTCGAGATGGCGGCAACTATCTCCTAAACATCGGTCCGATGCCGGATGGTTCCATTCCCGAGGAATCAGTGAAAATTCTAACGACGGTTGGAGATTGGATGGCAAAACACGGAACTACGATTTATGGATCGGATCGCTGTCAACCACGTCGCGGAAATTATCTGAGCTTTACACGGAAGGGAAATACGTTGTTCGCCCACGTGCATTATTGGCCCGGCGAAACAGTCGTAATTGGAAATCTGACCAACAAGGTTACTTCTGCGCGATTCCACGGCACCGATCAGCCGGTAAAGTTCGAACAAGACGACTATCGTGTTCGCCTTACCGGTTTGCCGAAAACAGCGCCGGAACTGATAACGACATTCGCTCTCGAATGTGATGGAGAGCCACGTCAGGATCATGAAGGTAAGAGAGGAGAGAAGCCGCGGGAACCGAAGTACTCGTAATCTCGAAAGAAATGCGGAGGCCGCGAGTACATCGACGATCATGGAGATCATCGATAGCCATCAGCACTTTTGGCAAGTTGGGCGCTTTGACTATCCTTGGATGAGTAGCGATCTGGGAGTGCTCTATCGCGATTACCAGCCGGAAACTCTTCTGCCCATCCTCCATGAGTATGGCGTGCATAAAACGGTGCTCGTTCAAGCCAGCAATTCTTTGTCCGAGTCGCGGTGGCTGCTTGACCTGGCTGATAAGTATCCCTTTATCGCCGGTGTTGTAGGATGGGTTGATCTAACGAACGGAGAGGTTGATCAGCAGATCAAAGAGTTGGCTGCGAATGAGAAGTTCAAAGGTGTCCGGCATTTGGTGGAAAGTGAGCCGAATGATGATTGGTTGGTCCACCCGCCTGTACTCGCAGGGTTGAAGGCTCTCGGTGCGCATGGCTTGTCATATGATCTACTTGTGCACACTCGTCACCTGAAGTATGCCCGCATTGTCGCCGAAACGTGTCCCGATTTGTCACTTGTCATTGATCACATGGCCAAACCTCCGATTGCCGCCGGCGCGATCAGCGAGTGGATGCGTGAACTAAAACCAGTGGCAGCGCTGCCAAATGTGTACTGCAAGCTTTCCGGGCTGGTTACTGAAGCGAATCACAGGGCCTGGAAGACAGACGACCTTAGACCATTTGTTGAGAGCGCGCTGGAATTGTTTGGCCCCAATCGAATGTTATTCGGTAGTGATTATCCCGTGTGCTTGCTGGCCGCTGCGTACGATCAGGTCCTCGATTCATTTCAAGAATTGCTTAAGGATTTGAACGAAGATCAGCGTTCGCAAGTGTTTTCTCAAAACGCCCGTAAGTTTTATCGGCTGAACTAGCTTTGGAGTGCGGCGGCGAGTAGGCCCGCGTTTGAAAAATTCGTCACCGCTACAACCAAAAAAATCGCGAAAACAGCGCCCC
>JBKPCC010000081.1:0-14580 GCA_046727215.1 Acidobacteriota bacterium
CCTGGGCGTGCGCGAGAGTTCCGGCGGCGAGCCGAGTAGCAAAAGCCCGGGCCGCATCCTCGATGTCAGCCTCTCCCAGTTCCGCCCAGTAAGTACGGACTACTTCCTCGGCAGAAGTACCGGCAACATCAGCCGCAAAGAGCATTTGCAAGGCACACTCACGTGCCTTACGACGGGAACCCATATTACTTCAAATATGCAGGCGAGAGGCAAAGGTCGAGTTTCAGACCTCGTGATTCATCCTGCATCATTCCTGAACGCTTCCTTGTAAAGATTTACTAACTCAACAGCGGTCATCGCGGCTTCGTATCCCTTATTTCCGAGCTTAACACCAGCACGATCGATCGCCTGATCGACAGTGTCTGCAGTTACTATGCCGAAGATTGTCGGCACCCCCGTTTCCATACCAACCTGAGCAATACCTCGTGCGACTTCGCTGGCGATGTATTCGAAGTGCGGAGTTTGACCCCTAATGATCGTGCCCAGACAAATCACAGCATCGAACTTTCCCGTTTTTGCAACAGTCCGTGCCAGCAACGGGATTTCAAACGCTCCTGGAACGCGAAACAATTCAACCGACCTTTCATCGGCGCCCAAGCGTTCGCAAGCGGCCAAAGCGCCGTCTACCAGTTGTGTCGTAATGAAATCGTTCCAGCGACTCGCCACAATTGCGAAACGAAAACCGCCGGCATTCAGGCGCCCTTCATGAACAGTTGGTTTCAAAACGCTTCGCCGATCCCATCAAACAGCAAATTCACAAAAACGGATCGAGTATAGGTGATGGCTATAGCTCAAACAAGCTTCATCGGAGTGGGGTTCTTAGCGTCCTGAGTGTAGTCGTAGAATCCACGACCCGTT
Organism: Acidobacteriota bacterium; assembly: GCA_046727215.1. GTDB lineage: Bacteria > Acidobacteriota > Blastocatellia > Pyrinomonadales > Pyrinomonadaceae > PSRF01. The sequence goes on from JBKPCC010000081.1 coordinate 859, forward strand.
TTGCGTCCATACAGTCCCGCCAGCACCATTCTCTTTAGTAGCGGTGGGGGAGCAAATCTCTTTTCACGGAATTCATTGAACATGATTTCCGCAATGTAATATGTCGTGTCCAGTCCAACGAAATCTCCCAACGTGAAGGGACCCATCGGATAACCGCAACCGAGCTTCATCGCATTGTCGATGTCAACAATACTTCCTACACCTTCTTCGAGAGCTCGAATCGCATCCAACATGTACGGAACCAACAGCCGGTTCACGATGAACCCTGTTTTGTCCCCAGCCCGAACGGGAACTTTGCCGAGGCGCTTACTAAATTCGACTGCTGTTTCGTAAACCGCCTCGTCAGTCAAAATCGTTCGTACCACTTCGACCAATTTCATTAGCGGCACTGGATTGAAAAAATGCAGTCCAATGAATCGCTCCTGTCGCGACGGTGAGGTTGCCGTCATCATCTCGGTAATCGAAATTGAAGACGTGTTGGATGCAAAGATCGTATCTGGTTTACAAATCTCATCGAGTTCCTTGTATGTTTTTCTTTTCTCGTCAATGTTCTCGATGATTGCTTCAATCACAATGTCACAGTCTGCAAGATCCGCAAGCGATGTGGTTCCGCGCAAACGTTCCCGAATCTGCTTCTGCTGATCAACGGTTATAGTCCCCTTCTCCGCAAATTTTGCCAGCGATTTCTCAACTCCTTTGAAACCTTTATCAATCAATTCATTGGAAACTTCTTTGACCACCGTCTCAAAACCCGCAGTGGCCGCGACCTGGGCGATTCCCGAACCCATTAACCCGCAACCGAGAACGCCCACTTTCTTTATCTGCATCTGCTAGCCTCCATGATGAACTCTTAAATTATCAGTAATGACGACCAGTAGTTTGCAGCCACTGGTTGTATTCTTTCTTCCACGCCACGATATCGGCCGCAAAACTTCTTTTACCGACCTCTCCCTTTTTTCCGGAAGGCGGAGCTGGCGTCGTTAGACTTTCAGTCTTTGCACGTTCCAACAGCACTCTCAAGCGTTGACGCAATTCATCGGCTTTCGGATCCAACTGCGGCACGGAGTCAAGTCGCTGGATTGTTGCGTCAACGCCGCTTGTGTTGCCGTGCATCGCCTCGTTCAACGTTTCCTGTGCATCGTTGATAACTCGCGAATAGATCAGGAACGCGTTCAATTCAGGAGCGACTTCAGGCACCTGTGGAGGAGTAACTACCGTGACTGAATCTTTAAAATGCTGGGCCACTTTGAAAAAACTGACGGCGACAAGAAGTAACGCGGCGGTCTGCAACACGTACCAACTCGCAGTGATGGTGGGTCTTTCGCCTGGACGACGATATTGGACTACCAAAGCGAGAGCAGCACCGGAGATCAAACCACCGAGATGTGCCGCGTTATCGATAACTCCACGTCCAAGATAACCAATAAATAGGTTGATGAGGATAATCGGCAACATGCCGGTGCCGAATGCACGCTTGAAACCTTCCGGCAGCTCGTGACGAAATTTGATGCCGAAGACAAAAAGCACGCCAACCAGTCCGAACAACGCACCCGAGGCTCCCGCCGAAGGCACGTCCTGAGTCTTGAATATAAAACGTCCGATAGGCCCGAGCGTAGGGGAATTAACTACTGTCAGGTAACTGGCGGCGACCCCAGCAACACCGGTAGCTACCCAAAACACCACGAACTTTGCCGAACCGTACAACTTTTCAACGTACGGACCCACCATCCAGAGACTGTACATATTGATGAGTACGTGCGGCAGGTTGACATGAATGAATATCGGCGTAACAAACCGCCACCATTCATGTCGTACGCTGATCAGGTAGTTAAGCTTAGCACCGTAAGCCACCAGTACGGGGAAGGGGAACTCCCATAGCGCACTCCAGCTCATCCCGCTCGATTCCCACATCAGAAGAAAAACGAAGAAATTGACTACAAGGAAAATTACGGTGAACTTGTAAGGACGAATGAGAACGGCGCGGGCAAATCGCATTGTCTCGCGATCTGCAACAACAGGCGGCCTTGTGGGCTGTGACGCGGAGGCTACGGGCGCCCCACAAACGCCACATTCACTTGCTCCGGCTCCGACTATCGCGCCGCAGGAACGACACATCGTCGGGCGACTGGAAGTAGACCTCTTTGTTTCGTTGGACAACTCTCTAAAACACTAACAAGCGTGATGCTTAACCGCAAAGCATCACGCTGGAGTCGGGATTAATTGCGCCTGGTGGGAATTTTACGCGACAGAGGCAAAAAACAATAATGCTAATTCTGTAGGGGCGTCCCTCCATGCGCGTCTTCCTGTAATAGCATACGCGATAAAGATAAAGGGGCGCCCACCGAAGGATGCCCCTACAGAATTAGCACGAGATGTTGCTGCGTCGAATTCAGCTTCTAACTTCTTCGAGGAGATTCATCATGTCGTCCGCATGTTCTTCCTCGACTGCAAGAATTCCTTCCATCATTCGTCGCGTAGTCGGATCGTCATTCCCGAGGTATTGGACAATCTCGCGATAACTGTCGATTGCGATTCGTTCTGCAATGAGGTCTTCCTTAATCATATCGATCAAATCCGTGCCTTCGACGTATTCCGCATGACTACGCGTAAGCAAACCGTCCGGATTTAGATTCGGTTCGCCTCCTAGTTGCACAATTCGTGCAGCAATCTCATCGGCGTGTCCCTGCTCGTCGTTCGAATGCTGCAAAAACTCTCCAGCAACGGCTTCAGCATGAATACCAGAGGCCATGAAGTAGTGACGTCGATAGCGAAGCACGCAAACAATTTCGGTTGCTAGCGCCTCATTGAGAACTTTTACGACCGTCTCGCGATCAGCTCGGTAGCCTTCGGTTACGGCCCCCTGTTCCATGTGTCTGCGCGCACGCTCGCGCAGGGTTTTGATGTCGGTAAGAAACGGTTTTTCAGGCACAGCTTGTGCTCCCGGTTGGTTGGCCACGGCTTTCACTCCTGTTACTTTTGATTTGCTCTGATATTACTCGCTGATGCAATGACTAGCAAGCGAACGAACTAATTCTGTAGGCTTCCCTCCCCCCTAAGAATTACTCCGTCGCAATTCTCGCTTGTACTTTGATTTCATTTGCGGCATCGGATTCGCTCACAACGTCAACTGGAGCACGCCACACAAGTGTCTTGATCTGACAGGTACCCGTGTTGTCTTCTCGACAGTAAAACAACGTCAGCTGAATCCGTAATTCGCCGCTTCCCGGTCCGCTCGCCTGCACAGGTAAGCGTAAAGGCAGCCGGAGATCCTTTGACGTTTGCGCAAGAGTTTTTCCGCCTCCTGATTTCCCTTCCGCTCGGAATGAAAGGTGTTCCGAACCGTTTTCAATTGACGCTGTCAATCGTTGCGGAGCAGCCGGGTTCAGGTGATAACCGGCGGGCAAATCTACAGTGACGACGACTGCGCCATCACTCGATGCGCGCAACCGCTGTTTCTCCAGTTTAATTTCAACGGTGTTAGGGGCTACTTCAGCCGGCGCACTGGTCGCAATCGCCGGCGGTTCAAGGCCATTGATCCTCAACGTCGAAACCGATTTCGTTTTTAGATCAACAACCCTAATTGCATCATTGTTCGTATCAGCAATATAAAGCTTGCCGTTCGCGACACTCAATCCACCTGGCTCATAAAAAGAAGCTGCAGAACCATCAGCCTGACCGGGATGACCTGTGCCCAGCAACGTCTTGACGCGTCGTTGCTCCGGATTAAGTTCCTTAATTTTGTGGTTATACGTGTCGGCAATCAGAATTTTCCCTCCCAACGGAAACACACCGAGCGGATGTTGCAGCCGAACGTTGTCGCCTTCGCCATCAACATCGCCAAATTCAAACAGATCTCCGCCAACAAGAGTTTTAACCTGGCCAGACGCGAGGTCGATGGCCCTGATGATGTTTGACTCACTATCGGCGACGAAAAGCGTCTTATCAGTTGCAGCAATTCCTGAAGGCTGCGCGAACCCAGCCTCCAACAAAGTTCCATCGTGACGTGCTTCGCGACCGGAACCTGCAAACGTGGACACCTCCATCTTGTCCAGATCGAGTTTCCAAATCTGATGCGGGCCCGCCATTGCGATATAAAGAGTGCGTCCAACGAGTTGCAGGTCCCAGGGAGAACTGAGTGCAATCGTGCGGGCCGGTCCAGATTTAAAGTAGTCGCGTGACTGCGCGCCTGTGCCCGCAATGGTTGTCACCACCTTCGACTTCAGATCTACCTGTCGGATTAAGTGATTCTCGGTATCCGCGACATAGAGCAAATCCCTATCCAGGACCATACCCTGCGGCCGATAGAACGTCGCCTTGTCGAATGGACCATCAGCAGCTCCTCTTTCTCCGGTACCGATTGTAGTGAGCAAGGCTCCGTCCAACGTCGTCACTACGATTCGGTTATGGTTCGAGTCGGCAATAAACAAACGATTACTGCCGGCGTCAGCAACTACCTTTCCCGGAAACGCCAACGGGAGATCCCCAACTTTTGCGCGTTCAAGCGTTAGCTTAAGGGGTTCTTCGTTCAATTCTCCGCGCGCGCGAAATTCCTCGACGAGCTTGCCGACCACCCGGTCTATTACTTCGTAGTTACCTTCGCCGGAAACTCCTCCCACGATATATCCAGCTGGATCGATCACGACTTGGGTCGGCCACGCGTGAACGCCGTAGCTCTGCCACACTTGAAAGTCAGCATCGTTGTAAACTGGATGCTCGAGTTCGTATCGCAAAATAATTCGCTTGATGTTTTCAGTCTGCTTCTCATTTTCAAACTTGGCTGAGTGGACTCCGATCACCACCAGCTGGTTCGCATACTTCGCTTCGAGCTTTTTTAGATCGGGAATGATATGAATGCAGTTAATGCAACCATAGGTCCAAAAATCCAGCAGTACGACCTTCCCTTTGAGAGCTGCAAGCGAAAGCGGCTTGCCAGTGTTGAGCCAGCCGCGACCGCCGGTTAGTTCTGGCGCGCGTACTCGCGCCTGTTCCTGAGCAGGCATGAAAAACCCTTTCTGAATCGCCTTCGGCGATTGACCGATTATCGAGGCGACGATAAAGATGGAGGCCAGCACCATTTTAGATATCGAGTTCATCTCTTTGGAGTGCAAGTGGGGTTTTGCTTGCAAGCTGTGATGCCATTCTAGCTTGGAGGTGATGAACTTTGCATCTGGCGATCACACAACCGTCACGAAACGCGCTTAAGCTGGCACAGACTTCAGTCTGTGAAGATTGGATGGCATTCGACGACGGTCAAACCATTTTCTATTTTCCATAGTCACGAAATCAGACGAAACGATCGTCGCAAAAATGAGAAATGACAAATGGAAAATGGAAAATGGTTGTCTTTTCAGGTTGACTGGCACTCAACGTTCACAGACTGAAGTCTGTGCCACCTAAGCGCGCGCACCATGGACGGTTGAATAGTAAGCTGACCTCGATTACAACATTCCCTATAATCTAGTTCCCACAAAATGAACGACGAGTCTTTTGCGATTCTCGAATACGGTCCTCTGCTGGCGCTCGTTCGCCGTTATGCTCAGACTGCACGTGGAGCGATACGCATAGAAGAATTGACACCCTTCGACGATCGAAAGGGCCTGCAACAGTCATTAGCTACCCTAACAGAAACTGTGAGCCTTCGTCGGAGAGGCGTTGAGTTCTCGTTTAATGCAACCGAAGACCCAACCTCAACGCTGGCGAGGCTGCGCATTGAAGACACGACACTTGATCCTCTCTCGATCCTGCAACTCACACGCATCTCCGAACAGGCACTTGCTGCTCGTAGCACTATTCAAGCCGAACGTGATACTTCGCCTCTTCTGTGGCAGCTCGTCTCGTCATTGAGGCGTGAACTTAATAGTGTCGTCGCGCGCATAAAGAATAAGGTTCTTCCAAACGGCGAACTTGATGACCGTGCAAGCCCTGAGCTGTCGCGAATACGTCATGACATCTCACACCTACGCTCCCAGATCACCCGATCGCTCGAGTCGCTCATGCGGAAACATGACGAGGCGATTCAGGATGCACTAGTTACCGTTCGCAACGACAGATTTGTGATTCCGGTTCGAGCAGATCATCGCGGTCGGATTCAAGGTGTGGCGCATGGGTTCTCTTCTTCCGGCGCGACTATTTTCGTCGAGCCAATGGAGACTATTGACGCCAATAACCAGTTTCAGGCGTTAAAAGAAACAGAAGAGCGTGAGATCGCCAGGATTCTTTTTGAGTTGAGTGACAATCTTCGCCAGCAGCTACCGGCACTCGAAATGGCAGCGGCGATCGTCGAAGAGCTCGACGTCCTGAATGCCAAGTCTACATTCCTGGACAAGTTTCAGTGTGTGGTCCCCGAAATTTCGACGAATACAGAAGCAGAAGGACTCGAACTGGTCGAGGCTCGTCATCCACTGCTCGCAGAAAGTTTGCGGCCGACCGGCGGTTCTGTCGTACCGGTTTCATTCACGCTTGATCATGAAAACAGTGGGATGGTGATATCCGGAGCGAATGCCGGCGGCAAGACAGTAGTACTAAAAACCGCCGGACTTTTGTCTTTAATGGCGCTGTCAGGATTGCCTGTGCCCGCCCGCTCGGCTCGGTTTCCTTTTTACAGATCGATCCTGGCGGATATCGGTGATCATCAGTCCCTGGCGGCAAATCTTTCGACATTCACGTCTCACGTGCGAAATATCTCACGCATGATCGATATCTGTGAGGCGCCTGCGCTTGTGATGGTTGACGAAGTCGGCACCGGAACAGATCCCGAAGAAGGATCAGCACTGGGAGTAGCTGTAGTGGACCACTTTCGCCGATCTTGTAAAGCTCATGTTCTGGCTACGACACACTACAGCGGATTGAAGATGTACGCAGCAAATGAAGAGGGCGTGTTGAATGCAAGCGTCGAGTTTGATGAGAAAACTCTTCAGCCCACATATAGATTGATCGTCGGCGTTGCGGGCGCGTCATCCGGTTTGGAAATTGCTCGTCGTTTTGGAATCCCCGCCGCTGTTATTGAGGCGGCCGCGAATCTGGTAAAAGACTCAACCCTGCAGGCAACCGAGTATCTCCGGCGCATTAAAAGAGAGTCTGAAGACGTCATTGCGCTGCGCGTGGCTCTTGAAGAAGAACGGAGAGCGGTCGCGGAAAAATTTGCCAGTCTCGATGTCCAGGCCGGACGACGTGAACGCGAAAGACAGAAGGAATTTGATGCTGCACTTCGCAGCGTGGTCGACGGTTTTGAACATCGCGCTTCCGGACTCGTTCGAAAGATCGAAGACCGCAGCGAGCGAATCAAAGTTGAGCGTGAGTCCCAAAAATATGCAGCTGAACTAAAACGACAAGCGAAACAAGCTGCTCAAGCACAAAGCCTTCCGATTGAACGATCAGCACCAACCCGATCCGTGCGGGTTATTCGCGATGGGCAAGTTGTCAACGAAAGTCGTGGGCGCGAAGATGCTTCGGAAGAATCAACGAAAACAGAATACAAAGCCGTTTCGCAAGGTCGGCCACTCAGGGTCGGCGATCGAGTCAGGCTGCGTTCCTTCGGTTCGATCGGCATCGTCGATCAATTGAAGGGTGATGAGGTTGAGGTGCGCGTGAACGCGTTGCGCTTCAGAGAGAAAATTGAGAATCTGGAACTCGTCGAAGAAGTTCCGCCAACGAGAGCAGATGCAGGCAAGCTCGCATCGCTTCGTGCTCCAGCAACAAGTGAAGTTCACCTGAAAGCGGCAGATGTGCAACCAAACTCTGAGCTAAATGTCATCGGTCGAACTACCGACGAAGCTGTAGATGCCGTTGACAAGTTTCTCGATGAAGCCTCGCTTGCAAGTTTGAGCCAGGTACGAATCGTGCATGGGCATGGTACGGGAGCGTTAAGGCGCGCAATCGGTGCTCTGTTGCAGGATCATCCGCACGTTATGCGCTTCTCACCCGCACCACCGAATCAAGGAGGAACAGGAGCCACCGTTGTAGAATTGCGGCAGTAACTGGAACCATGCGCTACCCCCAGACATTCATAGACGATTTGCGCCGCCAGGCAGACATTGTTCGCGTTATCCAGGACTACGTGTCTCTGAAAAAGAAGGGTTCGAATTGGATGGCTTGTTGTCCTTTTCACAAGGAGAAGACGCCATCCTTTTCGGTAAGCCCAGCAAAAGAGATCTTCTATTGTTTTGGCTGTGGCAAAGGCGGATCGGTTTTTAACTTCGTGATGGAGATCGAAAGCGTCTCTTTCCCGGAGGCAATCAAGATCGTCGCAGAGAAAACTGGCGTACCACTGCCAAGGTTGGTCGAAGACAAACGTTATGACGATCGCCGGCGTGAAACGGATGACATAATTCAACTCAACACCTGGGCCCTCGAGTGGTGGGAACAACAGCTTCAATCCGGCACTGAAGACGCCCGAATAGCGCGAGACTATCTTGCGCGTCGTGAGATCTCAGACGAAACTCGCGCGACGTTTCGGCTTGGGTTTTCGCCGAATAGCTGGGATGCGCTGTCGTTACACTTGAGACAAAAAGGCGCCACGCAAGTTCAAATCGAAAATAGCGGTCTTGTTGTTAAGAAGGAGGAGGGTGGTTCGTACGATCGTTTTCGCGGGCGTTTGATGTTTCCCGTATTCGACGTGCAGGGACGACCAATCGCATTTGGCGGAAGAACTCTTAAGCCAGACGAGCCTGCAAAATATATCAATTCGCCCGAGACCAGCGTTTACGTCAAGGGCCGAAACTTGTTTGGTCTAAACCTTACGCGAAACGACATTCGTGAAAAGAAATATGCCATCCTCGTCGAAGGTTTTCTCGACTTGATCATCCCGTATCAATTCGGAATCCGAAATGTCGTTGCTAGTCTTGGGACAGCTCTAACAGCTGATCAAGTGAAGTTGCTAACCCGGTTTGCGCGGAAAGTCGTCGTCAACTATGATGGCGATCGCGCCGGCGTTCAGGCTGCAAAGCGTGCTATCGAAGTTCTTCTTCCGGAAGACATTGATATAAAAGTTCTAGTCCTTCCCGACCGTGCCGACCCCGATGAATTCATCCGACAGTTCGGCGCGAACGAGTATCAGCGGCGACGTGGCGAAGCGAAATCCCACTTACAATTCATAATCGACCAAGCCGTGGCGGATCGGAATCTTCACCGCCCAGTGGAGAAAGCTGCTGCCGTCGAAGAAGTGCTTCCTTACATTCGCTCTGTCCGCAGCCGGATCCAAAAGCGCGAATACTTCGATATTGCGATGGACGCCCTCGGAATCGACAAGGAGAACGTCAATTCGTCAGCGTGGCGTCGAGAGTTGTGGCAGTCAGTAAGATCTCCCGAGGGAGCAAAAGTCGACATCAAAAGAACGGTCGGTAGGTTCCGAGCTCCAACGCCTGCTGAACAACGCCTCCTGAACCTGCTGTTAAGCAACGAGGAATTGCGGCATGCCGTGTTGCCAATGTTAAATCCGGAGGATTACGAAGACTTGCCGACTGCTGCAATATTTCGCGCGATGCTTGAGTTGGACCGCCACGGAACAGACATTAATTTTGAGAATTTGAGTCAGAAGTTTGAAGACGATGCCGAGGCGACGGCGCTGCTGCCGAACGTAATAATTAATAGCTCTTTGCACGCGTCTAATGAGTACTATTCTCCTGAGGAATGTGTCTACACATTCCGCTTAATGAAACTAGATCAAAGAATTGAGGAGTTAAGATCTGAACTGAAAACGGCTGAACGAGATGGAGATTCAGACCGGGTATTACAGATTGCGGCGGAACAGGTCTCACTCACCAGGCTTCGCAGTACTCTGCGTCCCGTGACAACTGCCGCAAGCTAGCGTCCAATAAAAAGCAAAGCCCGATTTCCCTTGAAAGTGGCGGAGGCCCCTTGCCTATTGACGACAAAGACCGCGACGACGTGATGGAGCGCCTACTAGAGCTGGGTGGCGACAAGAAATATCTCACGTTCGACGATCTCAATCGCGAGCTCCCCGATAATGTCGTCTCACCTGACGACATCGAGGATGTACTACAAAAGCTCGAGGGTTCGAACATCCCTGTCGCTGATTCGGACGAGCGACTGCTCGAACAGGCAGCCGCTGTTGCAAGCGACGACGAGGATGAAGCACTCGACGAGGACATTGAACTCGATCTATCGGCCGGCGCGCTTGAGAAAACGAACGACCCTGTTCGGCTCTACCTGCGCGAGATGGGCGTTGTACCTCTCCTGACTCGTGAGGGAGAAGTCGCGATCGCAAAACGGATCGAACGCGGTCAACTGAAGACCCAAAAAGCGATTTCCCGTTCACCGATCGCCGTCAAAGAACTGCTGAAAATTGGGGAAGAGTTGGAAGCAGTGACGACGAGCATTCGCGAGATTGTTAATTTCTCAGAGCAAGCTGAACTCACGGGCGACGAAGATAAGGCGGAGGAGTATCGCGCCTGGACCATCGAGGGAGTACAAAACATTCGACGGCTGTTCAAAGCCGGTCTCAAGGAATGGGAAAAACTCAAAGCTGAACAAAAGCTGACGCGTGGCAAGAAAAGCCGGAAGGTCATGCGGTTGCGCCGAAAGGTGGCACGCACAAGATTGGAAATAGCCCAGGAGATCGGGCGACTGAATCTTACTGAACGCGCGCGCCAGCGTCTGATTAATGCAATCCGCGCAGTGCAAAAGGAAGTTCGTGAAGCTGAGCGCGAGATAGAAACCTTCACGGAAAAACTTACCAGAAAGCGAATTCGGCTCGACGACCAGAAAGAGTTCAAACGAAGGATCTCAGCTGCGAGAAAGCGGCTGCCTTTGATTGAAGCCACACACAACATTCCGCCCATCGAAGTCAAACGTTCATTGCAGGCAATCGTCGTAGGTGAGCAGCAAACGGGTCAGGCTAAACGCGAGTTAGTCGAAGCGAACCTTCGCCTGGTGGTCTCGATCGCGAAGAAGTACACGAACCGTGGATTGCAATTTCTCGACCTGATTCAGGAGGGGAACATCGGCCTGATGAAGGCGGTAGATAAGTTCGAGTGGCGTCGCGGATATAAGTTTTCAACCTACGCGACGTGGTGGATCCGGCAGGCCATCACTCGCGCGATTGCTGATCAGGCTCGGACCATTCGAATTCCCGTGCACATGATCGAGACAATAAATAAATTGATTCGTACTTCTCGGGCGTTGGTCCAGGAGCTTGGGCGTGAACCAACGAGTGAAGAGATTGCGAAGAAGATGGACATCCCGGTTTCGAAAGTGCGGAAGGTTTTGAAGATTGCGCAGGAACCGATTTCGCTCGAGACGCCGATTGGCGAAGAGGAAGATTCGCACCTGGGAGACTTCATTGAAGACAAATCAATCCTCAATCCGGCTGATGCCGTAGTAGCTTCCAACCTTCGCGAAATCACTGATGAAGTTCTAGCGACACTGACGCCGCGTGAAGAAAAAGTGATTAAGATGCGTTTTGGATTAGGTACGAGTGGTTCAGAACACACGCTGGAAGAAGTGGGCCAACACTTCGCCGTCACTCGCGAACGCATCCGGCAAATCGAAGCAAAAGCTTTGCGTAAGCTTCGTCACCCCTCACGCTCGCGGAAGTTAAAAGCCTTCCTCGACGGCGCGCAAAGATAATCCGCTAAAATACAGGAAAAAGACGGAACAAGAGGCCACCGGCTTGTCCGGTTGAGTTTTACGTTTGCTGCTAGTGCGCGTCGCCTTAGTCGCACCAGCGAGCGGAGCGCGCCAGGTTCTTGCGGACGTCAATTGGCACTCTTAACATTCGTCGATTCTCTTTGCGACTTTGCCTCTTTGACTCTTTGCGTGAAAAATGTTGTGAGTCGAGAAATTTCACGCAAAGCCGCAAAGAAGCAAAGTCGCGAAGCTCAAACCATTAACAGCGCCAGCTCCAGCAAATTGAATGTTAGCTACGGCTTTGCCACCCGCTGTCAGGCGGCAAAGCTCGGTTATGAAAAAGAGTCACGAAGGCGAAGTCGGCTGTGAGGTCTACTTAAACGTCAGAAATGCCGTACTCTTCGTGGTTTGATCAAACTCGTATTGGTATGTGTAGCCGGGGAATTCGATTGGTTTGGTGAATTGGACACGCACCTCGATGCGGTTGTCCTTTGAGCTGGGAGTGATCGTAGCGTCCTTCGGCATGCCGTATTCGTCAGCACTCTTCCACAATTGATCCGCGACCCAGGATGGCGCATAGCCCTGTGCGACAGCGACATCGCAATTGTGCTGCATCAAATCCTTCAACATGTAACCCTGGTACGCGACCGGAACATACATGTACCCAATGTAAGCCCCGCAACCGATTATGGCCATGGTCAGTAGGAACTTGAAACGAGCCATTGTTACTCCTTCGTATTTCTTAGACCCCCAGTCAATGAGAGTTTTAAGACGCGGGGGCTGATCTCTTTTCCACTCACGATTAAGGGACGTCCAATTCCTTCAAGCAAAACCCACTTGATTTGACCCGCAATGTTCTTCTTATCGTGTGAGAGGGCGGCGATGATCTTTCGCTGGTCCAGATCGTTAGCTCGCGGCAAGGGTCCGCAGAGCCGGACTGCTTCCTGCAATGATTCTAACTCAGCTGCGTCAAGCAGGCCCAGATTTTTTGATAAATGGCCCGCGACAAGCATCCCATATCCAACAGCCTCACCATGACGGAACCTTCGATATGAAGTGACATTTTCCAGAGCGTGCGCTGTCGTGTGCCCAAAATTGAGGATCTTGCGTGATCGTCTGTCAGAGCGCTGAGTCGACTCGCATTCGTCTGCCGCTACCACCGCAGCTTTGAACTTGCACTGCGACGCGATCATGCTTTCCATCTCGCGTGAAACCAACGCAGCTCGATCGGATCGAACAGCCTTCATCACCCGAATTGTCTGGTTGAATAACTTGCGATCAGCAATCGTTGCCTGTTTCACTGCTTCGCAAAATCCTGCTACAAGTTCACGAGAGGGCAACGTAGTTAACGTGTGGGTATCGATCACAACGCTACTCGGTTGATGAAACGCTCCCGTCATATTTTTTCCAACGGGCAGGTTGATTCCTGTCTTTCCTCCGATGGACGAATCAATCTGCGCAAGGAGTGTGGTAGGCATTTGGACCAACGCAATCCCGCGCAGGTAAACCGCCGCGGCAAACCCTGCAAGGTCGCCAACGACTCCTCCTCCAAGTCCAATGACAGCATCCGTCCGCTGAAGCTCGTTCTCGGCGAGGAACAGCACCGCATTCTCGAGTGAGCGAAATGTCTTGAACCGTTCACCATCTGCCATTAACCAGTGTCGTACAGTAAAGCCGCCGTCGCGCATCGACTGAATCACATCTGGTCCATACAACGAGAAAACGCAATCGTTCGAAATTACGGCAACTCGCCGCGCATTTTCTCCAAGTGTGGAACGAAGAAATTCGCCCGCGTCACGTCGTAGACCACGCCCAATGTGGATTTGGTAGTTGAGTTGTTGGCGTTTCAGGCGAACGCGCAAACTCTGCAATTGGATTCCAAGCTCCTTCGCTGTCGCGCGCCGTGTTAGCAATTACTTGCTCGAATTGTAACACGGGGAGAAGTTTGGAATTTTTGATCTCGAGCGAAAGAACGAAGCGATGGGTTCAGCCGAATAAAGCGAATGGGCGCGACAACGTGGGAGTGCGTCGCGCCCATTCATTTTTCGTGGTTACTGTCCTCACCCCAGCAACCACTTGAGACGGAGGATCCACCAACCGTCTCTCTTGCCCCACAATATACATCGCAACGGCTGT
>JBKPCC010000082.1:0-34801 GCA_046727215.1 Acidobacteriota bacterium
GTGAGCGTACTCGCCTCTCGTAATCCGTTTTCCTCCACACGCCAACGTGGCGCCGTCCTCATTTTGTCCGATGTCGATATACCCGAGTATCTTTTCTACTGCATCGCCATTGATCACTGGACCAACGTCAGTTTTTGGATCCGCGCCATTCCCGACTCGTAATGCCTTTGTCTGTTCGACGAGCTTGTTGACAAATCGCTTGTAGATCTTCTTATGAACTACAAGGCGCGATGCCGCGGTACAACGATGACCGGATGTACCAAATGCCCCCCAGATCGCGCCCTCGATTGCCAGATTGATATCGGCGTCATCCATCACCATCAGAACGTTTTTGCCACCCATTTCCAACGAACAGATTGCATTGCGTTCTGCGCAGGCAGAAGCGACCACGCGTCCGGTTTCAGTTGATCCTGTGAATGAGATAAGGCGAAGCGCAGGGTGGTTGGTCATGGCGGCTCCAACCGTCTCGCCGTAACCTGTGACCAGGTTTACGACACCTGGGGGAATACCAGCTTCTTCGCACGCCTTCACGAGATTGTAGGTGGAAAGTGGAGTGTCCTCCGCGGGTTTAATAACGACTGTATTGCCGCATACGAGTGCCGGTATCAGTTTCCAGGAGGGAATTGCCATCGGAAAGTTCCACGGCGTGATCAAGCCGCAAAGACCCACCGGCTGTCGCACGCACATGGCGAATTTGTCCGGCATCTCTGCAGGCGTCGTGTATCCGTGTAAGCGGCGGCCCTCACCCGCGGTGTAGTATGTGCAGTCGATTGCTTCCTGGACGTCTCCGCCAGCCTCCGCCGGTACCTTCCCCATCTCCCGTGTCATATCGGCCGAGTACCTGTCCTTGTTGCGGATCAGAATCTCACCCAGGTGAAAGAGGATTTCAGCTCGTCGCGGTGCTGGTGTCTTGCGCCAACGGTCGAACGCTTCTTGAGCGGCGTTCACCGCGGCATTCACGTCTTCGCTGGTTGAAAGAGGAAAGCGACCAATGACATCACGCGTATCTGCGGGATTGAGGTTTTCGAACATCTCTCCAGATTGACTCTGGACCCATTGACCGCCGATGTAATTGCTGTAGGTTTTGACGGAGGTGCGGGGTGCACTCTTCGTTGATTGATTTCTTGGGGACTTGGTAACACTCTTTTTTGCCTGGGCCATAAGTTTTGTGCAGTAGTGAATTCAATTCGCAGGACGGTATCCCGCGATCTGCTGAACAGACAAGAACGCGAACGTGCACAGTATCCGATTTAGCACGAATGAATACCGACTGTGGAAACTAAAATGTGGAAACCTTCTTATTGATACGTGAACTGCACAACCCTTTGAGCAATCCCATCAATGTCTCGCCTGTAAGTAGCTACGTGCAGAACGATCGGGTCACCGGCTTTTAGTCCTTTCATCACACGATCAAACTCAGCAAGCGTCGCTACCGGTATGCGATTGATTCGCACGACAACGTCGCCTTCAACGAGCGCCGGTTGTCCTGTAGAACCCCGGAGTTCTGCGATGAGGCCGTTCGGATCTACATCTTTAACGTACAGTCCGCGAACGCCGTTAAGATGCTTCTCAGTTATCATCTGCTGAGTCAGTTCACCGAGTGTCACGCCCAGGTGAAGACTGTTGCCCTTTGGTTCCACATCCCTGCCTGGTTTTGTGCTGTCACCGCTATCCTTGAACGTTGGCAGCGCCGGACGCTCGCCGAGAACCACATTGACAGTTCTCTTTTCGAGTTTGCCATCGATGTCTCGCAGGAACGTCAGTGTCGCTGATTGCCCGACTGGTGTGCCGGCCACCTTCTGTATCAGATCTTGAGCATTTTCTATTTCTTCATTGTTAAACTGTACGATGACGTCATTCGGTTGAATACCGGCCTTCTCTGCGGGTGTGGGCTGCCCATCGTTTGATCGCGGCACGCCGTTCACTATCGCTCCCTTTGCTTCGGGCAATCCATAAACTTTCGCGAACTCTTCTTTGACGGAATCCAGCGTGATCCCAAGGAAGCCTCGCCGCACGCGACCCTGTGAAGCTATTTGCCGGTAAACAAAATCCGCTTCATTCGCGGGCAGGGCAAACCCGATCCCATTGTAGTCGCCAGTAGAAGTTGCGATTTGCGAGTTGACACCAATTACCTCGCCCCGCATGTTAACAAGTGGACCACCGCTGTTACCGCGATTGATGGCGGCATCAGTTTGTAGAAAACGTTGAAAACTATTCCCGGGAGAAGTCTCGCGCTCTTTCTTTGAAATAATTCCAGCAGTGACGGTTTGGTCCAATCCGAAAGGTGAACCAATTGCCAGCACCCAATCGCCGACTTGAGCAGAATTCGAATCGCCTAACGTAACTGTCGGTAGATCTTTTGGCGTATCAATCTTGATGATGGCCACATCCGTTTCATCATCGACGCCAATCACGCGGCCGCGAAATTTCTCTCCGGACTGCAATCCAACAGTTATGCGTGTGGCGCCCTCAATGACATGTTCATTTGTCAGAATGTAACCCTTCGCACCCACGATGAAACCACTGCCAACGCCTCTTGCGGGCCGTCGAGGTTGTCGTCGAAACATATCCAGCAAAGGATTGTTCGAAGGTGCGTCGTCTTTTCCGTCTTCGTCTTTTTCTGCGATATCAGGCGCAGCTTGAAGCGTGTCGATATTGACAACAGCGGGCTCAACCCGTCTGGCGATTTCGGCAAACGAAGCCGAGAGTGCTTCCGGTGCGCGGGCAATTTGCGCCTGGTTCTGAGCGACAGTGGGTCGACCGGAGAGTATTGCTCCGATCCCGATACCTGCCAGCAGGCAAGCCACAGCAAGAGCTGCAATCCAAATTCGCAATTTTCGCAAGATCGTTTGTTCTTCGACTCTCGCGGGTTCTTTAAAAAATTCGTTCATGAAAAAGCACCACCTTCTAAAAACGGAAGCCGCGCACTCTCCCTCTGGTCGCTGTTGGATGCAGTGATCAAAGAGCACAATAGAAAGGAGTAAAGTATAGCTAAACGATTGCCTGGGAGCAAAATACGGCCTGTCAGGGCCTGAGGAGTACCTTGAGGATACCCTTTGACGCCGCCCTTTGCATGGCGTGCACGCCGTTGGCGAGCGGATACTCCTCGCTGATCAAGCTGTCGACATCAAGAGCGCCCTTTCGCAGCAGGTCAATGGCAGGACCGAACCGGCCGCACCGCGATCCGATAATGCGCAACTCATCCACTACTATACGAGCAGCATTGATTTCGCTGTTTCCTTGAAAAGTGGACTTCAATACCAGCGTTCCGCGTGGACGAAGAAGCGTCAGCGCGAGGTCGAATCCGGCTGGAGAGCCCGATGCTTCAATGACAACATCAAATTCACGCGCTCGCTTGGTTGCCTTCTTTGGTGAGGTAACCTCGACGCCACGCCGTTCGACGATCCTTTGTTTGTCCGGATGCTTGCCTATTGACAAAACGCGCGCGCCCGTCAATGCGATAGCCTGCGCGCAAAGCAGGCCCAACTTACCATCGCCGATGACTGCTACGGAGTCGTCTGTGGTCACTGAAACCCGCTCGGTCACTCCGCACGCAGCCGCGAGTGGTTCGACGAACACTGCATGTTCATCAGGAACCTTGTCCGGAATTGGAAGAAGATTGATTGCGGGCAGTTTTAAGTACTCAGCATGTGCGCCATCACGCCCAACGATCCCGAGAACTGTTCGGTAATTGCAGTGACGCGGATCGCCTGATCGACATAATGCGCATTTGCCGCAGCCCGCGTTGATCTCACCGACTACTCTCTGGCCAATGAGCGATCGCTCAGGCGCCTGTTCGACAACACCAACGAACTCATGGCCGATAGTCCCCTGGAAGCCAGCGTAGCCTTTGGCGATCTCCAGATCCGTATTGCAGATGCCCGAGAGCAACACGCGTACGAGGGCTTCCTCACCAGCGATGGGTTTGTCGACGTCACGAACCGCGACTCGCTTCTTTTCAACTCGCAGCGCTTTCATCGTCGTGTTTTTGTTCGCCTTGTTTAGTGGGATTTAGTGGTTCATTTCTTACGCCAGGTAAAAGGATCCA
Organism: Acidobacteriota bacterium; assembly: GCA_046727215.1. Taxonomy (GTDB): domain Bacteria; phylum Acidobacteriota; class Blastocatellia; order Pyrinomonadales; family Pyrinomonadaceae; genus PSRF01. The sequence continues at coordinate 4,049 of JBKPCC010000082.1, forward strand.
CTAAATCACACTAAGGACAGGAAAAACAATTAGTAACTTGAGAGCACATCAAAGGACGCTATCAGAAACTCTTGCTTCTCGTGTAGGCATTCTGTGGAGTGAGTTCAACGATCTGCTTTCTTCCGCCAATGCTGACGGGTAAACGCCACTCGAGTTCTTCATCGCCCGGAAGGGTTGCATGGATCCACCAACTTCCCGGTGTTACCGCGAGCGTTGCTTGCCCCTTCGCGTCTAGTTTCCCAGTGATCGGAGCGCGTCCCTTCATTCTTTGTTTCAGAAAATCTTCAAAGCGTTCGCCCGCGCGACGCTCGGCAAAAAACTCATGACGCACCGCAACAATGTCGATAGGAAGAAGTTCCACGGGCACGTCGACCGGCGATGTTGGAACGTTCGGATCGCCCCGCAAGACGATCTGCAGCATCGTCGGTCCGGACTCGTCAGTATCCTGAGCGGCCACGGGAGGGGGTAGCTGTTTATAAATATACCAGCCTCCGGCAAACAGAACTGCCACAAGTCCGATCTGCAGAACGAATAGAATTAATCCGGATGCTAGTCGACTAACTTTCACGAGCTTCATAAGCCTTATCATTTCTTGAGACTGCGGACGTAGGTGACCAGCGCATCAGCCTCTTGTTCTGAAATCTTCTTGTTAAATGCCGGCATGTTGCCGCGGACATTGCGTCCATTCATGATGGAGTTGAAGATTCGCTCGTCACTCACGTCGTTTTGCCACGCCGGATCAGCGAGGTTTCGAGCGTGGTTAAATTTCGCTTTTACCGTCTTCGCCAACCCATCGGACCCGTGGCACGAGCTACAGTATTTTCGGTAAATCTGAGCTGCGGGTCTAACATCCGGGTACGTGGAGCTCGCTGGTGAATCGACAGGAGCAAGAAATGCGGGAGCCAGCATGAGAGCGATTGGCAGCAACAGAGACTTCATTCGGTGATTCTCCAAGGGTCGAGAGGGGAGAAAGGCGAGAACTACAAACCTCGCGCGCGCTCGATTCGTCTTTTCAATCATACCTAAAGGAAGTCTCACACGTCCAAGGAACGCGCCTGAGTGGCAGTAGACTTCAGTCTGTGAAAGTTGAATGGCATTCACGTTCACCGTTCAAAAGACCAATCCACCAAAACACACCAAGACAACACGAAAGTCCTAAATGGAACGCTCACAAGAACCTTGGTTTTAACGCTTACAGAAACATAGATACCACCAGTTGAAAGGTTTCCGCGGGCGAAGTAAGCTTTAATTCTTCAGCAACCCGTCAGAGCAAAGGGAATGAACTTGACTGACATCATGAGCGAAAAGCTGCACGAGGAGTGTGGCGTGTTTGGAATGTACGGCCATTCTGAAGCCGCGCGGTTGACCTATCTCGGCCTGTACGCGTTACAGCATAGAGGACAAGAGTCGTGTGGCATCGTTGCTGCCGACGGGCCCGAACTCCGCCTGGAACGTGCAATGGGTCATGTTTCAGAAGCTTTCGATCAATCTCGACTTGATCGCTTGACCGGTTCCAGTGCAATTGGCCACGTCCGCTATTCGACAGCAGGTGAGGTGTCGATCCGTGAGGCGCAGCCATTCCTGGTGACTTGTCAGCATGGTCAAATCGCGGTTTGCCACAATGGCAATCTGCCGTTCGCGCGTGAGGAAAAACAAAAACTTGAGCGGGAAGGGGCAATCTTCTCTTCCACCTCAGACACTGAGGTTGTCCTTCATGGCGTTGCTCGTTCCCGCGCGCCGTCAGTTCGCGAAGCGATTCCGCAAGTCTTATGCGAAACGGAAGGCGCATTCTCGATGCTTTTCTTAACGCCGTCGGAAATGATAGCCATACGCGATAGTCGCGGGTTTCGACCACTTGCACTGGGACGATTAGGCAACGCCTGGGTCGTTGCTTCTGAAACATGTGCCTTTGATCTAATAGACGCCCGATACGTTCGAGACGTCGAACCGGGTGAGATGCTGGTTATCGATGCTGAGGGATTGCGTTCGTCGCATCCACTCCCCGCTCGAAAACACTCGATGTGCATGTTTGAGCACGTTTATTTCGCCCGGCCTGACTCGTTGATTTATGGCCGATCGATTAACCAGTCACGGCATAAGATGGGACGGCAACTAGCGAAAGAACAACCCGCCGATGCGGACATCGTTGTGCCGGTTCCAGACTCGGGAACAGCTGCTGCTATCGGTTATGCAGCAGAGAGTGGGATCAGTTTTCGCTTCGGGCTGGTGAGGAACCACTACGTTGGTCGAACATTCATCGAACCCAAGCAGGCTATACGTTCCTTCGGTGTGCGCATTAAGCTCAATCCGGTTCGCGACTTGATCGCGGGAAAACGGGTAGTACTGATCGATGATTCGATTGTTCGGGGAACGACATCGAAGAAGATCGTTCAGATGGTTCGCGAAGCGGGAGCTACAGAGATTCATGTCCGCATCAGTTGTCCGCCCACTATTAGTCCCTGCTATTACGGAGTTGACACTCCAAATAAATCCGAGCTGATTGCTGCGCAGATGTCTGTTGACGAGATTCGCAAGCACATCGGCGCGGATTCGCTCGGTTACCTGTCTCTCCAAGGTATGATCGATGCATCCGGTCTCGCCGCGAACGAAGTCTGTGTGGCTTGCTGGAACGAAGATTATCCGACGCGAATTACTCCACAGGCGGAAACGATGTGGGAACGCGACCACGAAGTAGCAACAATCACCGAAGCGTAGGAAGTCGGAAATCTGGAGTCAGGAGTCTGAAAGCTCGTCGACCTCTGACTCCAGACTCCCAACTCGAGACGTTTTTAAATTCTCTACCAGGAGGAATCGTAGTTAGTGGCGCTAGCTAGACGTGGTTGCGGATGCGTGCTGGCATTGTTTGTGCTACTACTGTCCGCAGCCGGATTTCTCGGCTATAAATTTGTCTACCCGTGGTGGAAGAGGAAGCCACCACCGCCTTCCGGTTTAGAACTGCAAGTGCACGTATTGGACGTTGGTCCAATTAATGGCGATTCAATTCTGATCATTTCACCGGCAGGAAAGGCTGCACTCATCGATGCGGGCGACACTAGTAAGTCCAAGGTTGTGTTAGAGGCTTTAAAGCGAAACAACGTACAGCAGCTTGATTACTTTATAGCGACACATCCGCATCCCGATCACATCGGCGGCGCCGCTGAAGTGCTAAAGGCAACAAAGGTTCTGAATGTTATTGACAATGGCGCTGATCCAAGTGTCCCGGAAGATCTGAAGCCACCGTCGAAGCCGGCAACTCCGTTATCGAAAGCCAAAGCCAAACCCAAGCCCACACCCGCACCTCCCAAGCGCGGCAAGACTCAGTCGGTTACGAAATTTTATGACGACTACAAGGCGGCTGTTGAGAAAAGCGGTGCTAACTACAGTCAGGCGCAGCCCGGGACTAAACTCGATTTAGGCGGCGGCGCCCTGCTGACCATCCTTGGACCAACGGAACCTCGCTTTACAAAAGAACAGATGAAGTCGGGCGGAAATGAACCGAACGCGAACTCAGTCGTCGTGCGCCTCGATTACGGAGATTTCTCCATGCTCTTGCCGGGTGATGCTGAAGAGCAGACAGAACATCGAATGGTGAGCAAGGATCTGAACCTGAAAGCTAAAGTACTTAAGGTTGCGCATCACGGATCTAAGTACGCGACGTCTGACGACTTCATTAAACGTGTTGCTCCTGAAGTGGCGATCGTGTCGTGCGGTGAATGGAATCGATATGGGCATCCCGCCCAAGTAGTTCTAGATCGATTACAAGCTGTGCATGTGAAACTCTACCGAACCGATTTGCAAGGCGAGATCACGATCACCACGCGAGGCAGACCGAATGATTACACCATCAAGACGAGCAAGACTGCGACCACGGATTTATGGGTTGGGCGAATGGCGCAAAAGGACGACTCGTCGAGATCAGGTTTTATCGCGTATGGAGACTTTGGACCGCCGCCAAAACCGAAGCCAGAGAAAAAGGCTCAACATTGATGAAACAGCAAATCGCCTACAGCGATGCCGGCGTGGACATTGATGCCGCAACGCGTACGACCGACAAAATAAAAGAGCTTGCGCGCCGTACATTCAACGAGCACACGCTTTCGGAGATCGGCAGTTTCGGTGGAATGTACGACGGTTCGTTTCCAAACCTAAGCAATCCTGTTCTTGTCGCTTCTGCTGACGGAGTTGGCACGAAACTCAAGATAGCTTTTCTCGCAGGCATTCACGATACCGTTGGGCGAGATCTGGTTAACCACTGCGTAAATGACATCCTGGTCCAGGGTGCACGACCACTCTTCTTTCTGGATTACATCGCAACCGGAAAACTATCCCCTGAGGTTGTCGCCAACGTGATTGAAGGGATAACAAAAGGTTGTAGCGAGAACGGCTGTGTTCTCCTTGGGGGAGAAACTGCAGAGATGCCAGGCTTCTATGGCGCAGGTGAGTATGATGTCGCTGGTTTCATTGTTGGGGTTGTCGCGCGCGAACGCGTTATTGATGGAAAGCAAATTGTTCCTGGAGATGTCTTGCTCGGAATTCCTTCAGCTGGTTTACATACCAATGGTTATTCACTGGCGCGCAAACTTTTCTTCGACGTCGCCGGTTACGACATAAACACCTACTTGCCGGAAGTAGGCTCGACTGTCGGTGAAGCTCTATTAGCGCCTCACATCAGCTATTTGAGGCCGCTTGAATCTCTGCTGGATCAGCAGGTCATTAAAGGTTTGGCACACATCACGGGCGGAGGATTAGTCGACAATATCCCGCGTATTCTTCCAGAAGGCACCGGCGTCAAGATCAACAATTGTACGTGGCCCGTATTGCCTATATTCGATCTGCTGAAGCAGATTGGAAACGTGTCTGAATCAGAGATGTTCCGCACGTTCAACATGGGAATAGGAATGGTAGTTGTGTGCGCGCGCGTCGATGTTGCCCAAATCGCGGACAAGATTCAGCAGGCGGGCCAGAAGTGCTATGAGATTGGTGAAGTGATTGCCGGCGACAAGAAAGTAGTTATTGAATAAGCCAATTCTCTAATTGCTGAATTAACATCACACGGATATACGAAACGCACGAAGGAAGGAAAAGAGAAATCGCCCGAAAACGAATCGCCATCCTCATCTCAGGTCGCGGCTCGAACATGGCTGCGCTTGTCGAAGCGATTCAGAGCGGGAAAGTTCCTGATGCAGAAGTAGCACTGATAATGAGCGACCAGCCGGATGCGGCAGGTCTCGGAATAGCGACCGACTACGGCATCGAGACCAGCATCATTGAACGCCTCGGGCGCAGTCGTAGTGAACATGAGAGCGAGATTATCCATTTGTTGGACGCGCAAAGAACGGATCTGATTTGCCTCGCCGGATATATGCGACTGCTTTCGCCACCTTTTGTCGAGCATTATTCCGGCCGCATCCTTAACATCCATCCCAGCCTACTGCCTGCATTTCCAGGTCTTGATGCACAAAAGCAAGCTCTTGAATATGGAGTGAAGTGGACAGGTTGCACGGTCCATCTGGTAGATGCCAGCCTTGACGGTGGTCCAATCATTGCCCAGCGAGCGATTCCGATATTTAAGAACGACACTGAAGCAAGTTTGTCGGCTCGTCTGCTGCGTGAAGAGCACCAGCTTTATCCTGAAGCGCTGGCGCTGGTCGTCAGTGGAAAATATGAAGTTGTCGGACGGCGGGTTTTACGCAAGAATTGAGCTATGACGATCGACGAACAACTCGAGTTTTTGCGAAAAGGGACGACGGAGATCATTCGCGAGGATGAATTGCGCGCGAAACTCGAAAAATCAGCAAAAACCGGCAAATCTTTGCGAGTGAAACTCGGCGCAGATCCGACTGCACCCGATATTCATTTAGGTCACACCGTTGTCATTCGTAAGCTACGCGCGTTTCAGGAGCTCGGCCACACCGTCATCTTCCTGATTGGTGATTTCACCGGACTGATTGGCGACCCATCTGGTAAATCAGCAACTCGACCGCAGCTCACGCGTGAAGAAATCGACGCGAACGCCGAGACGTATAAAGCTCAAATCTTCAAGTTGCTGGATCCGGAAAAAACCGAAATCCGGTTCAACTCTGAATGGATGAACACGCTTGGTTCAGCCGGCTTCGTTCGTCTTGCGTCGCACATCACGGTGAAGCAGATTCTTGAAAGGGACGACTTTGCGAATCGGTTAGACCAGGAGCGACCGATTGCCCTGCATGAGTTGCTTTATCCGCTTACTCAAGCCTACGACTCGGTAGCTCTTGAAGCCGATGTTGAATTAGGTGGCACGGATCAAAAATTCAATCTACTGATGGGACGAGGTTTACAACGCGAGTATGGACAGGAGTCGCAGATAGCAGTGATCACCCCACTGCTCGAAGGAACAGACGGCGTGCAGAAGATGTCCAAGAGCCTGGGGAACTATATTGGCATCAACGAGCCAGCGTTTGCAGTGATTGAAGGTAAAGTTACGGGAATGTTCGGAAAAGTGATGTCCATTTCTGACGAGTTGATGTGGCGATACTATGAACTTTGCACTGACTTGACGCCTCAGCAGATTGCTTCACTAAAACAGTCCGCTGAGAAGGGTGAGCGAAACCCACGTGATATTAAAGTCGAGCTAGCTAAGAGAGTCGTTACCGATTTCCATTCCGCGGCTGAGGCTGAAAGGGCGGCACAGGAGTTCGATCAGTACTTTAAATTCCGAGAGCCACAGTTTGATCCATGGGCTGTGCCATACGGTAATTACAAATTAGTTGACCTGCTAACCAGCACAAATCTTATTAGTTCTAAACGCGAGGCGCGCCGACTCATCGAGCAAGGTGGTGTGAGTGTTAACAAGCAACGATGCACGCGCCCGGATTACGAAATTGACTTGAGTAAGAGCGATACCAAGGTTTTGCTTCAGATTGGCAAAAGGCTATTTCTTGAGGTCTTTGGTGCCAAGACAAGTGCGAATTAGCTCCGTTTCGTGTTTGTTCGCGTAATTTCGTGGATCCCGCCATCTCACGGGTAAACCGATCCACTAAATCACCCGAGAACACACGAAACATACTGGCCCTTTATGTCCGCAGCAATCCCCACAGAAGAAACCCTCGTCATTGAAACTCCTGAGCGAGTGCCGCTGCATTTTGCTCTTGCCTCGATCGGAAATCGTTTTCTCGCCTGTGCGATCGATCATGGTTTACAGTTACTTGCCTTTGCACTTATGGCAATAGCGTCACTGGTTGTTGCGGATTTTTCGGGAATTGAAAACATGATCACCAGCGCGCCAAAGTGGGTATGGGCGCTCTTCTTCGTTATCGCTTTCTTGATCTTGTCGGGTTACTTCGCTTTCTTTGAATGGATCTGGAACGGACAGACTCCTGGTAAGCGATGGATGAAGCTGCGTGTGATACGCGAGGATGGACGGCCAGTAACATTTTGGGAAGCCGCCGTCAGAAATCTGCTGCGAACCTTCGACATCATGCCGTGGCCATTTTATTCCGTCGGTTTGATTTCAGTTTTCATTAGCGCTCGTGACCAGCGGGTTGGAGATATGGTTGCGGGGACAGTGGTTGTTCGCGAGCGCGAAGCCGAAGCGCCGGCATTTGCTCAGGTGTTCGCATCCGTAACGGATTCCGCACTCCGCCGCTCATTTCATCCCGTCAACTTCACTGCCAGCCTGAATCCATTGACTGAATCCGAGATCGAAGTCGTCGAAACGTTTCTACGGCGGCGCTGGGATCTGGCTGATGGACCAAGACAATGGATGGCGTGGAGAGTCGCTATGCCAATCATGTTCAAGCTCAGACCGGATTACGATCTGGCTACCTTCACCTATGAAGGCTTCTTGGAAGAGCTACTACATCGTTACCGCGCAATGCACCGGTTCAGTGAATAACTGTGCCTGTCCTGTTTATCTTTAGCGAGAATTCTTGACTGTCAGAGGTGGATCAAATGAAAGACGTTTTCATATTGGGTGGCAAGCGGACGCCGATGGGCGAGTACGTTGGGCCTTTGAAGGATATCTCAGCAATCGATTTAGGTGCGATTGCCGCCAAGGGTGCTTTGGAAGCCACGAAGATCGAAGCTGATGAGATAGATCACACGATCATTGGCAATGCATTACAAACATCGGGTGACGCCATCTACGGCGCACGACACGTGGCTTTAAAAGCTGGAGTCCCATTCGATCGGCCCGCGCTGACAGTCAATCGTCTTTGTGGTAGCGGCATTCAGTCAATCATCTGCGGTGCACAATTAATTAAACTGGACGAGGCGAGGACGTGCCTCGTCGGCGGAATGGAATCAATGTCCCAGGCTCCGCATGTCATTCGTGGCGCGCGATCCGGATTTGCGCTGGGCCAGGGCACACTCGAAGACAGCCTCATCGTTGCGCTACTTGATACGTACTGCAATACCCCCATGGCCGGCACCGCCGAGAATCTCGCCCGTAAATTCGAGATCGGTCGTGAGGAACAAGATAAGTACGCGCTTCGGTCGCAACAGGAAGCAAAACGTGCCAGCGATGCAGGATATCTCGCAGAAGAGACAGTGCCTGTTGAGGTGAAATCACGCAAGGGAACTTTTCAGTTTAATCACGACGACCATATGCGGCCTGAAACGACACTGGAAGGGTTGGCAAAGCTCAGACCCGCTTTTGCAAAGGATGGGTTTGTTACTGCCGGCAATGCGTCGGGAATAGTTGATGGCGCTGCGGCTTTAGTGATTGCCGACGAGGGTTATATAAAGCAGCGTGACCTGAGCCCGATGGGGAGAATAGTTAGCTGGGCCTACGCTGGCGTCGAACCTGAGATTATGGGAATAGGTCCTGTTCCTGCCACGCGAATGGCTCTTGAGAAAGCAAACCTGAAGCTTTCTGATATCGATCTGATAGAAGTTAATGAAGCATTCGCAGCTCAATATCTCGCTGTTGAAAAGGAACTCGGACTGGATCGATCACGAACCAATGTCAACGGAGGAGCGATTGCATTAGGACATCCACTTGGAGCGACGGGAACTCGTTTAGTGCTCACCCTTCTTCATGAGTTAGGTCGCCGGCGCAAGCGTTATGGTTTGGTGACCGCATGCATCGGCGGTGGCCAGGGCATCGCGATGATCGTGGAGCGCGCGTAAGCCTTCTCCGGATTTTCCAATTGAAATCCAAATTCTTGTTATCGAAATGGCGAGTTGTAGCCCGCAGGAGACAACTTAACTATTGAAATATATCGCGCTTATAAGACCTCACGGCTGTTAGCGACAAACGGCACAAGTCTTGCGGAAACCTGCTATGTTATTTGGCCACGGAACTAGGTGGCTGGCACCGAGTTGGTTAAGGAAGATTTAATTAGAGTTCTTCAAGTACAGACTTGCGCAAATCCGTGTAGGCGTGTTAGAAGAACACGTCTACAGTGCGGATTTCGCTTGTCACTTTTTCCTTTTAGTTCCCGAGCTTCCATTTGCTCTCGATTCTTTAGTTAGTTGGCTGCGCCGCCCGTCTGGGTAGGCGCACCTGAACGTCAACAAATTGCCTAAGGAGTTCCCCAGTATGTCGAAAATTGTAAGGCTTACTCTTGCAGTTCTCTTCGCCATCACGCTGAGCGGTGTGGCGATGGCCCAATCAACAACCTCAGGAGCCATCGGCGGCGTAGTGAGCAATCCCAATAAGGAAGTCGTGCCGGGAGCAGCCGTCGCTGTGACGAACACGGAAACCAACAAAGAAGATAGCTCTACAACCGATGGAGAAGGACGCTTCCGCGTCGTCAATCTGCAGCCAGGCAACTATAAGGTTACGGTCAATGCCTCGGGTTTCACTCCTTACACGCAGGACAACGTGGTAGTCGAAGTCGGTCGTGTTACATCTCTCGACGTACCACTTGCGATTGGCGCTGTGTCAGGCACAGTGGAAGTCACGAGTGAGGCACCCGTTATCAACACTTCGCAGCAAGACTTCACAACCAACGTCAATCAAACCTCGATTAACGAGCTGCCGATCAATGGTCGACGCTGGTCAAACTTCGCGTTGTTGGCTCCAGGCACTGTTCCCGACGGAAACTTCGGCTTGATTAGCTTCCGCGGTGTCTCAGGACTCTTGAACAACAGCACAGTTGACGGTGGCGATAATAACCAGGCGTTCTTTGCTGAAGAGCGTGGCCGTACAAGACTCAGTTATTCAACCAGTCAATCTGCGGTCCGAGAGTTTCAAGTCAACACGTCAAATTATTCCGCGGAGTACGGTCGAGCGGCGGGCGGTGTCGTTAACACCGTCACAAAGAGTGGAACGAACGAGTTTCACGGACAGGCTTTTTACTATATACGTAACAACAAGTGGGGTGCTCGAAATCCGCTCGCATTTTTGAGCACGTTCGACCCGACTACGGGCGCTATCGGGAGAGTGGGCATTAAGCCGAAGGACGTTCGTCACCAATTCGGTGGCAACATTGGCGGCCCGATCGTTAAGGACAAAGCGTTCTTCTTCTTCAACTACGATCAGCAGAAGCGCAACTTCCCGGGCCTGGGAATTTTCTCTACTGCCAACTATCTGACAACAGTGACCCGACCAACTTTGATTGCACGTGGTCTCACCGATCCGCAGATTGATGCTGGGTTGGCTTTCCTTACGAGTTTAACTGGACCGGTACCGCGCCGTGGTGACCAGAAGATCTTCTTCCCGAAGATCGACTGGCACATTACGCAAAATCATACATTGACCGGCACGTATAATCGCGTGCGCTGGGCCTCGCCCGCAGGCATTCAAACGCAAGCTACAAACAACCGCGGTCGTGCCAGCTTCGGCGACGACTTCGTTAATATCGATTCATGGAACCTGAGACTGGCGTCTACATTATCGCCGATCCTGGTAAATGAATTTCGGTTCCAGTGGTCTCGCGACAATGAATTCGAATTCAGCCAGCCTCCGCTACCCGGAGAACCAACGACTGCCAACGGCAGATCGCCCGATGTCTTCCTGACAAATGGCATCGAGTTCGGTAAGCCAACATTTCTTGAGAGACCTGCGTTTCCGGATGAAAAGCGACTTCAATTCGCCGACACAGTCACGTTGTCAGTCGGTAATCACACGCTAAAGTGGGGTGGTGATGTCAACCGCGTGAAGGATTTGCAGGATAACCTGAGAAATGAAGCAGGCGCCTATACCTACGGCAACATCAACGACTTCCTGGTTGATTACACGAATTGGACCACGAGTGGTGCTCTCCGGACGGCTGGTCGACAGTGCGCGACGAACCCTGGTCCTACTCGCGTAGCTGGAAAGTGCTATACCAGTAATTATAACCAGGGGTTTGGACCTACTCGTTTTGAGTTCAGGACCACTGACGTTGCCCTCTTCTTTCAAGATGATTGGCGATTCAACCCGAGGTTGACGTTGAATCTTGGCTTGCGATGGGAATACGAAAAAATGCCGAAACCTTTTCTCGATATCCCAATTCTGCCGCAAACGCACAATATGCCCGATGACAGAAACAACTTCGGGCCGCGTGTTGGATTCGCCTATGACGTTACTGGCGACGGCAAAACGAGTGTTCGAGGCGGGTACGGGATCTATTACGGCCGAATCATCAACTCAACGATTCTAAATGCGCTGACGAACACCGGTAACGCTAATGGGCAAACACAAGTGTCGCTGGCCGGAACCGTTGCGTCAGCTCCCGTTTTCCCGAATATATTAACGACGGCTCCTGGCGGCGCCGTCTCGGTGCAGTACTTTGCTCGTAACTTTGCTCAACCTCAAATCCATCAGATGGACATTGTGGTAGAGCGTGAAGTTGCTCGCAACACCGTGGTATCTGCTTCGTATCTGTTCAGCTATGGTAAGTATCTGCCGAACTTCGTAGATACGAATCTCCGTCCGCCAAACGTGACCCGTTCGTTCAGAATCGTTGATGGACCATTTGCCGGACAAGTCTGGACGCTCCCATTCTTTCTAGGAACGCGACCCAACCCGGCGTTTGGCTCGATCACTGAAATACGGAGTGACGTGGTATCCAAATACAACGCTCTCGTGCTTCAGGCTAATCGCCGGCTGACTAACGGACTCCAATTCCAGACCAGTTACACCTTCTCTCGTTCGAGTGACACTGGGCAGAGCTCAACCACATTCACGGCCAACAATCTGCCGTTCAATGCTTTCGATCAGCAGGGTGAGAATGGTCTTTCAAATTTTGATCGACGGCACAAGTTTGTGGCGAGTGTTGTCTACAACACCCATTTCTATGCAGATGGTGGTAACGCCGCCGCTCACGCGATACTTGATGGCTGGACAATTGCTCCAATCTTCAATGCGCTTTCTGGTCCGCGCTACACCCCGTTCGTATCAAACAATGCGAACACATTCTTTGGTGGGGCCCAGGCCGGTGGCATCAATGGTTCAAACGGCACGAATCGCTTTGCCCTCGTTCCGCGCAATTTCTATACGCAGCCTGACATTATCAACACAGACCTGCGCATCTCTCGCCGGTTCAAACTTAAGGAAAGCATGAACCTGGAGGTGTTGGGTGAAGCATTCAACCTCTTCAACCGGACTCAGGTAAGTGGCGTCAACACGACGATCTACAACGCGTCAGTAACCGGCACTGGTGCAAACCAGGAGGCGATCCTAACTTTTGTACCCGCATTCGGTACCACAAACGAAGCTGGCGCAACGCTCTTCCGCGAGCGTCAGCTCCAGTTTGCAGTTCGCTTCGAGTTCTAATCACAGTTGCTCGCAGTTGCCCTGCTCAATCGGGTGTGCTCTTAAAAGCACACCCGATTTTTTTGCCTTTTATGACGCCGACCGCGGAAGAATTCCTTCTTACTTAATCGTTCGGAGATCGCGTACCCGTTGAGTTCTCGAAACATACACGTGTCATGAAAAGTCACTTATTTCGTGACATTCTCACATGGAACGCGAGTTGCCCATTGAACCATTGAAGAGAATGTTTACCTGCTTAGGAGGTACTTATGGGTTTACCGAATCGAGATGAAATGGAAGGCAAAGTAGACAAGGCAAAAGGTAAGGTAAAGGAAACTATGGGTCGAGCGCTCGATGATCCAGAGTTGCGCGATGAAGGAAAAGCTGAACACGCCAAGGGCCACGTCAAAGAAGGCGTCGGCAAAGCTCGTCGGAAAGTAGGCGAGACTGTGAAAGACATCGGAGATGAGATTGCTCGTTAAGATGTAAACGTTAACAGTTCAGCGGCCTGCAACTATATTAGATTAGTTGCAGGCCCCGTCTTTGTATTGCCGATTGCCGATTTCCAATTGCCGATTGGTGTCGTTCTTTTACATCCACTCAACAAGTTCCTTCACCACTCATCAAATGTTTTTCAAATCGGCAATCGGCAATGTAATCATTCTGCTCGCACGTGTTCAGCGCCGATCGCTTCCAACAGTTCTTCGAGCTTTTCAACCTCTTCATCTGAGCGTGCTTCGACACCAAGGAGGATGCCGCCACTTCTGAGTCCCGCATCATAGACCTTAGCCCGATACTCTGGAATGCCCGCGCCGATCAAGCCACCAATGAGTCCGCCAGTGGCTGCACCCGCTCCTGCGCCGGCAAGTGCGGCGGCGATTGGACCAGCAATAACAAGATTTATTCCCGGAAGAAAGATCGTACTTCCCACGGCAACGATTGCCGCTAACACTGCACCGACCGCGCCCCCAAGAGCTCCACCGATCCCGGCGCCGTCGGCAGCATGCGTTCTCGTCTGCAATGCGAACTCCTTGTTTCGCGTTGCGTCCGACATGAGCACGCTGATATCGTCACGACTGTAGCCGCGCTTCATGAGGGCATCGACTGCAGCCTCGGCTGCTACCTTGTTCTTAAAGAGACCCGTTACCAGTTTTGGTTTCGTCATAAGACCCTGCCTTTCCCAACAAGATGTTGGTAAACCAATACCAACGCTTTGTCACATAAACGGCAACAAACGTGCCGCGTGAGCCTCGACTTCTTCCGCCCACTGGTTGTCTGTTACGCTTTGTCGGAAGCCTTTGGAGCTAGGCGGGAACGGGACACACAGGTGTGTATCTGTTTCGCTTCCGTACGGTTCAGTACAATTGAAGATCCTCCAAATCAGCTCTGCGCAAGCATTCGGCGGCGGCGAGCGTCACCTCGTCGATCTTAGTAACGAACTCACCCGCCGGCGACATGAAGTGTTCGCGATCGTTCGGCCCCGTTCGCCTTTGGTTCCCCGACTAACCGAGTTGAGTCCTGAGCACATCCAGACACTGCCGTTGCGAAATGCTCTCGATGTCAGCAGTGCGAACCAGCTCGCAGCGTTCGTGAAGCGGCACAAGATAGAAATAGTGCACGCGCACATGGCTCGTGATTACTCTCTTGCTGCATTTGCAACACGTCGCAATCCAGGCACGAGATTGATCGTCACTCGTCACGTATTGTTTCGCCTGAATAGATTGCACAGCCGCGTTCTCTCCCGCGCGTCGCGGGTAATAGCTGTGTCAGAGGCCGTGGCGAGGGAGTTGCGCAAACAGAACCTGCTATCCGCTTCGAAGATCTGCGTCGTGCGAAACGGAGTCGACGTCGATGCCCTGTCGACAGTTCGTGATTCAATCCAACGGCAACAGCAATTTGTGAAGTATGGTTTTCCCAGTGACGCTTTGGTTGCCGGCACGGTTGGGCAGCTAAGTCCATTGAAAGGGCATGACGTCTTCATTCAGGCGGCTGCAACAGTAGCCGAAAACCTTCCGAACGCGAGATTTGTGATTGCGGGTTCAGATGTTTCACGAGACGGCGAAACAGTTGTTGCGTTGACGCGTCTTACGCGCGAGTTGGGCGTGGAAAACCATTTCAGATTTGTGGGTGCAGTCGACGACGTATCTTCAGTTCTTTCCGTTTTGGATCTATTTGTGTCTGCATCCAGATCAGAAGCATTCGGATTGGCAATGGTTGAGGCGATGGCTTGCAGTATGCCCATCGTAGCGACTGACACTGAAGGTGCGCGAGAGGTGGTTGAGGAACAAGAAACTGGCCTGCTAGTTCCAGTTGGAGACCACGAGGCACTAGCAGCATCCATTACGCGGCTTCTCAGCGACAGCAAACTCCGCGCGAGAATGGGCCAACTTGCGTTGGATCGCGCGCGTGAGCAATTCTCATTGCAGCGAATGGTTGATGAGGTCGAGGCGATTTATCGAGGAGATGTTTAGGTTTCTGTAGCAAAAACCCTCCACGTAGGGGTGACGCGGTTCGTGTTCTTTCGTGTGATTTTCGTGGATCGGTTTTGTTCTATGGGAAAAGCCAATCCACGAAATCACACGAAGCAACACGAAAACAAGGCTCACGCGTCCGACAACCGATCGATCTTTGCCGCCAGAATAAAATCGCTTTCTGTTAGTCCATCAATCTTGTGAGTCCAGATCGTGATTTCAGCACGACCCCAGCCAAAACAGATATCCGGATGGTGGCCCTGCTCCTCGGCCAGGTCGCCAACGCGGTTGATGAAGTTTTGTGACTCGCGAAAGTTGGAGAATCTTAAAGTCTTCTTAAGGTGATGCTCATTCACAACTTCCCAGTCCTTAAGTTGCGGCAGCAGCTTTCCAATTTCATCACCTGTGAGTGGCGGCACGCCACCACGGCAAGGTACACATTCGCGGCTTGCTAAATCAGCCATATACTCAGCTCCTTTTCTCCTTCTAGATTCCAATAGATTTGACGCATTCACACTGAAGTTTTGGAACCTTCAAGTGCTCGCTTCAATAACGCGATTTGCCCAGCGTGATAGAGATCATGCTGCACGACTCCGTGGACCGTCTCATAAACTGAAGACATTCCGGGCAGTATGGGTTGATCAAGAGTCCTCTCTTCTATTGAAAGGATTTTCTTTCTAAGTTCGCGATTACCGTTCACGAGCGTTTCTTTTGCCGCTTGCCAGGCTTCGTCCGTCACGCTACTCACTGCAGGCCAGTCTGTTACATCTGGTACTTCAGCGCGCTCACCGTCCAGTCGGCGGCGGCAAGCTCCTTCCCATGCGCTTATATGTAGAACAAGCTCCCAAATGGAGTGCGCGCCCGGCACCGGGCGTGCGGCCGCTTGTTCTGCATTCACATCTTTGATTACCTCGAGCACTGCTGGACCATGCCAGGCTCCGCCTTCGAAAGCGCGCTTCAATTGCTGTTCAATCCTCTGCACTTCGTTCATTTGTATCCCCTCTCTTTGGGACATTGTTTCAAAAGAAGCCTCAGCTTCCTTCAATTCGCGCTGGATTTCATCACGTTCAGCTGACAATCTTGCCAGGGACGTCGGTAACGCTATGTTTTCCAGCTGCGCAGGATCAAATCCCCGCGCACGCATTTCGCGTTCAAGTGTAAGCTCGATATATCTCAAACGCTCTAAAAGTGTGGCGAATCGAGCTTCATTCATGTGAGAGATTTTACACCGGGGCGCATCGAGTGATTAATTCAATCGGAAAGCTGCGCACTTGCGGAAATCGCCGTTAAGCAGATAGTCTTACTTCCACGCCTTCAAGCATTCAGAAAACGTCTGTAAAGCCAGGCAATCATAACCGTGAGGGATGCGGATAGGTTACCTGCTCGAAGGAGGCAATCTGTGGCAATCATTCGTCCGTTTCGTGCCTTACGGCCGCCAGTGAACCACGCCAGCGAAGTGGCGAGCGTTCCGTACGATGTTGTAAATACTGAGGAGGCCCGCGCGTTGGCGGCGGGAAATCCCTTCAGCTTTTTACACGTATCGCGTCCTGAGATCGACCTACCAGACGGCACAGACATCTACAGTGATACCGTCTATCGAAAAGCCGCGTCCAATTTCGAGGATTTAATCCAGCGCTGCCCATTTCAGGTAGAAGATGTTCCCGGCTTATATCTGTATCGAGTAATTATGGGCGAGCACGAGCAAATCGGATTGGCTGCGTGTTGTTCAATTGACGAATACGACAACGATCTGATCAGGAAACACGAACGTACGCGACGTGATAAAGAAGACGATCGGACTCGTCACATGCTGGTTTTAAAGGCCCAGACAGGCCCGGTGTTCCTTACATATCGCGCGCGACGTGAAATTGATGCCATGGTGATGGAGACGATGGTTGGGCCTGCGTTGTATGACTTTACGGCGACGGACGATATTCGGCATACCATCTGGCATGTGCCTGACGCGGTACGTTATGTCAATGCGTTTCGTAGTGTTCCACTGTTGTATATAGCAGACGGTCACCATCGCGCCGCCAGCGCCAGCCGAGCGCGCGCTGAGCTGAAACAACAGAGCTACGGCCATACAGGAGATGAGGAGTACAACTTTTTCCTTGCTGTGATTTTTCCAGACGAGCAGTTGCGAATCCTGCCTTACAACAGAGTCGTGCGCGACCTGAATGGTATGACAAAGGACGAGTTTTTGAATCGTGTAAAGGAGAAATTCGAGGTCACTGAACATGGCGACCCGCAACCGGCGAATCGGGGTAATTGGAGCATGTATCTGGACGGTACCTGGTATTCGCTTAAGCTGGCGGCGGATGCGCCCCAACCGGTAGGCACCGTTGCTTCCCTGGATGTCAGCGTGTTGCAGGAGCGGTTGCTGGATCCAATTCTCGGGATCAAAGATGTCCGTACTGATAAGCGAATTGATTTTGTCGGCGGATTGCGTGGCACTCTCGAACTGGAACGACTCGTGAACGAAGGAAAGGCAGCTGTAGCGTTTTCGCTTTTTCCTACGACGATTGAAGAACTGCTGCTTGTGTCGGACGCAGGTAAAATCATGCCGCCCAAGTCAACATGGTTCGAACCTAAGTTAAGGGATGGATTGCTGATCCACACCATCTAGAAAAACAATATAGGACCTGTATGACCAATTGGACCTATTAACACACCGATATCAAACTATGCGTGTTCTCATTGCTGACAAATTTGAACAATCCGGCCAGGATGCACTGAAAGCATTGGGATGCGAGATTTCGTACCAGCCCGATCTGAAGGATGACGCCCTCGTGGCTAGTATTCGTGCACAGAGCCCCGATGTGCTTGTGGTGCGTGGCACAAAGGTGACCGAGCCAATGCTCGACGCTGGTCCAGTCAAGCTCGTGGTCCGAGCAGGCGCCGGCTACAATACCATCGACGTTTCGGCGGCTTCAAAACGTGGCATTTACGTTTCCAATTGTCCGGGAAAAAACTCCGTTGCTGTCGCCGAGCTGGCATTCGCTTTGATTCTCGCACTCGACCGTCGCATAGCAGATAACGTTATTGCGTTGCGCGCCGGACAATGGAACAAGAAGGAGTTTTCTAAGGCCCGCGGTTTGTTCGGCCGAACGCTTGGCCTGGTAGGTCTTGGGAAAATCGGCCAGGAAATGATCCCACGCGCCCGCGGATTCGGGATGCCAGTTGTTGCGTGGAGCCGAAGCTTGACGCCGCAGCGTGCAGAATCGCTCGAAATCGAATACGCGGAATCGCCGCAACAGGTTGCGCGCGTTTCCGACGTTGTAAGTATCCATCTTGCTTTGAATCCGGAAACTCGATTGTTAATCGGCGCTGACTTCTTTAACTCAATGCGTGAAGGCGCCTATTTCATCAACACCGCACGCGGCGAAGTTGTCGACCAGGCGGCGCTTAAGCAGGCTTTGAAAAATCGGCACATTCGGGCCGGATTGGATGTGTTCGCAAACGAGCCTACGTCAGCCACGGGACAGTTTGTTGATGAGATCGGAAGAGAACCAAATTTCTACGGCACTCATCACATTGGAGCATCGACTGACCAGGCTCAAGAAGCGATCGCTGAAGAGACTGTCCGAATCATTCGCGAATTTCGTGATACAGGGAAAGTCCCGAATGTTGTCAATCTCGCGCGAAGGACACCCGCGACGCATCTGCTTGTAATACGTCATTTGGATCGCCCGGGTGTATTGGCCGGCGTGCTCGAAGCAATAAAGGCAGAACTCATAAACGTGCAGGAGATGGAGAACGTAGTCTTTGAAGGTGCAGAGGCAGCGGTTGCTCGCATCAATCTCGACAATGCGCCGTCTTCGGGCCTGCTCGAAAAGGTACGGTCAGAAAACCCGAACATCATCGAGCTTGACTTAATACCGCTAAGTAACAAATGAACAGCACCCTCATCACCGGCGCGTCGTCAGGTATCGGCGAGGCTTTTGCTCGTAAGCTAGCAGCTCTGGGGAGAAATGTGTTCCTTGTTGCACGCTCGGAAGACAAACTGATTGCGTTGTGTAACGAACTCGGTCGTACCAACAGCGTTCGCGCCCAATACCTGGCGTTGGACTTATCGCAGCGAGACGCGGCCGCTCAAGCATTTGCCGAAACTGAAAAGCGAGGTCTGATTATTGACTTGCTTATCAACAACGCCGGTTTTGGGGCCATGGGTGATTTTGCAAACCTCGATCTGGAACGGCAGTTAAATATGATCGATCTCAATGTGAAATCACTGGTCGAATTAACTCATCGTTTTATCCAGCCAATGCGCGCTCGGAAACAAGGTGCGATTATCAATGTAGCGTCAACCGCCGGATTTCAAGCCGTGCCTTATATGGCGGTTTACGCTGCGACAAAAGCGTTCGTCCTCAATTTTTCAGAGGCGTTGCACGAAGAGAATCGCGACTACGGAGTTCATGTAATGGCATTATGCCCCGGTGTAACTGAAACCAACTTCTTTGCAGCGTCGCAAATGGACCACCCACCGATGCGTCTTGCGCAACCGGCCGAGGATGTGGTGGATGCCGCATTGCGTGGTCTTGCACGCCAGAAGAGCCTGATTATATCGGGTTGGACGAATTTTCTTATCGTTGAAGCTGAACGACTCGTTCCCCGTTCGCTTATCACCAGAGTTACGGGACGAGCGTTGCGATCAAAAGTAGAATCAAGGTGACATGACTCATATCGATCGGAGTTCTTACTTCTGGAGATTGAAATGACTGAGCGCATTTATAACTTTAGCGCAGGACCAGCAGTATTGCCGGTTGAAGTGCTCGAGCAGGCAAAGCGCGAAATGCTAAGTCTGCCGGGTGTTGGCATGTCGGTGATGGAAATTAGTCACCGCTCAAAGATTTTCGACCAGATCATCGGCAATGCTGAGGGCGGTATAAAGGATTTGCTTGGCGTCCCATCTGACTATCACATCCTCTTTTTGCAAGGTGGGGCGAGTCTGCAATTTTCGATGGTCCCAATGAATCTTTTACGTCAGGGCGGCAGCGCTGACTATATTGTGACGGGCAGCTGGGGAAAGAAGGCTGTCAAAGAGGCGAAGCGTTGCGGAGCCGTCAACGTCGCAGCCAATCTCGCTGACGGTGGGTTCACACGGATTCCAGACGCGGACGAAATTCGCCTCGATGCAAATGCGGGTTATGTGCATATCACCACGAACGAAACTATTGAGGGTGTTCAATGGAAACGTGAACCTGAAGTTGGGAATGTGCCGCTTGTTGCAGATGCGTCATCAGACATCTTGTCGCGCCCAATTGCCACAAACAAATATGGCCTCATCTATGCCGGCGCACAAAAGAATATGGGACCAAGCGGCGTTACAGTCGTGATTATTCGAGATGATCTGCTCAAACGAATTCCTGATGGGCTACACACAATGCTCGACTATCGAACCCATGTCGAGAATAAGTCCTTGTATAACACACCGAACACGTGGGGCATTTATATCATCAGCCTCGTTTGCGATTGGATAAACGCAAAAGGCGGCCTTAAGGGGATGGCGCGTGAGAATGAAGCGAAGGCAAAGCTGCTTTACGACGCGATTGACGCCAGCGACTTCTACCGCGGTCATGCGGATGCTGATAGTCGCTCGACAATGAACGTTACCTTCCGTTTGCCGTCAGAAGAACTAGAAAAGAAGTTCGCGTCCGACGCGACCGCTAAAGGATTGGACGGCTTGAAAGGACACCGATCTGTCGGTGGAATACGTGCTTCGATCTACAACGCATTCCCGAGCGCGGGAGTGGAAGCACTGGTGTCGTTCATGAAGGATTTCGAGCACAAAAACGGGTGATAAGGACAAACTGAGCCGCAGATTAACGTGGAGGAAGCAGATCAAGACCGAGCTCAACATTTCTTCGCACAACACTGACATTAGGGTTTCACGCAAAGACGCAGAGGGGCAAAGTCGCAAAGATGTTAGGGTTTGCCTTAGCGTCTTTGCTTCTTTGCGTCTTCGCGTGAAATTGTTTGTCCGACGCGTTAATCTGCTGCTAGTTTCTGATCCGTGATTAAAGGAGTCCATGACGGTAATTCATCATCCGGAAGAGAGTGACACAATAACTCTCAATGTTAATCAGCGGGACGCAGGCAGAAGGCTGGATGCATTTTTGGCTTCTCAAATAGCTGATTGGAGTCGAGCCCGCCTGCAGCGGCTAATTGAGGATGAGGAAGTTCTCGTAAATGGGCAAACGGTTAAATCCTCATACAAGCTACGCACCGAAGATCGAGTCGAAATCGATCTTGTTCCTTTGCCCACAGCGCAATTCACTCCGGAGAACATTTCGCTTGAAATCATCTTTGAAGATGAGACGTTGATTGTCGTAAACAAACCAGCTGGTCTGATTGTCCATCCGGGCGCTGGTGTCATCTCAGGAACACTGGCAAACGCTCTTGCGTACCATTTCGCGAATCTACCATCGCTTGCAGATGAATTTCGGCCCGGAATCGTTCATAGGCTCGACAAGGGAACTTCCGGACTGCTTGTAGTCGCAAAGACCGAAGCCGCACACGAACACCTCGCGGAGCAGTTTCGCCGGCGCACCGTGTACAAATCCTACGTTACGCTCGTGCACGGCCACGTAGAGGCAGAATCAGGTCGTATCGAGCAGCCGATCGCACGAGATCAACGCAATCGGCTCCGCATGGCTGTGAATCGCAGTGGACGCGCCGCCTTGTCGTTGTACCGAGTACGAAAGAGATATCAGCGCTTTACACTGCTGGATGTTGAACTCAAGACGGGAAGAACTCATCAAATTCGAGTCCATCTCACCTGGTTGAAGCATCCCGTAGTGGGGGACGATCTGTACGGTGAGGGTCGGGACAATAGCATTCAAGATTCGCTGCTTCGGAAACAGATACACAAAGTTGGTCGTCCGTTCCTGCATGCAGAGCACCTGGGGTTTGTCCATCCAACCACCCAAACGCCGATGCGTTTTTCCGCGCCGATTCCTGATGAGCTTTCCCACATTCTGACGTTCCTTGAATAGGTGCCGCTATCAGCACGCCAACGGCCTGGGACAACGAAAATCTTGTATTTGTCAGTCAACCAAGGGTTTCGTAAGATAACCGACCGGTCAGAGAGGCAACGAGGCTCAGTTTTAAAGGCATCGAAACGCCGGTGTTGATCCGGTAACCATCGGTTGTACAAAAGTTTCTGTACATCATGACTGCACGCAAATTACGTTCGCTGTTTCAGATTGGGTTTGGACTGTGCCTTGCCATCGGTTTTTCGGCAATAATCCAGGGCCAACAGCCGAAACCACAACCAACTCCACCGGGTAACGAAGGGCCCCAACAATCCGAAACAGTTTTCATTCGCCGCGTTAGGCTGCCAATCACAGTAGTTGATAAAAAGGGCCAATTTGTGCCGGGCCTCACCAAGAATGATTTTTTAGTTTTGGAAGATAAAGTCCCTCAGCAGGTTGAAACGTTTTCTGACGACATTGGACAGTCCTTTCCGTTATACGTTGCGGTGCTGATGGATACCTCGCCCTCGACGGCCGGCAAGCTGAAGTTCGAGCAGGAGTCTGCTATGAACTTTATTCAAACAGTGGTTCGGCCTCGACGTGATCGCGTGTTGTTTGCGACATTTGATAACGAAATAAAGTTGCGTCAGGATTTCACTGATAAGTTGGACCTGTTGGACAAGGCAGTATTTGGCGTCAAGGGTACCGGTACCCAAACAGCTCTCTTTGATGCGATCTGGCAATTCTGTGACGAGAAGATGAGATCCGCAGCGGGCCGTCGCGTCCTTGTGGTGGTTACCGACGGCGAAGATACATACAGTCGTGCTGATCTTCGCGATGCCATCGACATTGCTCAACGCACTGAGACCACGATTTTTGCAATTTCGACAAAGGCTGGATTCCTTTCTACAGTGCCAGGTGTCGAGGGAGGTACGGTCAAGGACAAAAAGGATCGCGAGCTGGAGACATTAGCAGAAGAGACTGGCGGAATAGCATTCTTTTCTGGCGACATGCTTTCGCTCGAACGGTCTTTTTCGAAAATCTCGAAAGAGCTTCGCGCGCAATATCTCGTGACCTATAAACCCAGCAACGATCGATACGACGGAAGTTTCCGCAAGATCGAGGTCAAACTTTCCGACGGGAGAGGTGACTTGAAAGTAAGAACCAAACGTGGTTATAAGGCTGTCGCTGATAATGTCAGGCCCTAGTTAAATCGGGGAAGTAAAATGTTTGTCCGTACAACTGCAGCATTACTCCTATTGCCGGCTCTTCTATTTGGTCCGGCCCTTCGGTTCCGCAGTTCAGATGAGATGCGGAGTGGTGGTGCGATCTCCCAGGACAAATCTCGACCGCCAGAAGCTCAACCTTCACCAACGCCGCCGCGAGAAGAAGTGCCTCAGGAATCCGATGAAGTCGTACGCGTTGAAACCAACCTTACGAATATTTTCTTCACGGCGGCAGATAAGAGCAAACGATTTGTGAATACGGTCAAGCGTGAAGATATTCGTATCCTCGAGGATGGCCAGCCCCAGGAAATATTCACTTTCCAACAGAACATCGATCTGCCTTTGTCCGTTGCAATCCTGATCGATACGAGCGGCTCGGAAGAACGTACTTTGCCGGACGAGAAAGCAGCCGCGCGTTCGTTTATCGAGGATGTTATAAGACCGAATCGAGACGAAGCCGCCGTGGTTTCTTTTACCGGTGAAGTCACGCTTGAGCAGGGATTTACCGGGAGCCTCGAGCGAGTACGTCGAGCGATTGATCGGGTCGAATTCGTACCACCAGCCGGATACATCGGCGGAGGCGTAGTTGTTGGTAGTACCCCACCGATATCTGGCACGAATCAGATGCTGGCGGGTTCCACAGCAATCTGGGACGCAGTATGGGCCACATCCAACGAGTTGCTATCCGAATCTGCCGAGAATACCCGGCGTGCAATAATCCTGCTGACCGACGGAGAAGACACGATTAGCCAGGTGAAGATGCACGATGCGATCATGCGAGCGCAAAAAGCAGACGCATTTATCTACGCGATTGGAATTGGCGACATGTATCGCGGCGGAGTGGACGAAGGCGCTCTCAGAAAAATCAGCGAGCAAACTGGCGGCCGGGCCTACTTTCCTCGAAACGAGCGCGAACTTCGCGAGGCCTTCACACAAATCCAGCGAGATTTGCGTGAACAATACCTGGTGGCCTACTCGCCCTCTAACAAGGCACGGGACGGCTCATATCGACGCATTGAGATTGAGATCGTCAATCCCGAGTTGCGCAAACAGAACCTCAAATTGAACTACCGGCCCGGCTACTTCTCCAAGAGCGCAGGCACGCCCTCTCGCCGCCGAACGTAGCCCACTCCTGCTGATATTTGCGCGTTTTTAGCCCCTCCACCGCCCGTAAATCATAGATACCAAACGTGTGACAAACATTAGCCAAGTTTGTTATACTCCGGCTCGCGGTTGAGCCGCATGGTGGCTTAGGCGGTTCTAACAGCGTTGGGGCGGCAATGGAATTCCAGAGCTGACGTCTGCCGTCAGAAGACCCACTTCTACGATACCTGCCTTCTCACCCGAAATAAGCGGATTTGTATGAACAGAAAAGCCTCAGATCGAGGTCGCGTGCTGATTGTCGATGACAATGAGCACGTTCGAGATCTGCTTGTTGAGCTGCTCGAGGACGAGGGCTACGAACTAGGCTCCGCTCCTAATGGTGCTGTGGCCCAATCGCTGGTCCTGTCCTTCGAACCTGACCTCGTAATCAGCGACGTCGTTATGCCGATCGTTGATGGATTTAAGTTATGCCGCAACCTGAAGCAGGACCCGCACACCTCTACGATTCCCGTCTTACTTGTAAGTGGGATTAGAAATAGCGACGACGACTCACTTGAAGGGCTAACAGCAGGAGCAGATGACTATCTCGACCTGCCGTTTCGACATGAAGAGCTTCTTGTGAAGGTAGCGCGGTTGGTTGAGCGGCACCGAGTTGAAAAACACTATCACGACATTGTGGAGCGCGCCGCTGACATAATCTACTCCCGCGACATGGATGGGTTCCTTACCAGCATCAACGCCGCCGGCGCGCGGTTCTTCGGCAGATCGGCAGCGGAACTTGTCGGCACACACCTGAGTGAGTTGATGGACCCGGACTATGCTGCGCGTGATATAGCCGACACGAAGAATGCAGAGCCGGGTGTTCCGCTGCGTTCAATCTATTGTCTTCGGGACAGTGAGGGACGAGCACGGTATCTCGAAGGTGTCATCAACGTCGAACGTGATCGTTCAGGGAAGCCGGATGGCGTTCGCGGAGTGGTTCGCGACATCACTGACCGGCGGCTGGCCGAAAACGCCCTGAAGGAAAGTGGAGAGCGCTATCGCGAACTGTTTGAGAACGCGACTGACATCATTTACACGCATGACCTTGCAGGCAACTTCACGTCTTTGAACAGGAGCGGCGAGCGAATTACAGGCTACTCGCGTGAGGAAGCCTGCAACATGAATGTCGCCGATGTGATTGCTCCCGAATACCTTAATTTGGCACGGCGAATGACTGCTCAGAAAGCAGCCGGCAATGCTCCGACTGTGTACGAGTTGGAGATCGTATCCAAGGCCGGTCGCAGGATTCGGCTCGAGGTCAGTACACAGATCATCTTTCGTGACAGATATCCTGTTGGCGTTCAGGGCATTGGGCGTGATCTGACTGAGCGTAAACGTTCTGAGGAAGAATTGCGCGAGACGCGGGCCTTCTTTCACAGCTTTATGGACAACAGTCCTGCGGTCGCGTTTATGAAGGATGAACAAGGGCGATACGTGTACGTGAACAGACCGTTTGAAAAATTTTTTGGCCAGACTTTAACGTCCCTGGAAGGTCGCACGAGTTTTGATTGGCTCCCGAAAGAAACCGCGCGTGCCACACATGAACACGATCTTAAAGTGCTGGCCACCGGTGAACCACAGGAGATCATTGAGACCGTACCGACTCAGGATGGCACACCTCATCACTGGCTCGTATTCAAGTTCCCAACAACGGACGCTTCAGGACAAAGGTTTGTCGCGGGTGTAGGCGTAGACATTACTGAACGGCGCCGGGCGGAAGAGGCGCTTGCGCAACAGGCGCAGCGCGAAGAGATGAGCCATCGCATCTCACAAGCCATTCGCTGCTCACTTGAGAGCGCGGAAATCTTCCAAACGGCGGTGCGAGAATTAGGCTCATATCTAAACGTGGATCGATGTTCACTGTTCATGAAGAATGAACGTACTAAGTGCGCCACGAACGTTGCTGAGTATCACGCAGAAGGAGTAACTCCGGCAGGAGGAGATTTCGCTCTGGCGGATCTCACCGCGCTCATCGCCGCGCTCGACGAAAAAGGCGTGCTGGCATTTGATGACGCAGCCCACGATCCACAGCTTGCCGATACTTATGAACGCATACTCGCTAAGGCCGACGTTCGCTCAATAATGTACGTAGCTATTCAAGTGGGCGACGATGTCCCTGCCGCTTTCGCGCTATCGACGACGCGGGAATTGCGCCATTGGTCGGACGCAGATATCGATCTTGCAAAGGCTGTTGCGGATCAGACTGGAATTGCAATCCGCCAGGCTGAGCTTTACCAAAAAGCCGAGATGACGTCGACGCGTGAGTCCCTCGTTAATCGTTTGACGATGACCATTCGGGCTTCGCTGAGCCTCTCGGAAGTTCTGAGCACAGCAACGAGGGAGCTCGGCCGCGCCCTGTCTGCATCTCGAGTGCTGCTGCACCTATACAATCCCGAAGACCCGATTTCGCCGGTGGAACACGAGTACGTAGCGCCGGGAACCCCGAGCCTTAGCGGCCACACTGTCAGCTATGAGGATCCGGTGGGCCAATACCTATTACAAACCCAGAAGCCGATCATCATTGATGACGGCTTGGTTTACTACGACGGTCCGCCTGAATTCAGCGCCTACGTTCGTGAGTACTCTCGGAACGTGACGCTTCGTTCGCAGATTGACTATCCGCTGATCGTCAAAGGCCTGTTCCGGGGCGTCTTGTGCATCCAACAGACCGAGCGTGTCCGGCGATGGTCCGAGGATGAATTAGTCCTGGTGGAAGCTGTCGCGGAGCGATTGAGCATCGGTATGGCCCAGGCAGAGCTGTTTGAAATGGTGGCACGTGGAAAGCAGGAGTGGGAAACGACTTTCGACGCGATGTCCGACGGCATTTTCATTTTCGATCGCAACCGACTGCTGAAGCGCGTGAATCGCGCCGGCGCCGCGCTTGAAGAGGAACATCCAAAAAATCTGCTGGGTCGACGATGCTGCGAGGTCTTGCGGGCCAGCTCACAAGGCGAACCGTGTGCCGTCGAGCGCGCGATAGAACAAGCGCGCGGAATGACAATCGAGATCTCTCCCGAGAGGCTACATCGCCCTCTACTCGTCACTATCGAACCGATTCTCGACAGCACAAACAAGCCCGACGCTGTAGTGTGCACGGCGCGTGATCTTTCCGAATTGCGCAATGCTCAAGCAGTCGTGCGTGAGCATCAATCGCTGTTGGCGAATATTTTAGAGAGCGCCCGTGAATCGATTTATGCTGTTGATTCTCAAGGGCGATTCAAATGGGTGAACACAGCGACGGTTGCAGGTCTCGGCTTTAGGCGTGAAGACTTTATTGGCCGACACGTGCTCGACATGGTTTATGAAGCCGATCGGCAACTCGTGCGCGACAAACTTGGTGCAGCGTTGAAGGGCGAAGCGCAGACTTATGAAATGCGCTACTTCGCAACTGATGGCCGGCTGCGTTATGCGCGAGTCGACAACTCGCCGCTCGTCGTTGATGGAAAAAACACCGGTGTACTAGGCATTGCGCGAGATATAACTGAACAGAAAGAAGAGAGAGAACGTGCGGCACGAGCTGACAAGCTTCGGGCGCTCGGACAACTGGCCTCGGGAGTTGCACACGATTTCAACAATTCACTCGCGGCCATTCTCGGCCGCGCTCAACTACTGCGTCGCCAAACAAGGGACGACGCGCTTCTGAGAAATATCGAAATTATCCAAACGGCCGCCGAGGATGCCGCGGCAACGGTGCGTCGAATTCAGACCTTTGCACGCAAGTCTGTAGTTAAAGAGATGGAATTACTCGACGTTCGCGGGCTACTCAATGATGCTATAGAGATCACTCGTACACGTTGGGAAAATGAAGCGCAGCTGAGAGGACTCGAATACAAAGTAACACTCGACGCGGATACTGGCTTGTACACGCAAGGTAGTGCGTCGGAACTCCGTGAGGTGTTCGTTAACTTAATTGTGAATGCTGTTGACGCGATGCCGCGCGGCGGAAGATTAGCTCTCAGCTGCATCCGCGAGGATAATCGTTTAAAACTGCAGTTTGCCGATACCGGAGCCGGAATGCCGGAAGACGTGCGGCAGAAAATCTTTGAACCATTCTTTTCAACCAAAGGTGCGCATGGCACTGGGCTTGGCCTGTCTGTCAGTTACAGCATCATTGAACGACACGGAGGCGCAATCTGCGTCACTTCGGAAGCGGGTAAAGGAACCGTGTTCACGATTGATCTGCCTGCTGCGCGTGCCGACTCAGCCTTGAGTGACGGTGCAGTGAAGATGCGGGCAGCCTCAACGTTGTCCATCCTCATTGTTGACGACGAGCCCTCTGTTAGAGAAACGCTTGCAGACATGCTCCAGACGATGAACCACGGAGTTGTTGTGGCTGAAAGCGGGCAGGAAGCATTGTCGCAGATCGCGACGCAGCACTTTGATCTTGTGTTTACCGATTTAGCGATGCCGGAAATGGATGGTTGGGAGACGGCTCGCGCGATCCGGAAGCAGAGACCTAAGCTGAAAATTATTCTGTTAACAGGCTATGGACCAGGAACCTCACCGCCTTCGGGCGAGGAGGATCTGGTTAATGCTGTAATTGGTAAACCGTTCGATTTTGCTCAGGTAACGCAGACAATCACTCAAGTGATTGCTGACGGTAAAATTCTCGACAATGCGAGTGCCTGAGCCGGCTTCAGTTGTAACTCATAATTCCCGCGCTTGCGGCGAAGCCAACGCCAAACCCTACGATCATTGTTGGCCCCCGCCAGGAACCCTCCTTTTTTGCGAGCATAAATCCAGTAGAGGCACACGACAGGTTTCCGAAATTTTTCAAAACATCGTATGAGCCATGAACCTTTGAGGAATCAGGTTTCAGCGACAATTGGGAACACACCCCATCGAGTATCTTCTTGCTGCCGGTGTGAATCAGACAATCATCAACTTGTGCCAGATCCGTAACTGGTGACTGTGGATGTCGAAGAACGTTCCGTACGGTGGTGACGGCGTAGTGGGCGCCACGATTTGGAACGCTGGCTTGCATGAAATATTGAGGCCGCCCCTGCAAAAACGGATGCGGACTGTTACTGGTCATTGTGAGAAGGTTGACATCTTCCGGTTCGTCGTTGGTCAAGTGGGAGATTGGTCCAAACGCGGGCTTTCCATCTTCATTGCCGACAAGTAATGCTGCAGCCCCATCCCCAAAGAGCATCGACTGGATCACGAAGGTGGTATCCAACCTTTTCTGCTCAAACTGGGCTTCATTAATTCTCTGCTCCTTCCTCAGTCGTATGATTTCCCGATACCCGTGATAGTCGTCACGCAGCAATGGTGCTACGTAGGGAGTATGTGCTTCAGCCATCAAGACGATAGCCAATTGGCCTGGGTTGGCGGCAAGGAACCACTGCGCAACTTCAATCGACTTCAATAGTACTGAGCAACCCTGGGCCTGCATGCTGACGGTCCGCATGGATCGAGAAAGCAGGCCGTGGGTTTGCGCCATCACTTCAGAGGCGAGACAAGGCAACATCTGATCAGGTGTATTGGTGGCGGCGATTAATAGACCGATGCGCGAGGGGTCACCATGCCACTGTTGAATGCATTTCCTGGTTGCTTCAACGCCAAGCCTGGTAGTTGAACTCGTGGGGTGTGGTGTTTCTCCGGCGAGGAACTCAGGATAGTTCTCAAGAGTTGAGTAACGCTTATCAACACCGAGAGAGTTGATTGTGTTTATGAGCTCGGGGGAGAGTTTATGCATGAGGGAGCCAACGAGCTCAGTGGTCGCGAATGAGTGTTGAGGTGTTGAGGTAGCAGCGGACAAAAGGTTAATCATGGTTGGCTCCCGGGGGTTATTAACCGCTGTCTGTTTAGTAGATCGTCGGATCGACACTAAACTGCTTGAAATTCACAGTGGTTCTCTTCAAGAGCCGTGCCATCGTTGCGCGCGCGGCCGGGCATCGACATAAGTGCCGTAGAATGAATGGCTTACCGGCTCTTACGGTCGTTACACGTTACACTCTCGCCGGCCGATGTTGTTGGATACCGGGTATACAGAATTCTATTTCCACCGACTTTTTGGCGTGGAGTGAGCCAGCACGAGCGTTAACGAGGTATACAGCTGTGTAGCAGGTAAGCAAAGCGTCAAAGCGTCAAAGGGGCAAAGGGCCAAAGGGCTACAAGATCTGATATTAGCGATGCTCACCATTCAGAGACAACGACGATCTGTTTTCTAAAATGGCTAAACGTTGCGCAAAATGCTCACAAGATATGTCATAGCCGAAAGAAGTCTCAATGAAG
Source organism: Acidobacteriota bacterium (assembly GCA_046727215.1). Taxonomy (GTDB): domain Bacteria; phylum Acidobacteriota; class Blastocatellia; order Pyrinomonadales; family Pyrinomonadaceae; genus PSRF01. The sequence continues at coordinate 34,764 of JBKPCC010000082.1, forward strand.
CTTGTACCTTCCCACGGTGCTCTCTCCGATACTCCCGA
>JBKPCC010000083.1:0-25145 GCA_046727215.1 Acidobacteriota bacterium
GGACAATGGCAACTATTTGGTTGCATTTTTATTGACAGAAAGTTACTGCGACGCTGAAACTCTGCAGTCACGTCTCCGGGCTTTCACGCGTCATCACGAATGACGAATACCAACGAGGTCAAGCTCGAGGGGTACCAATAGTTAAGGCGAAGACGCGGCTAAAAAGCACGGGAGAACTTTGATGGTCCAGAAAAAAGACGTAGGGCGAAAGAGACAAGCTGTGGAGGAATCCCGAAGTGCGAAGGTCCGCTCGATTGGTGTCATTAGATCCGTCCTCAAAACGCGCGCCGAATCTCCGAAACAAGGTTTTGAGGGCGCTCCCGACGCATGGCTTGAAGTGAGTCAGTTTGCGGCGCAGGGTCTCGATGGCTTGGCGGTTGGCGATGAGATCATCGTTCTCACATGGCTCCATCGAGCGCGACGCGACGTGCTGAAGGTTCACCCACGCTCAGACCCTAAAGCTCCGTTAACTGGGGTCTTTGCTACGCGTTCACCTGACCGTCCAAACCCGGTGGGCTTGCATCGAGTAAGGGTGCTGAGTATCGCACGGCGCAGACTGCGCGTCGGGCCAATAGAAGCTATCGATGGCACACATGTAATTGACATCAAGCCGGTTCTTAACGCAGTAAACGATTTTTGAGCTCTATCCTTTCGCCGGAGTTGGAAGTCCATCAACTTCCGTAACCGGACGGACCTCTACCGTTCCTATTCGCGCCCCGGGAATTCGGCCGGCGATGTCAATTGCCTCGCTCAGATCTTTTACGTCTACGAGAAAGTAACCTCCGATTTGCTCGCGAGTCTCAGCAAATGGACCATCGGTCACAACACATTTACCGTTACGAACCTGAACGCAGTTGGTCTCAGCGGATGGATGGAGTGGAGCAGCGCCGAGGTACTTGCCTTTCGCGTGTAGCTGGTTCGCGAGCTGAACCGACTCACTAAGCAAACTCTGCCGTTCTTGCTCAGGTAGTTTGGCAAATGTTGACTCATCGTGGTGAATCAACAACATGTACTTCATTATTCGTATTCTCCTCAGATTCGGCAGGACAAAGATGTAAAAAACCAAATCATCAGTTCGGACCTGTTACTACTCCGGCCTTTTGCAGCCTTTCCGACGTCTTCACGAGCGCTATCACAAACAAAATACCGAGGACCAAATCCGGAATGGCCACTACCAGCACTAAGAACGGAATGCGGTTTTTGACAAACAGAAGGATTACAGGAATCGCAAAACTAGCCTTCTCCAAAATCGCCGGAATGATTATCAGACGATATCGTCTCGGATCTTTGGCGATGAGTAAGAATACGATTTGCCAGGCGAGCGCCACACCTATGAAACCATAGTAGTACTCAGGGTGCGTGATCGGAGGAGGCATGTCATGACCATTTCTCTCTTCGAGGAAGTACATTGGGAAAAGCACAAGCAAACCGTAGATGCCGGCAATTAAGAAGACATACCTTGCGAATTTCATCGAAAAACTACCTCCTTCCCTTCTGGCCAACGCCATTTCTTTTGTAATCAATAGTTAAGATTTAACGGCGGTCTCGCTTTTCTTCGCTTCTTGATCTATAAAATCGATCTGAACGCCACATTAAACTCGGAGGACTGGATGCCATCGCGGACGATAGTAGTTGGAGACATTCATGGTTGTTTTGACGAACTTCAGGAACTATTGGATAAGGTTGGCCTTGAGAAGACTGACCGCGTCGTGTCGGTCGGCGATCTCATCACCAAGGGACCGAAGAGCCGCGACGTCCTTAACCTATTTATGTCTGATGAAAGGTTTTCCACGGTAATGGGAAACCATGATCTTACTTTACGTCGAAAATGGAATGGCGAAGACATCGACTTAAAGTCAGCACAAAAGGAGACTCACAAAGAACTCAAGGATGAGAAGGATCTTTATCTTGGATATCTAAACACCTTGCCGTTCATGATTGATCTTGAATCTCACCTTGTGATCCATGCCGGTATCAGACCGAACGTTGAACTCTATTCCCAGACAACAGGTGACCTGACTCGTATCCGCACGTTGGGCCCAGATCGCGAGAGTGAAGAAGGAACGCCCTGGTACCACATGTATCAAGGCGAAAAAATCATTCTCTTTGGGCACTGGCCGGCGCCGGAGCCGCGACGCGGTCCAAAAGCGATTGGCCTGGATACAGGCTGCGTGTATGGATATAACCTCACCGCATATATTATTGAAACCGACGAGTTCGTCAGTGTAACTGCGAAACGTGCTTACGACGCCTCTTGATTGGCGATCATGTTCTCTCCAACTGCTTCGGTCTAACAAGCCACTCCAATGTCCCGGGTTTAGTACCTGTATTGGTCCAATTGGAGCTTTTGAATGATATTTTGGCTAACGCTGCCGTTGCCATGGTTTCAGCCTGCCCCGTCAATAACGTAACAAGCTCTTCCAAACCTGGATTGTGGCCGACGATCAATACGGATTCGGCGCCCTTATCTATTTCAGTAACTACCTCGAGCAGCCGGGCTGCGGACGCTTCATAGATCCGCTCGTCAAACCGTAGATCTGCCTTAGCTTTAGCTGATCGTAGTAGTATATCAATCGTCTCTCGCGCCCTAACTGCGCATGAACTTAAGATTAAATCAGGGATAATCTTCTCTTGTCTAAGAAACGCGCCCATACTTTCCGCAGCCTTTCGGCCTCGAGAATTCAAAGGGCGCTCAAAGTCCGCGAGGTCTTTGTTCTTCCAGCTCGACTTTGCATGACGCAAAATAAATAATGTTCTCATTTTGTACGCCTCAGTTTACATTCGTGTAACAGCCTTTACCTAAAGTGTGCGCGATGATTACATATGGAAATCACAGCTTTCCTGGCAAATTGTTTGTCGTCGAAGGCACGGATGGCAGCGGCAAGTCCACGCAACTGTCACTCCTGTATCAGTGGTTAAAAACGGAAGATTATCCTGTCGTCTTCTCTGAATGGAACTCATCAGTCCTGGTAAAGGACACAAACAAACGGGCAAAGAAGCGGCATTTGTTCACACCAGCCACATTCTCATTGCTGCATGCGACCGACTTTGCCGATCGCACCGAGCGAGATATCATTCCGCCGCTCAAAGCAGGCGCAATAGTTCTTGCTGATCGCTATATTTATACTGCATTTGCACGGGATGTCGCGCGCGGCTGCGATCGCGATTGGGTTAGAAAGGTCTACTCATTTGCCGTTAAACCGACCTTGGCCTTTTTCTTCAGGGCACCCCTCGACGTAGCTGTTGACCGAATAATTCTAGGCAGACCACGCCTGAAATATTACGAAGCCGGACTCGACATGGGCTGGTCTGATGACCCTGAAGAGAGCTTCAAAGCTTTCCAGGGAAGGATACTCGAAGAATACGATCGCATGGTGGATGAGTTCGGTCTTACGGTCATTGATGCGACGCGTTCCATCGAGCAGCAACAACGCGAAATGCGCTCGCTTATCTCTCAGTACGTGAAGAAAAGGCGGACTGCTTAGCATAAACTCCACTCGTTTCTACGGCACACCACTGCCCGGAGTCGTAGATGAAGACTTCAAGGGCAAATTAATCGTAATCGAAGGCGCGGACGGTGTCGGTCGGTCTACGCACACAGCGTTGCTGCGTTCGTGGCTCGAGTCGCGAGGTCATGCGGTTCTGGACACCGGAATGACACGCTCTGTCCTGGCAGGAAGGGGAATCAAGGAAGCAAAAAGGGGTCACACGTTAGGACGGCTTACGATGCAGTTGTTCTATGCAACTGACTTCATCGACCGCCTGGAAAATGAAATGTTGCCGGCACTCAGAGCGGGCTTCGTTGTCCTCACCGATCGTTACATCTACTCGGCGATAGCGCGCGCCGAAGTTAGAGGAATTGATTCAGCATGGATAAGGTCAATTTACAGCATGGCGTTAGTTCCTGATGCGGTGTTTTATCTAAGAATCGATTCGCCACAACAGTTGATTCAACGTTTGTTGGGTTCGGGACGCGGCTTCGATTACTGGGAGTCGGGGATGGATATCACGCTCGGTGAAGACTTGCATGATAGTTTCATCGAATATCAGAAGAGAATGCTGCGAGTTTTTGATCGGATGTGCAACGAATATAACTTTCATACTCTTAATGCTTCGCGATCAGTGCGCAGTGTTGCGGCGGATCTGCGGCGCGCCGTAGGCAGGCTTCTGGATGAGCGAAAGTCAGTTGACCAATCCTCACCTGAATTCATTCCAGACCGTCGCGTTGCTTCATAAGGAAAAGGACCCACCGCGAGCGATTAAAGCCAGGATTCGAAATCAGTGAAGTTAGCGGCGATCGACATAGGCTCAAATTCGATCAAGTTGGTAGTTGTGGACGCGACAGCGAGCGACTCCTTCGCAGTGCTCTGTCGCGAGAAAGATGTCGTGCGGCTGGCGTACCAGACGCTTGCGAAAGGATATCTTGGCCGGTCAACTATAGATCGCGCGATAGCCTGCTTAAAAAACTTCAAGAGCATTGCAGATGGACGCGGTGCGGAGACGATCGTCGCTGTCGCAACTGCGTCGGTGCGTGAGGTTAGGAACACTGCAACCTTCGTCAAACAAGTAGAACAGCAAACGGGGATTCGTGTAGAGGTTCTTTCTGGAATTGAAGAAGCTCGTCTCATCGGTCTAGCTGCTTCAAGGGGATGTGGGGTCAATGGCGCTACGAGCATCAATGTCGATATTGGTGGAGGCTCGACCGAGATCTCAGTTTTTCGCGACGGATCCCCGCAGTCTCTTTTTTCAGTCAGGCTGGGCGCCGTAGAGTTAACGCAGCGATATCTCGCTTCGAATCCACCCAAAGTAAAAGATCTAAATAACTTGCGAGATCATATTCGAGCAGCATTCGAACGACCAGCGCGTGTTCTCCGTGGAACAAGGTGGTACCGGGCTACAGGCACTTCGGGGACGATCCTCGCAATTGGACGAGCTATTAGATCCCGCAAGTTTCGCGACATCGAAACAAGTGAGTTGGAGGCGCAACCCGTTCACGCAGAAATCCCATTGAGCCAATTGTCAGCGCTCAACGCCAAGCTTGGGAAGATGACACTTGCAGAAAGACGTGATGTCGCCGGATGCAGTTCGCAACGCGCTGAGATCATCGTCGCAGGTGGGCAGATTTTGGAAGGCGCGATGAAGGCATTGGGGATAAATCTCCTGAGAACGTGTGACTGGGGCTTAAGAGAGGGCGTGATTATTGACCACCTAAAGGAACTGGAAGTTGAATCTCACTTACCTCGGACCGATTTCGCTGATCAACGGATGCGCGGCGTTGACGCTGTAGGTCGCCGCTTTGGTTATGAGATCCCACACGCCTATCAGGTCGCACGACTGGCTGAGAAGATTTTTGATGCGATATCAACAACGGAAAATCTGTTACCTCATCATAGGACTCTAATGACGGCCGGCGCCCTATTGCATGATGTGGGTTATCATATTGCCAGTGATAATCATCACAAGCATTCACTCTATCTGATCAAGAATTCCGAGTTGACAGGATTTTCTGAGCCTGAGCGCGCTGTCATCGCTAACATAGCGCGCTATCATCGTGGGCCATTGCCAAAAAATCGTCATCCAGACTTCGCCTTGCTAAACGCTGCTGATAGTGAACTAGTCTGTCGCCTGGGCGGCATTGTCCGACTTGCCAACTCGTTCGACAGAAGTCACGAAAACCGAGTTTCAGATCTGGTGTGCGAGTTAAACGGACGCAGTATCAACATTGAACTTGTTAGTGAGTTCGATTGTGAAAACGAATTGTTTGATGCCGAACGGAAGAAGGATTTCTTTGAACAAGCTTTTCAGCGAAATGTAATTCTCAATCTCAAACGAATCAAGGCTAAATCTGCCTAATAACGCGAATGGCACGAGCTAAGGCTATCAGTGGAATCGATTGCGGCGGGTACGCTATTGATGCGATCGGATCTGTCTTGATTACGAGGTTGGAAGAGATGTGTTCGTTTCGTGATCGAGCGCTGGATTCCGGCGATCCCGAGGGCGTTCACGATATGAGAGTGTCTTCGCGACGCCTACGAGGAGCGCTCAGTGATTTCGGGCCTTATTTGGGCAAACATAGTCTCGCGAACGCTGTTAAGCATATAAACAGTCTCGCGGATGCACTCGGCGAAGTACGCGACCAGGATGTCGCGATCATTGGGTTGGAAAAGCTCGCAACCAACGCACCTGAGGAAGCGGTATTGACGCTGACTGCATTCATTAACATACGAACCGCGATCCGCACTAAAGCGCGCCGGGATCTGCGAAGGTTGTTGGGACTTACCGCGCTAAAACAACTTCAAAAGGACTTCGCAGAGGAGATTAACGCCGTTATCGCTAAAGCCAAGACGCGAACGCAGCGAGCGAAGAAGCCAAAAGCAGCAGAAGTTACTTACGTGGAAATGGCGCGATCAATCGTTATTGAGCGGTTATCGGAGGTCGAGGGGCTTAGTTATAGTTTTTACCATCCCCTGAAAGCAAAACCGCTACATAAACTGCGTATAGCGGCAAAGCACCTTCGTTATGCCCTTGAACTTTTCGAACAGTGTTTAGGTCCAGAGGCGGCTGTGTTTGCAAGGAAGATCGCGAGTTTGCAAACAGCCTTGGGTGAGTTGCACGACTGCGACGTGTGGATTAACACATTTGGGGAACAGTTGCGAATCTCTAAACGAGAAGATTCAAAGGAACGTATGTCAGGATCGCTGTGGCTGCTAAGTCATTTTGTTCGGTTGCACTCCAGACATTTGCGCCGGGCGCTTGCACTTTGGGAAGAATGGGAAGTCTCGGACTCCGGCAATCGACTGAGAGAGCTGTTAAAGCAGAAGCCCCCTGTTTTGCAGCAAGAGCCAGCTGAGCAAGTCACACCTCCAGTTGCCGAATCGCTTGCTGTGAATCCGTAACGGCTACTTCCTGCGTTTGAAATAGTAAGCGGGATCAGTCGGTGGTCCAGCTACTGCCACTAACTCCCATCCATTCGCGCCAAGCTTGTCCAGGTGCTGTTCCAAAACAAAGGCCTCACGCCCGAACGCCGCGTTTGGTTCCTTTCGCATCCGGGGGTTGCCGGTCGGAGAGAGATTGGTCGTACTCGGTCCGGCCACGGCTAGATACTCCCACTGTTCAGTAGCGGCACGGTTGTTGGCATTGGTTTCCTCTTGCCCGATTGTTTTTGCGGCAAACGAAAAGACAGCGCCGAGAGAAAAGACTACGATCACCAGTGATAATCGTTTGCTAATTGCGTTTCCGTTTTTATCCATGAATTCCTCCGTTACTCTTGGCGCGTCAGCGATTTCTCATAACGCCACACTTCCAGGGGAAACGTTCCGTTTGATATTTCGGCATGGTTGATCATGTTGCCAACCCGCCGCCATCCTGATTTCTCATAAAATCTTGCGGCCCGTTCGTTTCCGATGGCACACGCGAGCCACGCAGTCTCGACGCCTTTTGCTGCAAGCAACGTCTCGGCATTGGCAACCAACGCAGATGCAACACCCGAACCGCGCGCTGACGCCGATACAAACAGCTGATAGAGTTCGTCGTCCTTAACCACGCAAAAACCGAGAGGCTGACCAGGCTCACCGGCGACGCGAAAGTCCGGCAGAGCCGCCTGGACTCTTTCTTTGAAACCCTCAAGTGTGCGGAGCCGCACCAATTCCATTGGTACCAGCTGCGCATGCGCATCATTCCAGGCGTCGTACCAAATCTGTGCCAGCCGATCGATTTCAAATTTTTCTGCAGGTCTGACGTTCATGGCACTGCCTCAGAGATGGGATAGGCCCCGTAGGTCCAAAAGGTCCAATAGGTTCCTATTCCTACCTTAAGTTTGTTGTACTTGCGGGCGAGAAATGCCGAGCTTTCGCATGCGGTGATTGAGAGTTGTGCGGTTTAGCCCAAGTCGTGCTGCGGCTCCCTTTGGACCGCCAATCACCCAGCTCGCTTCACTGAGAACTCGCAAAATATGATCGCGCTCGATGGTTTCAAGGGTTGCACTCGAGCCTGTATTATTGGGCTTACTGCTCTGCTTTAACTCGCCTAACGGAACTTCGAGCACGGATCCTCGCGAGACGATCACCGCACGTTCTATCAAGTTTTGCAGTTCGCGGATGTTGCCGGGCCAGCGGTAATTCACGAGTGCACTCATTACTTCTTTCGGCACACTTTCAATCGGCCGTTTCATTTGCTGCGCGAACTTGTTAGCGAAGAAATTGACGAGGAGTGGAATGTCTTCCGGCCTTTCACGCAAAGGCGGTACGTTGATCGGAAAAACGTTAAGCCGGTAAAACAGATCGCTGCGGAATTTCTTCTCTTCGACGAGTTTCGTGAGATCAGTGTTTGTTGCGGCAACTACGCGTACGTCGACACGTATCGTGCGCGAGCTGCCTAATCTTTCAAACTCTTGCTCTTGAAGCACTCGCAACAACTTGGATTGCAATTCCAACGGAATATCTTCCACCTCATCGAGAAATATCGTGCCCTGGTGCGCAAGTTCAAAGCGGCCAATGCGCCGATCTATCGCGCCTGTAAAAGCACCCTTTTCATGGCCAAATAACTCGCTTTCCAACAGTCCAGTTGGAATTGCTGCGCAGTTGACCTTGACCAGTGTCCTTTCTCGACGGTCACTCAAGTTGTGGATGGCTCGGGCGATCAACTCTTTGCCGGTGCCGGTCTCACCCGAAATTAGAACTGTCGAGTTTGTATCGGCGACTGTCCGAACGTCCTGCAACGCATGTTTGAGAACTGAGCTACTTCCGATAATTTCCTCGAAGTTGTACTCACTGCGAATCTCCTCTTCGAGGTAGAGCTTCTCTTCTTCCAGTTTGTTCTTCAGGCTTTCGATTTCGTTGTACGCGACTGCGTTCTCCACAGCGATCGCAAGTTGCTTAGCGACTTGACCAAATAACTCAGCGTCATCTTCCGAGAACGCATGTTCACGGAAGCTTTTGATCGCGATCACTCCCAGTACTTTATCGCGCAATATAAGTGGTGCAGCGCACCCCGACGCCATAGCTTCGCAGCCCGAGCGGTGCTCGCCTAACTCAGAGTAGTCAATGACAACAGTCTTACGCGTCGTGAATGCTTCACCGATTGGGTTCCCTTCGAAAGGAATAATTCTGCCGGTTGCGCATGGCCCTTCGTGTTCGGGGAAATCTAAAGCAGCGACCCGCAATTGATTCAACGATTCGTCATAGAGCGTCAGCGCGGCGGCATCGTGAGGCATAACCGTGCTCAAACTCTGCGAGATTGCTGATAACAGCTCTCGCAGGTTCAGGTTTGAAACCAGTGTGTTGTTGACCTCTAAAAGCAGCTTCGAACGATCACGCTCCCGCGCCAGCTGCTGTTGATGAAATTGTGCTTCGACTGCGACTGCGATCTGCGAGCTGACCAGCTGAGCGAATTTCAAATCGAATTCGTCGTAGGCGCCGACTTCCTCGCTCCATAAGTTCAGCGTCCCAAGTTGCTGATGCACCGTGCTCAAGGGCAGGCAACAAACTGATTTGATGCCACGCTCGCGCAGGACCTGAGCGCTCGGGAACCGGAAATCCTTGTCCAAATCGCGAATAACCATTGGTTCTTGAGATCGCCATACATGGCCATTAATAGAATCATCGATTGGTACTTCACTCGGATCTTGAGGAAGCCACGCGCCATCGCATCCTTCCATGATGTAAGACCGCATTACGTTTCGTTTAGTGTCGTGCATCATGACGGCGAGGTCGCGGAACGAAAAAAGGTTTCGCAACCGACACGTCAGATCGTGAAAAAGCTGAGAGAGTTCGCGATGTGAGGCTATAGCTTTCGAGAGTTCCAACAGTGTCAGGTATTTCTGGGTCTGCAAATCTGCGACATCAAGGACAACAGCATTGGCGTTCACTTCTTGTTCCCCCAGGGTTTCAAACAAAAGGTTTTGCGCAGAAACTCGCTATATGAATTTTGTAACCTACAAGGATACTTGACGAAGTTGTTTACGAGCAAAGGCGCTAAACGGTTCCTAACCGTGACAGCCGCCGGTCACATGTCGTCATGTGGGAACGGTTTGGTTTGCGACGAGTCAAGGAGAAGCATCAATCGGCGTGTTAACAGAATGTTAAATGTGGGTTCCCAGGCCCTCGTTCGAACGCGGCCAGGCAATTGCTAGGGTGGCAGAGCGCAAGCAAATGATCAGAATCACTGCTCATCAAGAACGCTTAGCAACAAGGCTTTGTCTGGAGGGAAAGCTCTCAGGTAATTCCGTGGACGTACTTGACGAATGTTGGCAGTCAGCCTCGACGACAGCAAACTCAATCTCCGTCGATCTAACCGATATTAGCTTTATCGATAGCCGCGGAAAGCAGTTGTTAGTGAGAATGTTCGAGAAGGGAGCGCGCCTGGTTTCGCGGAGCTTAATGGGTAGATGTCTGATCGAAGAAATCAACGGCGCGATCCACGAAAGCAAATTGGTCCCATAGGTCTATTCTCACCGCTTAGCTCCGACACGATTACCGACCAAATACTGTCACCTGACGACTAGTTGTCACCTTCACTGCTCGAAAGTCGCAAAATCAATGAGTCTGATTAAGGAAAAATAATGGCAGGGCGCTTGCTGACACGTTCACCTCGGTAAAGGAAACGTTTGGCACTGAGGATGAGTGGTGAATAGACGAACCAACAATTCGTTTCTTGGCGTGAACATGGGCGAAAGGGGCGTGGCCCGTGTTCAAAAGAGCAGGTGGACTTGGAGCTTAAGTGTGGGCTCAGGGCGCAGGTCCACCTGCTCGAGGGGGACGCGGAGACGCGGCGAAGAGGCGGAGACATGGAGACGGGAATACGCGGAATGGTATCGGAATTGGTATCGACCGAGTGTCAACGCTTCGGAACCAGACTAGTCGGAGGAACAAGGTGACTCGCTTAAAGGCATTAGGATTCGTCGTAACAAGACACAGAGTGCTTTTCGCTGTCGTGGCGATGGCCGTGTTGTTGGCGCTTGCCGGTTTGCTCGTTTTAGGCCGTTCAAACAAACCGGCGCAGGCCGCACCTAGACCACTCGAGGTGGGAGTTATCTCAGTCGCACCAACAAGCGTACCAATCTACAGTGAATGGATCGGCACTACAGATGGAATTGTTAACGCCGAAATAAAAGCGCAAGTAACAGGCTATTTGTTACGGCAGGATTTCAAGGAAGGATCGTTTGTCAAAAAGGGAGAACTTCTATTTGAAATCGATCCAAGACCATTTCAGGCAGCGGTAGACCAGGCAAATGGGCAGGTCGCGCAGTTCCAGGGGCAGCTCCAGCAGGCAACATCTCAAGTTGCGCAGGCTGAAGCACAAGTGAGTCAGGCGAACAGTCAATTGGCGCAGGCGCAGGCGCAACTGGCCCAGACAAACGCAAACCAAGTCAAAACACAGCTCGACGTGGATAAATACAAGCCGCTGGCAGAGCAAAAGGCGGTGACACAGCAGGAATATGACAACGCCGTCCAGGCTAATGTGGTTTCAAAAGCACAAGTTGAGGCTGCCACGGCGGGAGTTGAGGCGGCACGTGCACAGCTGGCTCACGACAAAGCACAGATCGACACGGCGAAAGCGGGAATCGCCACTGCCAAAGGGCAATTAGAAAACGCCAAAGCCGCAGTTAATACCGCAGTGCTTAACCTTGGTTTTACGAGAATCAGTGCCCCGATCGATGGAATCGTGGGTATTGCGCAAGCGCAGGTCGGTTCGTTAGTCAGCACCACGAGCGGTCCATTGACGACCGTTTCCACCGTGGATCCGATCAAGGTCTACTTCACTTTGAGCGAACAAGAATATCTAAACTACACGAGACCAAATCTGTCACAAGCAGAGCAAAGCGGTAGTTTGGCGCAATTAGATTTGGAATTGGTCCTGTCTGACGGCACAACCTATCCGCAAAAAGGCAAGTTCTACTTTGCGGATCGTCAGGTAGATCCCAAGACTGGAGCGATTCGCGTTGCCGGGTTGTTTCCAAATTCGGGGAATACTTTGCGTCCGGGGCAATACGGTCGGGTGCGCGCTGTCACGCGCGTAAAAGAGCAGGCTCTGCAGGTACCCCAGCGCGCTGTCACCGAGTTGCAGGGAACATATCAGGTTGCCGTGGTGGATTCGCAGAATAAGGTGAGTTTTCGCACGGTGAAGGTGAGCGATAAGAGCGGCTCAATGTGGGTTGTCGACGAAGGGCTTCGTGCCGGCGACGTAATCGTTGCTGAAGGCACGCTCAAAGTACGGCCTGGAATGATTGTGTCACCGAAGCCGTTTGTAGCTACGGATGAACGTAAGTGAACGAAGATCGAGATTGATTGAAAGCAGAAAGCAGAACCTTCTACCTCCAGGTTTTTATTCAGATTCTTGTGTTTCTGCGTTCATGCGCGGCTAAAGATTATCGGTGGCTAAAAAGTATCTGCGGCTAGAAATCGTTAGGCAGAAATAAATGATTTCCAACTTCTTCATTAAAAGACCAATCGTGGCGATGGTGATCGCGATACTGACAGTCCTGGGCGGACTTATTGCCATGTCCGGACTGCCGCTCGCACTGTTTCCTGAGATCCTGCCGCCGCAGATTATTGTCTCGACAAATTACACCGGCGCGGACGCGATCACGATTGAGCAGTCAGTTTCTACGCCCATCGAACAGCAGATGAATGGCGTAGATAACATGCTTTACATGCAATCGATCAATGCAAACGATGGTAGTGAGCAGTTGATTGTGACCTTCGGCGTTGACACCGACGTCAACATCGATCAGGTGAATGTGCAAAATCGGTTGGCCCAGGCCCAGCCAAACTTGCCAACCGATGTGAATCAGTTTGGGCTTACAACCCGAAAGTCGACGGGTTTGCCCATGTTGGTGTTCTCTCTGTACTCGCCAAACCAAACTTACAACTCTTTGTTTCTGGCGAACTACGCGAACATCAACGTCAACGATGTCCTTTACCGTGTTCCCGGTGTCGGTGAAGTAAGGGTCTTTGGCTCGAGCGACTATGCCATGCGTATCTGGGTCAAGCCGGATGTGCTCGCAAAGCTCGGGCTAGGCGTTCCGGATCTGGCGAACGCGATTAAGGAACAGAGCAACGTCAATCCATCAGGCCGAGTGGGCGCCGCGCCGGCTCCCGAAGGATTGGAAAAAACTTATACCGTACGAGCGCAGGGAAGACTCGAAACGCCCGAACAATTCGGCCAGGTGATCGTGCGTGCAAACGTCGATGGCTCTGTGGTGCGGTTGAAGGATGTCGCACGAATTGAACTGGGTGCGTTGAACTATCAACAGAGTTCTCGCATGAACGGCCAGCCGTGTGCGATTGTCGCAATCTTCCAATCTCCAGGTTCAAACGCTCTCGCCACCGCAAATGGGCTGAGACAAACAATGGCGGAACTGAAGCAGCGTTTCCCTCCGGACCTCGATTACGCGGTCGTGTTCGATACAACACGGCCCGTAACCGAGGGAATTAAGGAGACGGTCACAACGTTGCTCGAGGCGATGGTCCTGGTGATCGTCGTAGTCTTTCTCTTTCTGCAAAACTGGCGAGCGACATTGATACCCATCATTGCGGTGCCTGTATCGCTGATCGGTACGTTCGCGGTTTTCCCATTGCTAGGCTTTTCCATCAATACACTTTCGTTGTTTGCATTGGTCCTGGCGATTGGACTGGTCGTAGATGACGCAATCATCGTTGTTGAAGCTGTCGAGCATCACATTGAGCTCGGAAAGTCTCCACGCGAAGCTACGATCCAGGCAATGAAAGAGGTTGGCGGTCCAGTGGTCGCCATTGCCCTGATTCTTTCTTCCGTCTTCTTACCTGTGGCATTCATGGGAGGCATTCAGGGAAGGCTGAATAACCAGTTCGCTACCACGATCGCCGTTTCCATGCTGATTTCTGCATTTAACGCGCTAACACTTTCGCCCGCTCTTGCTGCGTTGATCTTACGTCCGCGAAAGAAATCAAGTGGGATTCTCGGCTGGTTTTTTGGCGGTTTCAACCGCGGCTTCGACAAGGTAATGCACGTCTACCTGAATTGGAGTCATGTACTACTACGGAAAGCAGTTGTTGGTGTGGTGATTATTATTGGCTTCACGGTTGCGGACGGAATCGTTGGTCACAGCACTGCGACGAGTTTTCTTCCAGAAGAAGACTACGGTTACGCGATGCTCCACGTTCAACTACCACCGGCTGCATCGCTTGAACGAACGGATCAGGTGTTGAAGAAGGTCGAAGACATTCTGGGCCATACTGACGGTGTGCAGTATTACACGGGGATAGGCGGCTTTAGCTTACTTAATCGCATTTCTGCGAGTTACCAGGGCTTCTTCTTCATGAGTTTCAAACCATGGGACGAGCGAAACTCTTCACAGTTAAAAGCGCAAGCAATTCTGGCAAAAGTTAATGGAGCGCTGGCGACACAGATTCCTGAAGCGGTCGCTTTTGCTTTCATGCCACCTTCAATTCCCGGACTCGGTAGCGCCGGTGGTTTCTCTTTGTGGATTCAGGATCGGAGTGGCAACTCTGTTGAATACCTGGACCAGAACCTGAAAGCGTTTCTCGCGGCGGCGCGCAAACGTCCTGAATTGGCTGGAGTAATTTCTCAGTTCTCGGCGGACGTTCCCCAAATCTTCGCTGATGTTGATCGAGACAAAGCCCTTAAGCAAGGTGTGGCTATCGCCGACGTTTATCAAACGTTGCAAGCCTATCTTGGTGGTCTATATCTCAACCAGTTCAATCGCTTCGGGCGTCAGTGGCGCGTCTTCCTTCAATCAGAAGGCGAAATGCGTGAAAGCGAACGCGATATCGATAACTACTATGTGCGAAACAAAGACGGGACGATGGTTCCTTTGTCAGCACTGGTGACAACGCGGAGTATCAACGGTCCGGAGTACACCAATCGATTCAATCTGTACCGAAGCGCGCAAATCATTGGCGCAGCGGCGCCCGGTTACAGCTCTGGGCAAGCGATGGCCGCACTCGACGAAGTCGCGCGCGAAGTGCTTCCGCGCGAGATGGGTTATGACTGGGCAGATCTTTCGTATCAGGAGAAACAAACCTCCGGGGCTGCAGTTAAGGCGCTCGCACTCTCGCTGGTGTTCGTGTTTCTGATCCTCGCTGCTCTCTATGAAAGCTGGTCGTTGCCCTTTTCCGTATTGCTGACCGTGCCGATCGCTTTATTTGGGGCACTCATCGGTCTGCTGCTACGCGGATTCGATCTCGGTGTGTATGCGCAAATCGGCTTGATCGTTGTGATCGGCCTTGCCGCCAAGAATGCAATCTTGATCGTTGAATTTGCCAAGATGGAGTTTGAAAAAGGGCGCGGCTTGCTGGATGCGGCGCTTGAGGGAGCCCGTTTGCGACGACGGCCGCTGTTGATGACTTCGTTGGCGTTTATAGCAGGCTGCTTGCCCCTGTGGTTTTCTTCAGGATCTGGAGCAGCAGCAAGGCAAATATTAGGAACTGTGGTGGTCTGCGGAATGTTGACCGATACGCTCATAGCAAGTTTTCTGATTCCGGTGAGTTTCTATGCCGTTGAGAAAGTCTCGCAGAGGTTTGGCACAAAGACTGAGAAGATGATTGGTGGTCCAACCGTGGAACCGGCATCCGGAGACTGACTTCAGGCAGATATTGAGAATTGCGATGCTTAGGAAAGTTCTGACATTCATTCTGTTGCTTGGCTTTTCGGTGAACAGCGCAACCGCTCAGAAGAAGTATCAACCACCTACAGTTCTCTCACCGGAACGGTTCCGTGGTGCGGAGGCAAGTGCGGCAGATAATCAAACATCCATTGGCGATCTGAAGTGGTTCGAAGTTTTCAAGGATGAACAGCTTCAACATCTGGTTCGAACGGCGATGATTCAAAACTACGATTTGCGAGCAGCCGTAGCACGCATCAACGCCGCACGCGCTAATCTTGGTCTGGCTAGATCTGAACAGTTTCCACAGTTCGAGCTCGGAGCAGACCTGACCACTTCTCGCACTTCGAAAAATGGGCAGTTGGCAGTTGGTAATCAGGGCGGCCGAACTCGTAGCTTTGGTAGCGTCTTTTTAAATCTGCTGACGTTTGAATTAGACGTGTGGGGGCGACTGCGACAACAGACTAAAGCTGCTCGTGCGCAACTGCGAGCTTCGGAAGAAGATCGAAAGGCTGTTATGACCACAGTTGTTGCTGATGTCGCAACAGGATATTTCAGCTTGCTTGAACTCGATAGCGAATTAGAGATCGCGAAACGAACCCTGGCTACGAGGGAAGAATCACTTAGGCTCATAAAAGTCCGTCAGCAGGGGGGCGTTGCGACGATGTCGGACCTGCGGCAGGCGGAAGAATTGGTGTACCAGGCATCGCAGACGATTCCCGACACTGAGCGGCTGATCGAGCAAACAGAAAATCAAGTTAGTTTGTTGCTGGGAAACAATCCGAGTGAGATCGCGCGCGGCAGACGGTTAGGGGAGCAGGAAAAACTGCCAGCCGTTCCTCCAGGTTTGCCGTCTTCTTTGCTTGAGCGGCGACCTGATATCCGGTCAGCCGAGGAAAATCTGGTGGCCCAACGCGCTCTCGTCTCCGTCGCAAAGAAGGCTTACTTCCCGCGCATCAGCTTGACCGGCTTGCTTGGATTTCAGAGTGATCAACTATCGAATTTGTTTACGGGACCAAGTCGGGCCTGGAGTTTTATTCCACAAGTAACGCAGCCGATCTTTACGGCCGGCCGTCTAAAGTCAAACGTGAATTTTGCAAAGGCTGAGCAGGAATTAGCCCTCGTTCAGTATCAACAGACAATCCAAACCGCTTTTAAAGAAGTGTCAGATGCGCTGATCCAATACCGAAAGGTGAGGGAGATTCGCGCGCAACAGGAGTTGTTGGTTGACACTCTGAGGGATCGATCCCGACTGGCATATATTAGATACCAGGGTGGTGTAGATACGCTGCTGAACGCTCTTGACGCTGACCGTGAGCTCTTCAATTCCGAACTTGATTTGACTCAGACGAAACGGAACGAGCTGCTGTCTCTGGTGCAGCTGTACAAGGCGCTCGGTGGCGGGTGGCAGGAGTGACCTGGGGGCGTGGAGACACGGGGACACGGGGCGCGGAGAGCCGGCGAGCGGGCGAGTGGGACCTTGCAACTGCCTTGTGGTTGCGAGCACCTATGCAGTTGCTTTTTATCATTTTGACCTGGCGGTCCAGCCAATATTCATAGTGACGCAATAGGTGGTGACAGTTGTAGGCGACTTGGCGGTCCTGACCGCGGACGGCTAATCATTTGGAGTTTGACTCCAGCGAAGCTGTCCGAGAGGAACTCAGCCCATATCCAAAGTCTGAACCCGTGCATTTAATTTCTGCAACTTCGGTGTTCCGAAGCAACCCTCGGAATCTCTCCAGAATCTTCCAAGGATAAGAATAGCGGCCATCAAGTGCCGCCCCACAGGTGCGACGGCGCGAGCTGCCGTGTCTGCAAAAACGTCACGGCGCAAAATAGGCGCTCGCGCCATGACTCGTTTTCGCCCACTTTCTCCGGGTGACATGGAGAAAATTTAAGGAGAAATTCATCTCCAGTTTCGCAACTCCGGACTCTCGGAAAGCGTAATTGGTGTATGAGACACGCCTACCAATTGAAAACAGGATTACGACGCGTTTTTGGATTCATATCCATTAGGGAGTGGCACGCGGTGCCCGGCGAGATGATCCAACGTCCAAGACCCGAGTTTTGAACAGGTTACCTCAGCGATGAAGCCCAACAAACGGTTGGGTAAGAAGTTAAGGAGTTGAGTTCATGTTGAAGATGAACGTTGAGAAGCTAGACGATAGAACCATTCTGCACCTCGAGGGTCGTGTAGTTAATGGCGTCGAAACGACGACGCTGCGCCGCTCTGTGCTTTCACACGAAAACTCGAACACAATAGTCCTGGATTTTGCGAGAGTTAGTGGCATCGACGCGCGCGGCCTGGGAGTTTTACTGGAATTGCGCGAATGGGCCCTTTCAAAGGGAATCAATTTCAGCCTCACGAACGTTAGCAGACTTATTCAGCAAGTGTTCGAGATTACCTGCCTGAATTCGGTGTTTGACATTTCCGCCCTAAATGTTTCAGCCTCTGGCCCCGCAGCTCGGACTTCCAGAAGAGCGCAAAAGGATGCGAAACTCCTGGTTTCGAATCTTAGGAGGTTTGCGACGAGCTGATCTGGCCATCAGAGGTTGGCGAGCTGGTAAGGATTGCGATTAACCGCCCTGTTTAAAGTTTCCACTTTATTCGCTGCTCTCTTTCAACGATGACGAACGACTCTCAGGCGACTCGTATCATGAGTCGGCAGGAATCGCGAACCACCGCGATTGCTCCCGGCACGATCCTCCGCGAACGCTATCGTCTCGATGCAGAACTCGGTCGTGGCGGCATGGGTATCGTATATCGGGCCACTGATCTTGAGTTGATGCGCCAAGTTGCCGTCAAGGTACTCTCGCAAGCTTCGTCTATCGAAGCTCGAGAACGTCTACTGCGCGAGGCGCGGTCGGCAGCTGCTCTTAACGATCCGCACATCATCTCTGTCTTTGATGTCGGCGACGCATCAGGAACTCCCTTTTTCGTGATGGAACTGGTGGAAGGGCCAAGTCTTGCTAAATCGCCACCAGTCGAATTAAGTGCGATTGTAGAAATTGCTTCTCAAATCTGCAGGGCGTTAGAGCACGCTCATACGCATCAGATCGTACACAGAGATCTGAAGCCCGATAATGTTCTGATGTCGAAGATTGGCGGAACCCCAAGCATCAAGCTCGCTGACCTCGGTTTGGCGCTTCCCGGGTATGGCACTCGTATTTCACGCGCCGGTCTCATACTTGGCACAGCGTCCTATATGGCCCCCGAACAAGCTCTCGGGCAGGACATCGATGGCAGAACTGACTTATATGCGCTGGGTGTATTGCTTTATGAACTAACGACCGGTCGCCTACCGTTTGCAGCGGACGATCCATTAGCAGTTGTTTCGCAGCATGTGCATGCTCCCGTCGTACCGCCGCGCGTTCTGCGTCCTGATCTTCCACGAAAACTTGAGTCAGTAATTCTCCGGCTGCTGGAAAAGAATCCGGATGATCGCTTCTCGAGTGCGCGAGAAACAGCGACCGCCCTGGCTGAATCTCTCAGCTCAACCAATGCGACTGAGGAAAGCGACGCCGTCGCTGCGGTTGCAATTCTTGATGCGCTGTCTCGCGGACGTTTAGTCGGACGCGTTGCCGAGCTGTCTGAAGCTCGCGAGTTGTGGCGCCATGCGCGCGAGGGTCACGGTCACGCAGTAGTGTTGAGCGGGGAACCGGGCGCAGGCAAGTCCAGGCTCGCGCGCGAGATCACTGTTCAGGCAGCAATCGATGGCGCTGTCGTTCTGAGTGGGGGTTGTTACGAGTACGATGCCACGACTCCTTATTTGCCGTTTGTTGAAGCTTTTCGCCGTTGGGTACGAGAACAGAAAGACAACGCCGCCTTGGGCGCTGCACTCGGCGAGTCAGCTTCGCAGATTGCAAAGCTGGCCCCAGAGATTGAGGAGCGCCTGGGTCCGTTCCCAACCCATCCCGAACTACCAGCACATGAAGAGCGGTTGCGTTTCTTTGATGCCGTAGCGAAGGTGTTTTCCAGTCTCGCCACACCCAAAGGACTTATGTTCTACGCAGATGATCTGCACTGGGCCGATCGTGGAACGCTTTGGCTTTTGGGCCATTTGCTACGGCAATTGCGCGACGAGCGTGTCATGGTTGTTGCTTGTTACCGCGAGACGGAGCTTGACCGCACCCACCCGCTTGCTACGGCTTTGGTTGAGTGGAATCGAGAACGTTTGATTACACGGATTACTCTGCGGCGGTTCGACGCCCCAGATACTCTGGCCCAGTTAAGCGCATTGTTGGGTGAAAGAGTCAGTGCAGACTTTGGCGACGCTGTGCACCGCGAGACAGAAGGGAATCCCTTCTTTGTAGAGGAAGTTTTGAAAGCCTTGATTGAACAGGGTTCAGTCCGAAGAGAAAGTGGGCGCTGGAAGCGTTGCGATGTCGGCGACCTGGTTATTCCGCAGAGTGTAAAAGAGGCAATTGGCAATCGTCTCAACCGCGTTTCCGGGCAGTCGAACGAAGTCTTGCGACTTGCGGCGGTGCTGGGGAAGACTTTTGGCTTTGAAGAACTCAAAAGCACTGCCACTGATTTATCTGACGATGTACTGCTCGACGCGTTGGATGAATCAGTAAGGGCTCAATTGATCGCCACTGGTAAGGACGACTCCTTTACTTTCACGCACGACAAGATTCGCGAGGTGCTTTATGAAGAGCTCAATCCCATTCGTCGCCGGCGATTGCATCGCAACGCAGCCGAAGCTCTAGAACGTGGTTGCGGACCATCTCGCTGTGCAGTTGAGCGACTTGCTTATCACTACATTCAGGCGGGCGATTATGAACGCGGACTTACGTATGCGAAGCGATCGGCCCATGAAGCCGAGCGTCTGTTTGCGTTCGACGAAGCAGTAAGCGCTTACAGTCGTGCGCTTGAATGTGCCCAGGCATTAGGCTTGGTTGATGAAGAGCTTGCTCAGGAAGAGGCCATCGGCAGAGTCTATTTTCTTCATGGAGAGACCATTGGTGCGGGTGAACACTTCCAGCGGGCCCTGTCGCTCACAACAGATCCGAACATTCGCGCGCGCTTGCAGCTGGAAGCAGCTAGTTCACTCGTAGCTACTGGCGATCCACGGGGCCTTGAGTATGTCCAGGAAGCACTCAAAGTTTTGGGTTCCTCCTCGAACCCGCTCAAGACAGCGCGGGCATTATCAATCGAGGGCCGTTTTCATCACCTCGCCGGCCGTCATTTGAAAGCGATTGAACTTTTAAAAAAGGCGGCCGATTTAGTCGCTCCGGTGGCTACAGGAGATTCAATATCGACCTTTGCCGCTCCTGAGATCACACAGATTTACAATTTCCTCGCCGGCGCCAATCAGCACTACGGACTTTATGTGGAGGCTGATCGTTGGGCCCAGAAAGCGGTTGACTTCGGAGAAACTCACAATGTGCTCTTTGCACAGGCGGCTGGTTACGAATACTTAGGAGAAAACGCAATACACAAGGGCGCGTACAAGGCAGGACTCGAGTATGCCCAGCGTGAACTCGAAACAGTCAATAGACTCCAATCGCGTGAACGTCGCGTCTGGATTCATTTCGTGGCAGGCATGTGCTCATTCTTCATTGGGGACTCCGTCCGAGCTGAAAAAGAGTTCGTTGATGGTATTACGCTGGCAGAATCAATAGGCGAGCTGCGAGCGGGATCCCTATTGAAAGGTAACCTCGCGATTCTAAAGGCGGACAAGGCAAACACGACAATCGGAAGTGACAGGCAGCAAATGCTTGATGAAGCGCTGCAATTGGCGCTAAACAATTTTCAAGATGGTGAGCGCCTCGGTTTACTTTATTCGCGTTTTGAAGCGCATCGTTGTCTTGCAGAAGTACGATTTCGTCGTGGTGATCTTGACGAAGCGGAACGGGTGTGTGCGGCAGCGTCGGATCTCGTGGCAAACACCCAATCTCGTGTTTGCGAGCTGTGGCTCAAGCCGCTATATATTGAAGTACTGCTCGCTCAATCCGAACAGGCTAAACCTGATGAAGCGAGAAGAAAATACGAGTCCGCTGCAGAACTCTTGGCTCGTTATCAGAAGTTAGTTGCCGAGTGCCAGTCTCCACGTTTTGCCCTGGAGGCAGAACGGCTGGGGACGATGATGCGGGCTGATAGCGTTGCTGGTGTGTGAGGAATGTCGGGCAGAGCATCGCACGTAGCGAATCCTATCCTATTGGTAGCCGTACCTGGAAACACGTGTCGCCAGGTTTGGATTCGAAACGGATGTTGCCATGATGCTTCCGAACGATCCGCGCAACGGTGTCTAGGCCAAGTCCGGTTCCTTCACCAACCGGCTTGGTAGTAAAGAACGGTTCGAAAATACGGGACCGCGCATCCTCTGGAATACCTGAACCATTGTCGCGAATTTCAACCAAAATGTCAGTGGGCTCACGCTTCGTGCGCACTTTCAGCTTACCTCGTTCACCCATTGCTTCAACCGCATTAACGATAAGGTTGGTCCAAACTTGGTTGAGTTCGCTGCCATATGCCTTGATATGCGGGAGCGCGTCAGCATAATCGCGCGTCAGTTCAATATTCTTCTTTCTCAACTTGTACTTCAGGATCAGCAGAGTGCTCTCGAGCCCTTTGTGGATATCCACTTCCTGGACCGAGGCTTGATCCATGTAACTGTATTCCTTAATGGCGCCAACAAGTTCGGAAATCCTCGCCGTGCTCGTCTTGATTTCACTCGCCAGTTTCGCCACGGCGAGTTGAGCGTTGACTCGCGCAAGCAAATCAGCGATTGCCTCTGCGTCTATCTCTCCCAGCATTCGTTCTAGAGCATTCTCATCGATCCCTGCTTCGACAAGGTTGCTCGTAAATTTCCAGGCGTCTTCGATCCCATGTGCCTCGAGCCAATCCGCGACCAGCTCTTCACGATCGCTTTGTTCTAAGGAATTTAACTGCGGTGCGGTGGCTGTATGTTCGATCGCCGCATTTTCAAAAGCACGAATGGCGGCCTCTTGTTCCCCCGATATTTCATGCGCGCAGAGTCGGAGATCAGCCGCCCGCAATTCGCCAAGGGTTGTCATCAGATCGTTTGCCGCACGGGTCGCTCCTGCGGCCGGGTTGTTCAGCTCGTGAGCGAGTCCAGCGGAAAGTTTGCCTAACGCCATCAGCTTGTCGCGTTGCTGATCGGCGGTGGTGACTTCGCGTACCCGGTCGCTCATAATGCCAACCAGTCGTTCCACAAGAACCGGCATTCGCTGCCACATCTCTGGGAACAGATGGACCGGGAAGATGAGAACACGCATATTTGTCACCGCGCGTCCCGTCGCACTCCAAACCTTCATCCGTGAGAAAGGCAGCATTCCGCTTACCTGACTTGCTCGGTCACCTGCTCGCCCTACGTATACATAATCATCGTGTGCCTGATCATCGCGATAGGCATGAACTTCGCCTTCGAGATAAATGGCCATAACGTTAGCAGGCTCACCTTTCTGGAACAGAACGTCTCCAGGCGAAAAGCGCTGATCTTCCACCTTATCAGCGAACCATCGCAACTGATCATCCGGAAGATCGGCGAATACTTGGATCTCTCGCAAGGCATCAATTATGTCTTCAGGTGAACTGGTGGGTGGATTGACATATTCAACGGCCCCGGACACCGGCACCGGTACTCCGATTCCTTCTAGTTTTGCCTGTTCCATCTTTCAGACCACCTTACTGAGATATTGATGTACGAACGAGATTGCTACTGAACCTTCGCCAACCCCAGACGCGACTCGTTTAACCGAGCCATGTCGCACATCACCTACTACAAAGATGCCCGGCACATTTGTTTCCAAAAGAGCTGGATCGCGATCCAACTGCCATCCTTTGGGCCGCTTACCCTCGCGCATCAGATCCGGGCCGGATAGGATAAACCCACGGTCATCACGCTCCACGATGTCCGCTAGCCAGTTTGTGTTTGGAGCCGCTCCAATCATAATGAAGAGCGCATTGCCAGATACTTTGTTGACCTCATTAGTTGTACTGCAGCGTACAGAAATCGCCTCGAGATGATTGTCGCCATGCGCTTCCACAACCGAGGAATTGAATTCAATTTGAACGTTATGAGTTTCCTTCAACTGGTTAATCAAGTATTGCGACATTGAAGCAGCGAGTGAAGAGCCTCGCACCAGCATCACCACCCGCCGCGCATACTTTGAAAAGTACATCGCAGCTTGTCCCGCACTATTAGCACCTCCGACGACAAAAACGTCTTCGTCTTTGGTTAACATTGCTTCAGTCATCGCAGCGCCATAGTAAATACCTGCTCCGGTCAGCCGCTCAACGCCGGGTGCATCCAGCTTGCGCCACTGTACCCCTGTAGCGACAAGCATGGCGTGACAACTAAGTTCCTCTCCGTCGGCAAGTTTCAAGAAACGGTATGGTCCATCCAGTCGCAAAGCAGTTGCCTCAGCCGAGACGATCTCAACGCCGAATCGCCTTGCCTGTACTACGGCTCGCCTCGCAAGATCGGCGCCACTAAGTCCGCTGGGAAATCCCAGGTAGTTCTCAATCCTGCTTGACATGCCTGCCTGTCCGCCCGGCGCTTCGCGCTCGACCATTACTGTTCGTAATCCCTCGCTGGCACCGTACACCGCAGCAGCAAGGCCGGCTGGACCACCGCCAACAATCGCAAGATCGTAGAACGCTTGCGTGGCGCGAGTTTTTAGACCTACTTTCTCAGCAAGGTCCGCCGGCGTGGGCCTTCCTAAGCGTAAACCGTCAGGAAAGATGACAAGCGGCAAAGTCGTTTTCTCGTCGTCTTCTAACAGGTCCACGAGCGCTCGCAGTTCCGGATCAGTATCTGCCGTCTCGATGTCGAGCCACTGATAAGGAACGTGATTGCGGGCCAGAAAGTCTTTGATATTGTGAGACTCCGGGGACCAACGGTTGCCCAAGACGCGTATGCCCTCGAACTGTGGAGCAAAACCGGCTTGCCAATCTTCGAGAAGATCGTCTAACACGGGATACAGGTTCTCTTCTGGAGGATCCCAGGGTTTGAGGAGGTAGTGATCGACGCCGGCGTCGTTGATTGCTGCGATCGCTGCGTCAGTATCGGCGTACGCGGTCAGGAGCACGCGCTTGGCATCGGGAAAGAGACCAATTGCTTGTTCCAAAAACTCCACACCCGATATACCAGGCATGCGCTGGTCTACGAGGAAGAGAGCAATTGAGCTGTTTCTGACTTTCAGTTCGCGAACGATATCAATCGCTGCATTCCCCGATTCGGCTCGGAGCACGCGATAGTCGCTTCCATATTTGCGTCGCAGGTCTCGCTCGATCGCTCGCAAAACTTCACGATCATCATCGACCGTGAGCAATACCGGTTTAGCCATGTTTGTCTCTTAATGTGGAATTTCGCTTAGAGATACCGTAATGCAGCAGTGGTTTGGAATCAACTGCGCGTAAGATGTGAAAAGTGAGAATCCCCTCACTGCCGAAGCTGTGAAAAAAACAACTTCTCATTCTCCCCAGGCTTCAGCCTGGGGTCAGCGGCCGCCTGAGAGACCTGGAAAACCGTTTCAACGGTTTCCCTACTTGTGCAAATCGCTAGCTATTTAGTGG
>JBKPCC010000084.1:0-28454 GCA_046727215.1 Acidobacteriota bacterium
GACAACGTGGATGCCTTGTTTGGCAAATTCCGTGATCGCGGCCTGAAGACACCTGGGAATCCCGATGCTCCAAAGATGGTCCACGAAGGGCCAATCGACCAGAGCTGGGGCACACGCGAGTTCTATGTTGACGATCCCGACGGTAACACTTTGCGATTCACGCAGTATTAGCCCATGTCACTCGATGCGCAGCGCGTAAAGCTGCGAACCGCCATCGTGGATGAGCACATCAGCCGCGAGAACCAGCACGACCTCGAGGCAGTCATGGCTACGTTCGGTAAGGAGGCGCGATACGATGACGAGCCCTGGGGAGATCACCGAGTTGGGCTCGATGGAGTGCGGTCTTATTACACGGAGTTGATGCGCGCCCTACCTGACTTGAAAATCGACGTAAAACACCGGCACGTGACACCTGATAGCGTGGTGGTCGAAGTCACGATCAGTGGCACGCATCTTGGCGCGTGGCGAGGCCTGCCGGCCACTGGCAAATCAATACAATTTCCTCTTTGCGGCGTTTACACCTTCGACGACAATGACCGGCTGGCCGGCGAGCGTATCTATTACGATCGTGGAGCGGTGTTGGGCCAGTTGGGACTGTTCCACGAGCCTGTACAAGGACTTGGTCGCATAGTTACTGCATTAAGCCATCCGCTCACGATCGCACGAGCTTATCTGCGACGTACTCCTGACAAATCGAGGAGCTGGATAGATAGCTAATAAGCCTTCTTTGCATCCTTGCCTCTTCGCGTCTTTGCGTGAAAATTCGATCAAGTTGCAAGGCATTTCACGAAGACGCGAAGACGCCGGAACGCTACTCAGATCTCAACGCAATCAACGGATCAATATGCGTCGCGCGACGCGACGGTAGATAGCATGCGATCAAGGATAAGATGAACAACAAAGATACGATGATCGCAAAAGTGCCGGGGTCTGACGCACCAACTGCGAAGAGTAAACTCGACATCACGCGTGTAAATGCCAGCGCACCCACAACTCCGATTCCTGTGCCAATCAACGTCAACAACAAGCCCTGCTTCAGCATGAGCAGTTGAACCTGACGGGGCTGTGCTCCCAAAGCCATTCGCAGACCCAGTTCGCGCGTTCTTAAGGTAAGGGAATAATTCATAACGCCGAAGATTCCTACGCCAGCCAGCACAGTCGCAAGTCCAGCAAACAGCGTCAGGAGCAACACATTGAATCTGGCACGCGACATCGTGTCCGCCATGACCTGTGTCATCGGTCGTACGTCGGAAACCGGTTGCTCTGGATCAATCCCACGGATTTCCCTTTGGACTGCGGGAGCAATTTCAACAGGGTTATCGTTGGTTCGAATGACAAGTGTCATGAAAGGATAAGTGAGCTCAGGGTGAGGGAAATAGACCGTAGGTTCCGGCTCGTTTACAAGGCTGTCGTACCTAACGTCGCCAACGATGCCGATGATTTCCGTCGGATTTGGCTTTTCGAACATCGAAACAGCAATGCGTTTACCAATGGGATCCTCGCCAGGAAAATGCTTCCGAGCTAACGACTCGCTGATCAATACAACATGCGTTGCCTGGCTGCTTTCTCGATCGGTGAAGTTGCGACCGCGAAGCAGCGGGATTCCCATCGCGTTGAAGTAACCGGCGTCCGCCACGCGAACATTTGTAGACAGATCTATCTCGTGACCTGGCAGTGGCGCCGGTCTGCCCTCGATTGTGAATCTCGTTTTTGCAGCTAACCCGCCGTAGAGTGGAAGGTAATTCACCATACCGGCGGAGCGTACGCCGGGAAGTGATCGGATGTGGTCCATCGCCTCTCGAAAAAACCCGACAATCTGCTGGTCCTCACGGTACTTTGCGTCGGGCAAACGTACGACCATCGTCATTACGTTTTCGATTTCAAAGCCTGTGTCGATCCTTTGCAAGCGAATGAAGCTTTTCACCAGTAGTCCCGCGCTTGCCAACAATACGAGTGCCAGCGCGATTTCGGTAACGACAAGTGCACTGCGAAGACGACGGCTACGAGGACTTTGTCCCTCTCCCTTACCTTCTTTAAGCGCGTTCGCGACACTCATGCGCGTGGCTTCCAACGCCGGCGCCAAACCGAAAATAATACCTGTCAAAAGGGAAATACCCATGGTCCATGCAAGGACAGTTAAATTGAGTCCGACGTGTTGAAGGTTCACCAGTTCGCGCGGACTAATGGCAACAAGTGCCTTTATTCCCCAAAACGCGAGCAGCAAACCGAGCACGCTCCCTAGTAGAGCAAGCAATAGACTCTCTGTAAGCAACTGCCTCACTATCCGCAGTCGACCTGCCCCCAGCGCCGCGCGGACTGCCATCTCCTTTTCGCGGGCAGCCGTCCTTGAGAGCAATAAATTGGCGACGTTTGCGCACGCAATCAGCAGCACGAATCCAACGGCGCCAAGAATTACCCACAGCGCGAGACGCACATTACCTACCAACTGTTCCCGCAGGGGAATGACTTCTGCACTCCACCCTATGTTGTACTGAGGAAACTCTTGTGAGAGACGGGCGGCAATGACCTGCATTTCGGTTTGCGGCTGCTGCAGCGATACGCTCGGTTTTAAACGCGCGACAACAGACAGAAACCGACCTCTAGAAGGTCCTCCTTCCGCGGTGGGCATCGGAAGAATGGTCCACATTTCCGCAGGCCGGCCTGTTCCGGATCTCGTTGCGATGTACCACTGAAACCCCGCGGGCATTACTCCGATCACTGTAACCGGAGTTCCGTTCAGCGTGATGCGCCTTCCAATTACGTCGTTCGTCCCGCCATATCTGCGCTGCCAAAGGTTGTAGCTGAGGACAGCCACATCCGAACCTCCCGCTCGGTTATCATCCTCACTAAATGACCGTCCTAAGACTGGATTTACGCCGAGCACCTGGATCAGGTTTGGCGTAGCGAGCTGAACAGTGATTTCTTCCGGGTCACCGTCGCCGGTCAGGCTCAAACGTTGGTCCACAAACGCAGCCATGTCTTCAAAGGAGGTTGCCTGTTTTCGCCACGCCATGAAATTGGCTCGTGAAACGACCCCGCCTCCAGCTCCGCGCGGATTCCGCTCCCAAACCATAACCAAGCGCTCTGCATCACGGTAGGGCAGTGGCCGCAGCAGCAGCTCATTAACAACGGAAAATATTGCTGTATTTGCACCGATGCCCAATGCGAGAGTAATCACCGCGACGACGGTGAATGTTTTTTGCTTCAAAAGCCCACGCGCCGCGTACCGAATATCCTGCATGAGCGTTTCGATCATCCCGCCTCCCCTTATTTCGTAGGCCACGTCCTTGATCCTGCCGAGATTGCCGAAACTTCTGATTGCAGCGGCGCGCGCTTCGGTCGCAGACATTCCGCGCTGGATGTTCGCGTCAGTTTGCATGTCGACGTGAACATTGAACTCCTCGTCGATGTCCTGTATCACCGCCTCACGCTTCAACAGCGCTCGTATTCGTGCAGAAAAGACTTTGAACCACTTCATTTTTAAACTCTTAGGTAGCCCGTCGCATTTTCGAGAACGCCAGCACAAGCCGGTCCCAGCTCGCTTCCTCTTCTTCGAGCTGGCGGCGGCCTGCCCGCGTTAATGAATAGAACTTCGCACGCCGTCCTGTCTCGTTAACTTCCCACTTGGCTGCAATCCAATCCCGTTGCTCGATTCGATATAGTGCGGGGTAGAGTGAACCCTGTTCGACCGTAAGCATTTCACCTGACATCTGCCGGATGCGCTCTATGATGCCGTAGCCGTGCAGTGGTCCGAGGGAAAGGGCTTTCAGAATAAACATATCCAAAGTGCCCTGGAGTAGATCAGCTTTCTGTTTTGCCATTCGTGTGCCCTCAATTCAGCAGAGTAACGACAAGCCTAGAATGCCATAGCAAGATAACTGCGCATACCTAGAATGTCAAGGCGTCAGGACGAATTTCGAATTGCGGATTTTCCATTGGGGAATTCTATAGGACCGATAGGACATATAGGACGTATTTAGCTACCAGAAATTCGCAATTTGAAATTCGAATTCGCAAATCGAAATCCGAAATTCCGTACCTCATTCGACAAAAGTTCAGCTAGTCGTAGTACACTGATAATCACGGTTACCCCACATAGGCCAAGATGGTTATAAGACGACGTAGAAACACACCGGAAAAAGGAAGCGCCAGTCCCGACATCGTAATCATTACGGGTTTGAGCGGCTCAGGAATGTCATCGGCCACCAACGCATTTCAGGACCTGGGCTACTTCTGCGTCGACAACCTTCCGCTTACGATGCTGCCGACGTTCGCTCGATTGATCACAACGGCCGACGAAGAGAAGGGAATTAAGCAGGCCGCACTGGTAATAGATATTCGCGAAGGCGGGTTTCTCAGCCACTTCGGCAAAGAATTGGAGGTATTGAAAGCGACCGGATTGAATGTATACGTCCTGTTTCTGGAAGCGTCAGACGAGGTTTTGCAGCACAGGTTCAGTGAAACGCGACGCCCTCATCCCGCACACAAGAACCAGCGGCTATTGCAAGCGATTCGTTCTGAGCGGACGGCAATGGCACGAATTCGGTCTCTCGCAGATCAAATCATTGACACGTCAGACCATTCTGTTCACACGCTTAGAAGGCTGTTGCTCGATCGGTTCAGTCCAAATCAGCAGGGCACGCCTATGCGTGTTGAGCTGCTCAGTTTCGGTCATAAATACGGCAATCCTGGGGATCTCGAGCTGTTGTTCGACGTGCGCCACTTGCCGAATCCTCACTTTGTGCCCGAGCTGAAGCGCTTGTCTGGTCACGATCGGCGAGTCGTCAAGTTCCTAAACAGCCAGCCAGAGGTTGGTGAGACGCTGCGCCGTTTTACAGATCTCTTGAATTATTTGCTTCCCCTGTACAAACGCGAAGGTAAATCGTACGTGACGGTGGGCATCGGCTGTACGGGAGGACGCCACAGATCAGTTATGGTCGCAAATGCTTTGGTAAAGACATTGAGGCGCTCCGGTTATGACGCACATGCAGTTCATCGCGACGTGAGAGAGGCAAACCGCGTACGTTAGTTCAAGGAGAATTGGGATGAGCAACAGTCAAGCACCGACAGCCCAATCCGACGATTCTAGAAAAGTTGCCGGCGTTATTGTTACGCACGGCCACCTTGCCGGTGAGTTGCTGGCAGCTGCGGAAATGATCATCGGTCCTGTATCCCACATCACTGCTGTTTCAATTGGTTGGCACGACGACGTGGACGCGGCGCGCGACGAAGTTCAGCGAGCCATCGCTCGCGTCTCGCAAAAAGCCGGCGTGTTATTGCTGACAGACATGTTCGGCGGCACGCCCACAAATATCGCTTCAATGTTCCTGGAAGAAGGGAAGGTCGAAGTTCTCACAGGCGTGAATTTGCCGATGGTAATCAAGCTGGCTACCCAGTCCGGCGCGGAGCCTCTCGCGGAATTGGCCCGACGCATTTGCGATCAGGGTCGACAGGGAATCTACATGGCGGGCGACCTGCTGACGCCACCCAAAGGCGCTGCAGACTAGATGATTCAGAAACGCATTACAGTTACTAGCCGTCTGGGCCTCCATGCCCGGGCCGCGGCGAAGCTTGTTCGCGTTGCGAGCCAGTTCACAAGTGCGGTTAAGCTGCAACGGCACGACGGCAGCGTTACTGCTGATGCGAAATCAATTTTGAGCGTCCTGATGCTTGCTGCGGCCCGCGGCACCGAATTGATTCTGTCGGCCGATGGTGCCGACGAAAAGGATGCGCTCGAAGCTATCATTGCCTTATTTGGCAATGAGTTTGGTGAACCCGAACGAGTTGCATTGAATGTAGCCGCCGAACAACAGCAGGAGACTCGCTGGCAGGGGTTGGGCGTTTCTGAAGGCATGGTCATTGGCCGCGTACTGCGGTTACACAATGGCGCGAAAACAGTCTACCGTGCGCGCATCGAGGAAGCGGATATTCCACGTGAGATCCGCCGGTTTCGCGGAGCAGTGCGTATTGCACGCAGACAATTGAGAGCAATTAAGCAACGCGCGGAAGCAGAACTTGGTCGCGGACATGCCTATATCTTTGACGCCCATCTGCTTTTTCTTGAAGACGCACAATTGATCGGTGAAGTGGAAGCGCATATCAGCGGCGAGTTAGCGAATGCTGAATGGGCTGTAAAGGTGGTTGGCGATCGTTTGCTGTCGGTGTATTCGGAAATCAAAGATGAGTACCTGCGCGAGAGAGGATCCGATATCGAAGATGTCGTACAGCGGCTGCTAGTGAATCTCAGTGGCGAACGTCCTCAGTACCGGAATCTCTCAGTTGACGCTGTGATAGTTTCGCCGGAGCTGTTGCCTTCCGCGGTCGCCGAGTTGGATCTCGAACGGGCCCGAGCCATTGCTACCGACACTGGAGGGTGGACGTCGCACATGGCCATTATTGCCCGTGGCCTAGGCATTCCGGCGGTAGTTGGATTACGTGATTTTTTTCGCCGCACGCGAACTGGTGATAAGGTGATCGTCGACTCGTTCCGCGGAGAAGTAATTCTACATCCTACCGACGAAACCCTCGCACACTACAAGTTTGAAGCTGAAAGAAAGTTAACGAAGAAGGCCGCAGAACATTCAGCTGAGCACGAACAAGCAATCACGCGTGATGGCGTTGAGATTCGTTTGCGCGCCAATGTCGAACTACCAGCCGAGTTTGCAGGAATTAGAAATTTTGGCGCGCGTGGTGTGGGTCTTTATCGCTCAGAGTTCTTGCTTTCTCGACCAGGCGTCATGTTGTCTGAAGAACAGCAATATGAAGCATACAAGTTACTTGCGGAGGTTTCCGGCGAGGACGGCGCGATCGTCAGGTTGTTCGATCTCGGGGAAAGGGAGTGGTTGGATGAACAAGAGAAGAATCCGGCTCTTGGTTTGAGAGCGATTCGATTCGACTTGCGCAATGAGTCAGTCATGCGTACTCAGCTCCGCGCGATTCTAAGGGCCGCAGTTGGCGGAAACCTCGATCTCGTACTGCCGATGGTTGCTGACGTCGGTGATGTAAAGCGATCGCGGCACCTGCTTGAGGAGGAACAGCAGCGGCTTGTTGCTGAAGGTACCCCGCATGGTCCAGTGAAAGTGGGTGCAATGATTGAGGTCCCGTCAGCGGTGCTCACCGCGGAGCAGATTGCCCGCGCGGTCGATTTCTTCGAACTTGGTACAAACGACCTTGTGCAGTACACGCTCGCGGTTGACCGCGGCAACGACAACGTCTCTGAATGGTTTCGCACACTGCATCCGGCGGTCCTCTACAGTATCGAACACACATTGAAGGTCGCGAACCGGGCCGGCATTCCAATCATCGTTTGTGGCGAGATGGCGTCGACGCCGGCCTATGTTGTTCTTCTGATTGGGCTGGGTGTGACGGATGTGAGTATGATTCCATCTTCGATTCCTCGCGTCCGCAGAATGATCTCACAGATCGATTCAAACGAGGCTCAAGTTATTGCGCAAGACAGTTTGCGGTGCGAGACCGCCGACGAAGTTGAGGAACTCGTTCGACAGGAGCTGGGAGCTCGTTGGCCCACTTTGTTTCCACCGGAAACTCTGCCTGCTCCTCGATGACACGCCGCAAAAAGGCGCAAAAGTCACAAAAGAGCTTAAAAAGGGTAATCGTTGACGGGCGGTATTCCTAAGAATCTGGCAGATTTTATTCCTACTGTTATCTCTTTTGTGCTTTTGGTGACTTTTTGCGGCCCATTCCGAAGATGAACGCTACCACGACACTCGTTCCCGCTCTCATAATCAAGTCCGTAATCGAAACTGTTTTCGTCGCAGTCATCGCCGTTCTGTTTTTCGTAGACGTTTTTCCGCCATCGTTCCACGGCTGGGGTGAAGCGACAAATCATTCGATTGCTGGATGGGTGGTTAATGACTTAGCGCCCCGAGATCCAGTTGAGGTTCAGTTGTTCATCGATGATGTCTTCGTCACGACGGGCGTCGCAAATAAGCCTCGTCCCGATGTGGTTTCTGCAGGGTGGGCCCAGGACATGTGGCACGGTTTTGAATTTCCGTTGACTGTTGTTGAGCCGGGAGAGCATGTGGCGCGGGTGTACGCCCTCCATGCCAGTCGCGATCGCTTAAAACGGGGTTTGCAGCTAATCGGAGATCCGATTCCGTTTCGTCGAAATGAGGATGGTACTTTCACAGATCTCGGAAAGCGCACAAAAAATGGTCCTCACTGACAGTCGATCAAACAACAGCTCGGTCGTTTCGCCAACGCTCCTGGCTGTTTGGGAGATCGTGTCGGTAATTATCTCGGCGCTTATTGGTGAGTGGGTAGTGCTCTCGTTCTTTGCAAAATATCGCTGGGTTGTGATTGTTCCAATTGCGCTGGCTTTGGGACTAATGGTCCTATCACATATGGTCTACCGCGAATCTCCGAAGGATCTGGGGTTTCGATTAGACAATTTTTGGTCGAGTTTCCGGCTTACGCTTTTACCTACGCTAGCGGTATTAGTTTTGATGCCGACGTTCACCTGGATTTCTGCTTATGCGTTTACGTTCCGGCCATTTCAAGCAAGACTTCTTCTTTTACCGGTGTGGGCGCTCTTTCAACAGTATGCGTTGCAGTCGTACATCAACCGCAGGGCGCAGATTGTGGTTGGGAAAAACGTAATGTGCGTGTTGATCGTGGCCTTGATCTTTGCGTTGCTGCATTTGCCGAATCCCACCCTCACTGTGCTGACGTTTATCGGCGGTTTTCTATGGGCTGCGATTTATCAACGGGAGCCGAATTTGTTTGCCCTGTCCATTTCCCACACAGTTTGTTCTTTGGTTGTCTCTATTTGCCTGCCTCCGGCCTTAATAAACAACCTTCGCGTTGGCTTTAAATACTTCGGATAACTCTATTGTTTAAAAGCTTACTGCTAGCGTGCTGTACGTGTTGAACACGTGTTTGCTATAATTCCACAGCCTTGCAGGAGAACAGGTCGGGCGGTCGCTGCCGGATCGTTTTTGCTCTGGCGACAGAGTTGAAACTGACGGGAGAGGAAAGTCCGAACACCACAGGGCAGCGAGCCCGCTAACGGCGGGGCACCCAAGCAAATCTCAGTTATGAGATGTCTCGGGTGACGACAAGTGCAACAGAGAAGAGACCAGCCAGTAGCCGAGCGCGAATTTGAGATCTCGGCGTAGAGATCTGAAATCGCGCGAGGTTTACTGGTGATGGGTGAAACGGTGCGGCCCTTCGGGGCTTAATGTAAGAGCGCACCGGCGTGCGTGGTAACACGCGCGGCCAGGCAAACTCCTCGCGGTGCAAGACCAAATAGGGAGGCGTCAAAGGGCTGCCCGCCCAAAGCAGTTTCAGCTCTGGTTGAGACTGCTACGACCTCCGGGTAGGTCGCTCGATCCAACCGGCAACGGTTGGGCTAGATGAATGATCGCCACTTCGGCGACGCCGGAGTACAGAATTCGGCTTACAGACCTGTTCTACTGCATGGTTTACTTAACGCTGAAGCCACAAGGATTCACCGCTGGGAAAATTTAGAGGAGAGGCCGAGACGATGGCGAATCGCAAGGGAGTTTTTATAGGAGCATACGTACCGAATCATCTGAAAGAATCCCTGCGTCGACGTGCGGCAGCCGAACACCGAACACTTTCGCAGGAGATCACGCGGATTCTTGAAGAAGCTGTGCACGGAAAGGGTTTGCCACCGGGAAGCATCGATCGTCGAACTAAAGATACCCAGCCCCGCCGGCGTGCAACGGACCCATCGCCGCGCCGGCGCGCCAATGACATGCCTTACCCGGGCGGTAACCGATCAGGCGACGAACGTTCGTGAAGTACCTTGTCGTTAGCGCAATCCTCGGTCTTGGTTTTCTACTGGTTTATTCACGCCTTCGTCCATACATCCAATTCGTCCGCAAGATAGTCAGTTTAGTAAACGCGTCTGGCGACGCTCTGCCTCGGCAACCATCCCCGCAAACCAGGCAAGTCGAAAACCGATTGACTCAATGCGCCGCTTGCCACACCTGGATTCCAGCTGATCGCGCTATCCATCCTGGCGGTGGTCTAACCGCCTACTGCTCTACTGCGTGTCTGGAGAAGAGCGCAGGCGAGAAAAAGCAAAAACTCGCCGGTTAGAGAGAAGGTCTCTTAGCCGGAGTGTGCTTCCTCAGGGAGGAGATTACCTGCTTCATGTATCGCTCGATCCGTGTTCGTGACCAGCAACACTATTAATCCCACCACAAAAAAGAAAACCAACGATACAAGCGCCTGCCGATATGAACCTGTTCGAGCAACAACGATGCTGAATAACAACGGTCCCATCCAGGACGTACCACGTTCCGAAACTTCATAGATCCCGAAAAAGGATGCTTCGCGTCCTGCGGGAATCATCCGTGAAAATAACGAACGTGATAGCGCCTGCGAGCCGCCGAGCACTATCGCAATTACGACGGCCATTGCCCACGCCTGTGGCACTGTGTGCAGAAACTGATAGCCGTAGATTACAACGCTCGCCCACAGCACCAGCGAAACAACGATCGCGTTCTTTGCTCTTATCAGATACGCCAATCGCTCAAACAGCAGTGCGCCAATCACGGCGACGAACTGAACCATAAGAAAAATCTCAAGCAGAAAGGTGGGGTTTTCTGTCTTGAACAGTTCCTGCTCCAGGAAAACGCTTGAGGCGAAGATCACCGTCTGGATTCCATCGTTGTAAATCAAGTATGCAATTAGATACCTGAGAGTTAGCGGTAGCCGGCGTAACTCCTTGAACGTTGAAGCCAATTCCAGGAACCCGGCGGTGAGATAGTTTTGTCCCGGCGGTAGCTTCCTATTTTCCTGACGGTTCTTCAGGAGCATGAACGTAATAACAGCAAAGCCGCCCCACCAAACACCGGCGGAAAGGAAAGCGAGCCGGACCGCAAGGCTAGTGGATAGACCGAACCGCGGAGCACCCATCACCATTACCAAATTCAATAAAAGCAGCAACCCACCGCCGAGATAACCGTAAGCATATCCTCGGCTAGAGATTTTATCGCTTTGGTCCTCGGAAGTTATTTCTGGCAGAAATGCGTTGTAAAAGACGTTAGACGCCCCAAAGCAAACGTTCGCAATGATGAAAAGGATTCCGCCTAGCAGATAAAGGTGGCCCTTTACGAAAACAAGTAAACATGTAGCCGTAACAGCCGCATAACAAAACAACGCCATTAACCGTTTCTTTAAATTCGAATAGTCGCCCAGGGCGCCGAGGACCGGCAGTAAGAAAACCTGACCGGCGACTGAAATCGAAACGCAGAGCGTCGGCAGGGACTTGGCGGTGACGGCGCCGAGAAAACCAAGATCAAGCACGGTACCGTTTTCACCGACGGCGTCCTGGGCAAGTCGAGTGAGATACGGACTGAACAACGCGGCCACAACCGTCGTGTAGAACGCTGAGTTGGCCCAATCGTACATCTTCCAGCCGAAGATCTCTCGCGGATCATTCTTATCTGAACGGGCTTTACTGGGTGTGGGGGTGTCCCTTTTTGTGGAGATCATCCGTGTGCGTTGGTGGTTTTTGTAAGCGTCTCGATAACAATCGGGGTGATGTCCGCAAGAGTTCTAATGCGTGCGGCAATGTTTTTTCGGTGCGCACCCCATACAATGGTAGGAACTGGATTCAGCGTGTGGTTGCGAGACGACAGGTCCTCGATATTTCCATGGTCGCTCGTGAGTATAACGGCTGTTTGATTCAGATCAAGAAGGGCCAATAAATTGCGAACAAAAGACGCCAGATTTTGCAGAGTCTTTTTTGCTGCCACCATGTCCTGCGCATGCCCAATCTTATCTGTAATGAAATATTCGTAAAGCGTAAAGCGGTTCTCCTGAACAATTCCTGCCAATACCTGAGCTGCTTCAGTCGCGGTCCTTAGATTGACTGCTTCACCACGCTCCATCAACAGAGCATTAGTGAAGTCTTGATAGACCGCTCGATCCTTTCTCAAATCATCAACGGTTCTAAAGTGCAATCCCGCTGCTTCTACAGCTGCGGTAGTCGCCGATACCCACCGCGGGCGCTCGGCGAAGAAGCGTTGTGTGTAGGCATTCGCAAAAGTTACGGGCGTGACACCCGCTTGCTGCAACTTTAGAAACAGGGAATGTTCCGCCAGTATCTTCAGCAACTCTTTATTCGGAAATCCTTGCTTGTGATAACCGAGCAGTGCGGGCGCGTTTACACCCGTCAGAATCGTTGTCTGGCCCGATGCACTCTGCGGCCTTCCTGGGACCCCCAAACCCGCATCCGTGGGTACGACAATTCCATCGTGGATTACTGAAGACAGTTCGCCCTGGAACAGGTCGAATGGAGCGCTATCGGGAAGACCGTCGAGAGGATTTGCGGAACCGCGTGTGCCAATACCGAGGCCGTCAATAAAAAACAGTAACACTCGTTCAGCATCAGTCGTCATGTAGCAGACCGCGTTCCCGATAAAGATTGAGTTTGTTATGAAGCGTCTTCAGGCTGATGCCGAGGAGTTCAGCGGCTCGCGTTTTGTTGTTCTTCGTCTTTTGAAGAGTTCGCATGATCATCTGACGCTCAACCTCTTCGAGCGGCGTGCCGACAGGAAGGGTAATCGTATCTTCATCGCGTAGACGCTGTCGCTGTTCAATTGGATACGGCGCGAAGTGATGCCTTTCGATTTGCTCGCCAGAACAGATGACTACAGCTCGCTCGATAACATTGCGAAGTTCGCGGACATTGCCAGGCCAGGCATGAAACTGCAAAGCAGCAACCGCAGCCGGACTAAGAAAACGAGCCGGACGGTTGTGTTTTTCGGCAAGTTTGCTAACGAGATGTTGCGCAAGCAATGGCAGGTCTTCCTTACGGTCGCTAAGCCGTGGCAGGTGGATCGTGAACACATTGAGCCGATAGAGTAGATCCTCCCTCAGCTTTCCATCGTCGACGGCTTGTTGCGCGGGACGATTTGTTGCAGCGAGCAAGCGCACATCAACCTCGATCTCTTTGCGACTGCCAAGACGACGAAGGGACCGTTCTTCTATCACTCGCAGAAGTTTTGCCTGTAGCACCGCAGGCATTTCCGCAATTTCATCCAACAACAGCGTTCCCGTGTTTGCCAATTCAAAGCAACCTGCACGTCGCGAAGCCGCCCCGGTGAACGCTCCTTTTTCGTGTCCAAACAATTCCGATTCCATGAGCGATTCCGGAATTGCGGAGCAGTTTATGGCTACAAATGGTTTGTCATGACGCGGGCTCATGTTGTGCAGTGTTCGCGCAACGAGCTCTTTCCCCGTACCTGATTCACCCGTGATGAGAACACTCGCAGATGTTGGGGCGACTTGTTCGATCAGCGAGTAAATCTCGCGCATCGGCTCGGAATTACCGACCAGCTCTCCAAAGGCGCCACGATCGCGGAGTTGCCGTCGTAACAGTTCGTTTTCTCGTTTTGCGAAAACAAACTCCACGGCGCGATCGATGACGATTTTTAGCTCCGCCGGATCGACGGGCTCTTCGAAGTAGTGATAGGCCCCTTTTTCCTGAATGTCGTGGACGTCTCCATCTGCCGATCCTTTATCGGAAATTAGAATTACCGGAGTGTCTATCTCGTGCGCGCGAAGTTCATGAAGGAACTCAAAACTGTCTGTGATTGGTGACCCACACTCGAGAATCGCCGCCGGTGGCGAATCGATCAACGAGATCATGGCAAGGGCTCTGTCGGCATGGATAGTTGGATCGTAGCCCCAGCCCGTCAGAAGATCAGTAAGGCCTTTACCGTCTGAAGAATGTGAATCGATGATGAGTATCCTAGGGGAAGGCATGCATGACGAGTTTAGCACAGCGGCGGGTTAGCTTCTGGGCATTGTTTTCCCGGGTCTACGTTTGGGGCTTAGCCGTGAAATGATCGGCTATCGCAGCGGCCAGTGCGGGGATCGTGAACTCAGTTGGCTGGATTACAGGCGACAAACCGTACTCGCGAGCTGTGGCGGCCGTGATATCTCCGATACAGGCCACCGCAATTCCCTCGAGAACAGTACTAAGGTCAAGCGTGTCAAAGAGCTGGGCTAGATTTCTGACCGTGGAAGAACTGGTGAACGCAATACAGTCAGCTCCTCCCGCAAGCATTGCTGCGAGACGTCCGCGATCGGCCTGTTGCGGAATCACAGTTCGATATGCTGGGACAACATCGACACGAGCGCCAGCTGCTTCGAGTTGTTTCGGTAAATAGTCTCGAGCGACCGCAGCGCGGGGAATAAGGAAGTTCAGGCCACGCAAGAATTCACGGCCGCCCACAAATCGTTCCAGTGCCTGATAGATTCCTTCCGCCTTGAATTCGGTTGGGACTAAATCGACGTGCACGTTCTCAGAACCGAGACGACTGGCCGTAGCATCTCCGATCGCGCAGACCTTCAGCGCATCGAGGGCGGATTCCTCGTGGTTGCGCTGGCGAGCCCGCCTGAGGAAATAATCAACTCCATTCACACTCGTGAAGATAATCCAGTCGTAGCCGTAAAGATGATCCAACGCTTCATCGAGCCGCGCGTACGAGTCGGGATCCGTGACTTCAATTGTTGGGCAGACCATTACTTTGGCGCCAAACTTTTCAAGTTCCGAAACAAACTCTCCCGCCTGTGTTTGAGCGCGTGTGATAACGACGGTGTGGCCCGCGAGTGGTCGTGCAGCTTCTTCGGTGTTGGTTGTAGAGACGTTCACGGCCGATGTTCGGACAAGAGCTTTCCAGCGCCGCGTTCAAGCAAGGCCGCGGCAAGCTCTGCGCCAAGTTCCTCTGGTTGACTGCTGGGACCCGTCATTCGTTCGCGGATCAGTGCATTGCCATTTGGATGTGCCACCAATCCGTCAATAGTTATTTGATCGTTTGCAACAACGGCGTACGCAGCTATTGGCAATTGACATCCACCTCCGAGACCACGAAGCAACGCACGCTCTGCCGTACAAGCCAGACGCGTTGGCAAATGATCAGCCGTCGCTGTGATCTCCTTAGCAAAGTTATCGGACTCCCGCGTCTCGATGCCGATTGCGCCCTGGCTGACCGCGGGCAGCATTTCTTCGGTTGAGATAATCGCGCTAATGCGGTTCGCCATGTGCAGGCGATGTAAACCGGCGGCGGCTAGAATCAGTGCATCGTATTTGCCTTCGTCGAGTTTTCTCAGGCGCGTATCGATATTTCCACGCAGATCGCGAATCAGAATGTCCGGCCGGTAGTACTTTAACTGGGCAGCTCGTCGCGGACTCGAAGTTCCGATTACTGCCGCCTCAGGAAGGCTACGAATTGAAATATTGTCGGTTAACGAGTCTGTGCGCGTCACAATTGCGTCGTGTGCGTTTTCTCGTTTGCATATTGCGCTGAGACACAGTTTCTCAGGAACAACGGTTGGAAGGTCCTTTAACGAGTGAACAGCGACATCAATGCGCCCATCGAGCAAGGCTTGTTCAAGTTCTTTTGTAAACACGCCTTTGCCGCCGATAACTGACAGCGGATCTGTTTTCACATCGCCGGTGGTTTTGATGACTTCTATGTCAATCGTAATCTCAGGATTTAACGCAATGAGTTGATCCTTGATTGTTGTTGCTTGAGCCAGTGCCAGCTTTGAACCACGGGAGCCAATTACCAGACGACGTTTCATGTCACCATTATCGTTCTTCACTCGTCAATGCCGAAGACGTCTCGTAAGGACTGCAGCGTCTCAGCATCACTCGCTTCAAAAGAGCGACGCATCTGGGTCAGGACGGGATGAGAGATCTTGTTAACAGTGGAGACTAAAAGGGCTTCAATTGCGGCTTCCTGTTCGGGTGTGAGTTCCCCCAGACGCGCGCGCTGCCGCCCCAATTCAGTGCGGGCAATTTCCTGAAGTTTGTGGCGCAAGGCGCCCATCGCTGGACCAATATCCATCGCGCGCAATGATTGTTGAAACTGCATAACTTCCGATTGGACAATTAACTCGGCTCGTTCTGCCTCGCGTTCACGTTCCCGGATGTTCGAGGTAACAACCGCCTCGAGGTCGTCAATGTCAAACAGGAACATGTTTGGCATCTTGCCGATCGCCGGATCAACATTGCGTGGAACGCTCATGTCGATGAAGCAAGCAGGACGGTTTCTCCTTTGTCCCAGCGCTTCGCGAACAAGAGCCTCAGTCACAACGTACTCGTCAGCGCCCGTTGAGCAGATCACAAAATCTGCCTGAGCAAGGTGCGGCGCCATGTGATTGAAATCCACTACTTCGCCTCCAAACTCCTGGACCAGGCGACGTGCGGCATCCTCGTTGCGATTCGCGATCAAAAGCCGTGAAGCGCCCCCATTCACGAGATGACGGGCGGAAAGCTCTGCCATCTCGCCTGCACCCACAAGCATTACTGTTTGCCCCGCCAGCGAATCAAAAATCTTCTTTCCCAGTTCGACGGCCATATAGCTCAAGGAAACTGCATTGGCGGCGATTCCTGTTTCACTCCGCACCCGTTTTGCAACGCGAAAAGTGTGATGGATGAGGCGATTAAGGACTCGTCCTGCCGTGCCAGCTTCGAGTGCCAGAGAATACGCTCGCCGTACTTGTCCCAACACCTGTGGTTCACCCACAACCATCGAGTCCAGTGACGAGGCAACACGGAATAGATGCATCACGGCGTCGGCGTCGGTGTGGTTGTAGAGATGGCGGTCAAATAGCTTGAGCGGAAGCTTGCGTGAGTCGCTCAGGAAGTTCGTAACGCGGTCCGTGCCTTCTCTGGACTGGCCATCCGCCATGGCGGTTACGATTTCAACGCGATTGCAGGTGGAAACAATAAGTCCTTCTCGTAAAATTTCGCCGTCAATCAGGTTTCGTAGCCCTTCTGTGCAGGCTTCATCTGAGAATGCCAGCAGTTCGCGCACCTCGACAGGAGCTGATTTATGGTTAACACCTATGAGGACAATTGACATGATGTTACGAACTCTAGATGCTCAAGCACCGCAAGATTGCAGCAGTGACCTCAGCTATCCGAAAACGTGATAACCTCCCATTAAACGGGCGCCAAAGAAAGTGCAAAGTACCAGCGCAAAGCCGGCAACTCCCATCCATGCTGCGCGCCGTCCTCGCCATCGCGCCGTCGAGCGGTAAACGATTAGCAGGAAGTACAAAGACCAGGTCAGTGCCGCAAAGATCTCCTTGGGATCGTTGTGCCAAACCCGGCCGTCCCTCGCCGAAGACCACAACATTCCCGTAACGATTCCGACGGTTAATAAAGTCAAACCCGTAACCGCAGAGGTTGTGGCAATTTCGTTTACCGTAGTCAATGAGGGCAGCCGGTGAAAAACCGCCCCAAAGGTTTTCAGTTTCAGCTCTCGTTCTTGCAAAAGATACATGACGCTGGCGACGAACACCACGAAAAATGCCGCGTACGCAAAGAACAGGAGTGTCGTATGAATCGGGAAAAGCCACGTTGCGCTGAGGCCTGTAGCTTTTGTCGCATCTGATCCTGAGCGAACCAGAAGAGCTACGAATGTCAACAGGCAGACTAGCGGTAACGTAAAACTGCCGAGAGCGCGCGCACGATACCGATAAAGGACCAGGGCATAAGCTGCGACGAGCGTCCACGCAAGGAACGACAGTGTCTCACGGGGAAAAAAGAGCGGGTAATGCCCGTCAACGACCCAGTCCGCTATCAACGCCGCCGTATGCAAAACGAAACCTGCGGCTAAAGCCAGATCGGAGACACGTAGGAGAGAGCGGCGTTTGTTTATGAACGCCAAAACGGAGTGGATTGCAGCCACAACGTATGCTGCCAATACTGCTAATAGCAGGGATCTCATGTAAGCAAAACTGCGGAACAACCCATTTTAGTTGAGCCATTTGGGTCCCAGCAAGCTGCAAGCCTGGCCGTAACGTTCTGACTTGATCTTAGCGCCTTTGCTTCTTTGCTTTGCGTAGAATGACTGTCAACTCAAGGAAATTTCACGCGAAGACGCAAAGAGGCAAAGTCGCAAAGCAATTGAGAAACTATTATACCCGCGGGGCCGAGACGGTTTGAACGGTAGGTCAGGCAAACGTTATCCTTTGCATGTACATCTCAGGCACAGGTTTTCCGCTAAGTCGACTTCAAAATTCGCTCTAGCCTAGAGGATCACATGGCCAGAACGGTTCTACTTTGGATCGCAGTGTTGGCATGCTGTCTTGCGATTGCCGCCCAGACGCCTCGTAGTTCGCAGAAGCGCAATCCTCGCCAATCGAGCACGACCAAACCGCAGCCGAGTCCGCCACCTGAACCAGAGCAGCCCACACCGGAGGAACAACCGGAGGTTGTAAAAGTCAACACCGATCTAGTGCTGGTACCCGTCATTGCTACAGACTTGAACGGAATCTATGTTCCGGATCTGCAACAATCGGAGTTCGCTGTTGAAGAAGA
The DNA here is from genome assembly GCA_046727215.1 of Acidobacteriota bacterium. GTDB lineage: Bacteria > Acidobacteriota > Blastocatellia > Pyrinomonadales > Pyrinomonadaceae > PSRF01. The sequence continues at coordinate 18,338 of JBKPCC010000084.1, forward strand.
TGGTGCGAAACAGGACATAGCATTTTTCGGCACAGTGTCAGCACCTTTTCACGTCGTGTTGATGCTCGACACAAGTGCGAGCACTGAAGACAAGCTGGGGCTTATCCAACGGGCGGCGATAGCTTTTGTCGAACAACTGCAGCGTGGGGATCAGGTGAAAGTGATTTCGTTTGACGAAGAAGTCCGCGAGTTAAACGAATTCACCAATGATCGAACCATTCTTAAGGCAGCGATTAACAAGACGCGGCCAGCGCATAGCACCAGACTTTACGATGCGGTCGAGGTTGCGCTCGCAAGCATTCGGCCTATCGAGGGACGAAAAGCGATCGTGCTTTTTACTGATGGCGTGGACATGCACAGTGTTGAGTCCACTTTTAAGAGCACGCTTCGCGGTTTGGACGAAGAGGGTGTGATCGTTTATCCGATTCGTTATGACACGCGTGCTGAAACAGAGCGAATAGCCAGAGAGCAATCAGAAGTGATGACTCCGGAATTGCCCACTTTGGACGTGATTCGGCGGCCACCGAGCGGCACAACCGCGCCAACATTTCCGAGCGACGAGCCAGACACTGTGCCGACAGCTGGCACGCGTCCCAAGACTGGTCCCTTAGGCTTGCCTTTGCCCTCGGAAATTCTGAGACCAAGACCCGAAATGGATCCGAATAGGGGTCCTTCGCCAAATGGTGGTCCCCCAACGGTGCCTCAGCGCGGAACCCTACCTCCACCCAGTACCAGACAACCATCGAAACAAGGTGATTCAATCACGGCCATGCTGGATTCGTTGTATGCCACAGGAGATAGCTATCTGAAAGCCTTGGCCGAGAGGTCCGGGGGTAGAGTATTGCGTGCAGACACACTTACCTCGTTGCCTGACGCGTTCGCGAAGATCGCTGCTGAATTGCGAACACAATACGCGATCGGCTATTACCCTACCAATAAAGCGCGCGATGATAACTACAGAAAAATCCGCGTGATCACCACTCGCAAGAACGTAGTTGTTCGAGCGCGACCTGGATATCAAACTTCAAGTCAGCGCTAACGTATTTCGTGTCATTTCGTGTGACTTCGTGGATCGCTTCTCTCGGTCGAAAAAAGCAATCCACGAAATCACACGAAACAACCCAAGACGAAATCAGTACTGACTCCAGACTCGCGACTCCAGACTGAATATTGATTACTTGTTTGACCAGCAAACCCGTGCTAGTTTCTAACCTCACTCTGCTCGCGAAAAGTAATGCCAGACCGTAACGAAGCCTGGGAATTGTTGTGCGAATACACGAAGGGCGACAGCCTGCGTAAACACGCGTTGGCTGTGGAGACCGTAATGCGTGCGTGCGCGAAACGATACGGTACAGATGACGCTGACGAGGATGAATGGGGACTCGTAGGATTGCTGCACGATTTCGATTACGAAATGTTTCCCACTGCGGATCAGCATCCATTTACTGGCGCGAACATACTTTGCGGGCGCGGGTACTCGGACCGGATTATTCGCGCGATTATGGGCCATGCAACTTACACCGGTGTACCGCGCGATACCGATATGGCGCGTGCGCTGTTCGCTACTGATGAGCTGTGCGGGTTTCTCGTGGCATGTGCTCTGGTACGACCCTCCAAGAGCCTCGACGACATGGAAGTTACCTCTGTGAAGAAGAAGCTGAAAGATAAGGCGTTTGCACGCTCAGTAAATCGTGATGATATTCGACAGGGGGTCGAGGAACTTGGTGTGGACCTGGACGAGCATATTCGGTTCGTGATTGATGCACTGCGGCCGGTTCAGAAGGAAATAGGTCTGAATTCGGTAACATAAGTTTTGGAGTGCGGCGACTTGTCGCCGCTATTCGGTTTACAAGCAGTAACCACAAAAAGCGGCGATAAGTCGCCGCACTCCAAAGGTTCTACTTTGTTGCTCTTGGGCCAGCTGGCGGAGGTGGTTGTGTCGATTTAAGGCGGCCCGTAACGAACGATGTCAACAGAAAGAAGCATAACGTCAAAAACAAACTAAGTACTGCGGTGAGAAATGCCTGGAGTTTTCGCCGCCGTGCAGTGTGGCGATAGACAAAGATTGAGCCGAATAAGACTGTCGCAATCGGTAATAAGAGAACGACGAGCAGAAGGGGGCCTGGGGTCCAGATGCTTCTCATCGAAGAGAATATAAAGAGGATGATACCGATTGAAGCTCCAGCGCCTATCAGCGCCGCGAGAACGGACATGATGACAACAAGCTTCAGACGCATTTGAAGCTACTCTCTTTGGCCCCTGCCAAAGAATCTGCTCCCGTGAATCATGCTTTGATTGCCCGGCAAGGATAACACAGCATATCTGAGATGCCAGATCCTGATGCAGATAGCATGCAACGTCAACTGCTCGAACCATTTCAAATCGTAGATCCCTTGGTCCAATAGTGCACGAATGGTCACGCGAAGCGCACTAATCTATCTGTCACGCCAGGAAGGGTTGAAAGAATTTGCCACGCGTTTTCGTCCCTTCAAGAAACTTACAACCAGATTTGTTGCCGGAGAGACAATCGATGAAGCGATCGCATCGATTCGTGAAATCAATGCGGAAGGCGCGACCGCGTCATTCGATCATCTGAACGAATCTGTGTCTTCGGCAAGCGAAGCGGAAAAGGAAGTGCGTCAGTACCTGCGCATTCTCGCAAGGATCGACGAAACCGGTATTCGTTCAAACGTCTCAATAAAACTGACTCAATTTGGATTGGACCTCGATCCCGAGTTGGGCTACAAGAATGCGCGACGCATAGTCGAAGATTCTGCAAGACGTGGGAATTTTGTTCGCGTCGACATGGAAGGTTCAAGTGTAACGCAAGCCACGTTAGACATTTTCAAACGTTTGCGCGGTGAGTTTGGCCTGAACGACGTGGGGATCGTGTTGCAATCATATCTGAGACGCACATATGACGATGCGAAAGAATTATTGAAGCTTCCAGCAAGGATTCGAATTTGCAAGGGAGCTTATATGGAACCGCCGGAGGTTGCGTTTCCTGACAAGAAGGACGTGGATGAGAACTACATCCGCGTGATGCAACTATTACTATCCAGCGGCATCTATCACGGCGTGGCAACGCACGATCCGAAAATGATATCCGCCACGATCGATTTCGTTCAGAAGCAGGGGATTGGCAAGGATGCCTTTGAGTTTCAGATGCTTTACGGAATTCGACGTGATCTTCAGCGTCAACTCGCCCGAGATGGTTACAACCTTAGGATCTATGTGCCATACGGCAAACACTGGTATCCTTATTTCATGCGCCGGCTTGCGGAACGACCGGCGAATATCTGGTTTGTCATGAAGAACATGCTGAAGGGCTGATGGTTGATTAAAACCCGACTGAACCTGTTCTGATGAGCGACAGCATCATTTGGATATTGTGGGCAGTGTTCGGGGCCATCTTAATGGTGGCCGAGATCTTCACCTCGGGTTTTGTTCTTTTTTGGTTTGGCATCGGCGCCCTGGTCGCTGCGTTTGTTGACCTGATCGGTATTCACAATGTAGGAATTCAGTTCCTGGTGTTTGCGGCCGTCTCGATCGGGTTGACTGCCGCCTCACGAACAATTTTTCTCAACTATTTCTTTCGTGATAAACCGGGCGATGGGTTGCGAACCGGAGTGCATGCGCTGCCGGGAAAAATCGGAACGGTAGTGTCCTCCAGTCACGGTGCTTTGAACGAAGGCGCCGTTAAAGTCTACGGCTCTACGTGGACTGCGTATCCCGCTGCCGGTGAACCACCGTTAGAAGCAGGAGAGCGCGTCTGCGTTGAAAGCGTCGAGGGCGCGTCGATTTATGTTAGAAGAGTCGAAGAAGGTCGAGACTGGCGGCAGAAGTCGCTGACAACGGGCGAGTAAGATTCTATCGGGGTTCTGTATCTGCCTCGTATGTATCGTCGAGGGTTTTGTCCTCTTCGAGTTGAGGCAATTCAATTGTGATTCGTTCCGTGCTGGCTTCCTCGAGATCGTCTCCCATAAAGCGCGCTAACACGACAGTTATATTATCCTCGCCACCGCGATTGTTGGCTTCCGCGATCAGCTCAGTACAGGCAACCGAGAGGTCTTGAGAGTCCGTAAGAATGTTCTGAATGTCTTCGGAACGAAGCTTTCCTGATAATCCATCACTACAAAGCAAAAGCACATCGCCACGTTTCAAACGAATCCGACCGGTTACAGGTGTTACTTCGCTTTGAGCACCGAGGGCTTGAAGAATGACGTTCCGAAACATGTGGGTTTCTGCTTCAGACTCGCTGATCTGTCCCACGTCTACCAGCTGTTGCACCAATGACTGATCCTTCGTAGCCAGGCGAATCTGGTTCTTGCGGAGGATGTACGCGCGACTGTCTCCGACTTGAACAAGGTCGAGATTATCGCCGCGTACTGCTGCACCGGTGAATGTAGCGCCCATGCCGGCGCAACGGGAATCTTCCTGACTTTTTACGTGAATCGCGAGGTTCGCGTAGACAGTAGCGTTCTTAAGACAATCGACGAGTGGCAGCTCAGGATCGCACGGCGGTTCATTGTCGCTTCCCATCAACATTTCGCGCACCGATTCAACAGCCATGCGACTGGCCACGTCTCCGGCGAGTGCTCCGCCCATGCCATCCGAGACAACCAACACGAGTCCCTTATCGCCAAGATTGAATCGTGTCAGATCCTTCGGTGCTGCGGTTCCATCCGAGCCACTCCACGTTTGTTCGCCTGAAAGATTGAGAACCAGGAAATTGTCCTCGTTGCCACGGCGAACACGGCCGACATCGGATTTCGCGTACAACTCTACAATCATAAGGGGAGCAAAAAGGAAATTATAAAAAGGCTTAAAACCGAAATAAGTTTAACCTTTTAGACGTTTGCCTTCCACTAAATTCTCTCTAATGCCTGATCGAGATCGGCGATGATGTCGTCCGTATCCTCGAGTCCGACTGAGATGCGAACCAATCCATCCGTAATGCCTAAACGCTCGCGTTTTTCAGCGTCAACGGATGCGTGAGTCATAGTTGCCGGATGTGAAATCAAAGTCTCGACGCCTCCGAGGCTTTCGGCAAGCGTGCATAGCTTAACAGATTCAAGCACGACTCGCGCAGCAGAAAGAGAGCCAACATCGAACGACACCATTCCACCAAAACCACGTTGCTGGCGACGTGCCAGTGCGTGCTGAGGATGCGAAGCCGAACCGGGATAATAAACTTTCCGGACCTTGGGATGCTCTTCAAGGAAAGCGGCGACGGCGCGTCCCGATTTGTCATGTTGTTCCATTCGCAAAGCAAGGGTCTTTGTACCGCGCATCACTAACCAGGAATCAAACGGAGAAAGAATCGCACCGGCGCTATTCTGAATGAAACCGATCCACTCAGCGTCATTCTCATCATTCAAAACGACGATCCCGCCAATCCCATCGGAATGTCCATTCAGATACTTCGTAGTCGAATGAACAACAATATCAACTCCGAATTCCATCGGTCGTTGCAGATATGGGGACATGAAAGTATTGTCGCAAACGATACGAGCTCCCGCCTTGTGTGCCACATCGCTGACCTCGCGCAAATCCGTGACAATCATCACTGGATTCGTGGGCGTTTCCACGAACACCATTTTGGTGTTTGGCTTTAGTGCCGACTCGACGTTTAGCACATCTGAAGTATCGACGAAATCGAATTCGATATTGTAATTTGCCAATACGCGAGTGAAGAGTCGAAACGTACCGCCGTAAGTATTGTCCGAGACGATCACGTGTTCGCCGGATTTCACCAATCGCAAAGTCGCATCAATAGCCGCCATCCCTGACGCGAAAGCAAATCCGAATTTTGCGCCTTCGAGAGCAGCGAGATTTTTTTCAAGCGCAGAGCGAGTCGGGTTCTGCGTACGCGCATACTCGAAGCCTTTGTGTTTTCCCAGCGCATCCTGCGCATATGTCGAAGTTTGGTAAATAGGAACTGTGACAGCTCCCGTAGCGGGATCCGGTTCCTGGCCGGTGTGAATTGCTGTAGTTGCAAAGCCCATAATTTTCAATCAGTAGTAACGTGAAACCGAAACGGAAAGTCGTATCACTGATCCAGGATGCCCTGTGACATGTAACGTTCAATCCCGTCGGGAAAAACAGTCACGATGCGCTTTCCTTCACCTAATCTCTCGGCAACAATCTTTGCTCCTGCGGCTGCAGCTCCGCTCGACCAGCCACCGAGGACGCCTTCCGTTTTAGCGAGTTCCCGAATGGCGGAGCATGTCTGCTCGTCCATAACCATGATGATTTCATCTGCAAGCGAAGCATCGAATATTGTTGGAATAAAATCTCTTTGCCCTATACCCTCAATTTTCTTTGGGCCCGGTGGCTTGCCGCCATAAATCGAGCCCTGAGGCTCGACTACAACACACAGGACATTGGGGTTTAGTCGTTTTACTGCTCGCGCAACGCCCACGAATGTTCCCGAAGTACCCGCGCCTATCACTATGGCGTCGATGCGGCCGTCCATTTGCTCAATTATTTCCCGGGCCGTCGTAGCTTCATGAAAACACGGGTTTGCCTGGTTCTCAAACTGTTGTGGGATAAAACTGCCTTCGATATCGGCGGCGAGTTCACGAGCCCGCTTAATTGCTCCGGCAATACCGGCTTCATGAGGAACGTATTCGATTTGCCCGCCAAGCGCCTCAATCAATTTCATTTTCTCGACCGCATATCCATGAGGCACGCAAAGAATAACACGATACCCGCGCGCAACACCGACAAGGGCCAGGCCGATTCCTGTATTGCCGGCGGTTGGTTCGATGATAGTTGCGCCAGGCTGGAGAACGCCTCGCTGTTCAGCGTCGAGAATCATCCCCAGTGCGGCGCGGTCTTTGACGGAGCCACCTGGATTCAACCATTCCAGTTTTGCGTAAATTTGGGCGAGCGGTGTAGGGGCAAACCTGGCCAAGTGGAGGAGGGGAGTTTGACCGACGAGATCTAGGATGCTTTCAGCAACGCCGAGTGTCATCAGCACGTGCGGGGAGATTCCCGGATTGGGGCAAGTCGATGGTAGCCCGCAGGTGAAGTGGTGTCAAACATTCGATTTAGCTGTGGTTTACGCCCGCTCTGGTTGACTACTGCCAGTTGAATTAAATGAAAGCAAGATTCATTAATTGCAGCCGCTTGCCTCAATTCAAATTGTGACTAGTCAACAGCAGCGGGGTAAACCGCCCTTCCCAACCTGAGAGACTTTCGGACTTGATTTTCCAAGAACGCGCTTGAATGCTTTTCCCCGTCTCCCCGCGTCCCCTGCGTCTCCGTGTCCCCGTGTCCCCGTGTCCGCGCGTCTCCGTCTCTCAAATTCAGGGCTCGTCCTTGCGGGCACTTCTCGCAAGTCCGATCAATCTTCCGATCAAATCAGCAAGACGAGCGAAATTCACAGGTTTGGTCAGATACCCGTCAAAACCCGTATCGTGCGCTGCACGGCGAAAGCCTTCCGTGCTAAACGCCGTCAACGCGATAACCGGAATGTCCTTCAGTGATTCGTCTTGACGGATTTGTCGAGTTGACTCAAGTCCATCAACGTCAGGCATCGCGAGATCCATCACGATAAGATCGGGTTTTATTAAAGCTGCGACGCTGACAGCTTCTTCTCCGTTGGTGGCTGTGGCCACTCGATAGCCATTTTGCTGCAAGTAAAGGCTGGTTGCAGTCAAATTATCGATCGAGTCATCCACGACAAGGACCAGATAGTTAGATTGCGAATCATCAAGGGATTCGTCATGTGGCTGTGGTTTGCGAACCTGGGATGGATCTAATGGCGTAGTTGCTTTCACGTCAGAAAAAGTATAGTTGATTGACGCTTTATTAACCACGGCTCTCAGGTCATTCGCTTGCCTTCAATTGCCGTTCGTCCAAGATTGGCGAATGTGAAAGTGAGAATCCCCCTCATGGCAGTGAGGGGATCGTTCAAGTCCACGCTACAATGCCCACAGAAGCTTACGCGCTTGCGAATGAACATCGATTTTTCCAGCTCAAGATCGTTCGCAAGCGCGTAAACTTTTTTCGTTTGGACCGAAGATAGAAAGGACTTTAACAATCCCCTCACGGGCAGTGAGGGGGATTCTTCACACAGCCACTGCCGTGGGTGCTTCGAAATCCCCTAACGGGCACGCTGTCTAGGATCAAGGTACTCTCTCAAGCCATCGCCGATAAAGTTGAAGGCAAGCACGGTCAACGCAATAGCTATCCCGGGAAAGAGAAGCGCATGTGGTGCAGCTTGCAACGTCGACAGATCGCGCGCTTCTTCGATCATCACTCCCCATGATGGTGCAGGAGGCGGTACACCCAATCCGAGAAATGACAACGAAGCTTCAGCCAGAACAGCGCCCGCCATCCCCAGGCTCGCTTGAACAATCAGTGGTTGGATTGCATTTGGCAGAATGTGCGTCACGAGTATGCGCGCATCACTTGCCCCTAGCGCGCGAGCAGCCTGCACAAAATCATATTCCCGCACCTTCAATACTTGTCCGCGAATGAGACGGGCGTAACCAACCCAGCCGATGATGCAAAGCGCCAGAATTAGCTTGTTCAAGCCGGCGCCAAGAAAAGCCACCATCGCTATAGCCAACAGCAAGCCGGGAAACGAGAGAAATACGTTAAAGATGTAGCCTGAGACGAATCGATCGATCCAGCCCCCGTAGTATCCGGCAATTGCGCCAAGTGCAGTTCCGATCACGGTTGATATTCCCACCACGATCACACCTACTTCTAGTGAAATGCGCGCGCCAAAAACCACGCGAGAGAAGATGTCGCGGCCCGTCGAGTCGGTGCCAAACCAGTGCGCAGCGGTAGGAGGCAAGTAGCGCAGAGACAGATCGGTTGTACCGACATCATGCGTGGCGATCAAAGGTGCAAATATCGCAACGATGACGAGAATTACGACAATTATGAGGCCGATGATGGTTAAGCGGTTCATGTTTTTAGAATTCAAATTTCGGATTGCGAATTGCGAATTTGTTTTTGTGAGTTGTGCCTGCCGAGTAGGACCTATTGGACGTATAGGACCTATTTTAGTTACACGAAATTCGCAATTCGCAGTTCGCAATCCGCAATTCGAGATCAACTCACCCTTATCCTCGGATCCAGCCAACGATAAACCATGTCTGTCAGCGTGTTCGCAATGATGTAAGTCATGCTAATAACAAGGACACATCCCTGAACCACCCGGTAGTCGCGTTTGCCAATCCCGTCCTCAACAAGCAATAGTCCGAGACCAGGCCAGCCAAAGATCTTTTCTGTGATAATTGCGCCCGCAAGCAGAACGCCCAATTGAAGACCGAGCACTGTAACAACCGGAATCAATCCATTCTTGAGCACGTGCTTGTAGACAACAGCCGTTTCACTCAGTCCTTTTGCACGGGCCGTTCGGACATAGTCTTCGCCTAATTCTTCAATCACTGACGAACGCACAAGGCGCGTTAGAATCGCCGACAAGGCTGCGCCCAGCGTGAACGCCGGCAGAATGATGTCGCTCCAGTCAAACCTGCCCGAAGGGGCAAGCCAGCCAAGCTTTACCGCAAACACGTAAACAAGCATTGGTCCGATTACAAAACTTGGCAGGCTTATTCCTATGAGAGCGATTACGGAAGCAACATTATCCAGCCACGTTCCACGGTGTCTTCCAGCCATCACCCCGAGCGGGATCGCAATCACAATCGCAAATAACAATGCAACGATTGCCAATTCAATTGTGGCGGGATAACGCTCGAGAATCAGGTCAGAGACAGGACGGTCCGTGCGAAATGAGCGGCCCATGTCGCCGTGGAGAATTCCAACCCAATAATCCACGTAGCGGTTATCGGTACCGTGCCACTGAAAATGCCTGACCCCGTTCTGATCGCGAGGGAAGGAGAAAAAGAATGGTGGACGATCGAGTCCGTGTTTTTGGCGAAATTGCGCAAACTGCTCGGGAGTCGCTTGTTCGCCGAGCACTGCGACAGCAGGATCGCCCGGGACAAGTTCAATCAGCAAAGTGACAAGCGAGACTACTGTAAACGCGACCAACAACAGAATTGCGATCCGTTGGGCAGCGCCAAGAATCTTGTACTTCAGATTCGAACGCACTCGGGCGAGTTCTCAATTGGGCAGATTCAGTTGAAGAAAC
>JBKPCC010000085.1:0-16597 GCA_046727215.1 Acidobacteriota bacterium
GGAACTTTCATTGACGCGCACCTGGGACAAGACGACCGTCACTCTGGAACCGGTCGGCGTGGCCGGTCTGATTACGGCGTGGAACGCGAACGCGTTGTTCATTTGTCTCAAGCTGGCCTCGGCCGTCGCCGCCGGCTGTACGGTCGTCATTAAGCCAAGCGAGTTGAGCTCGCTGCAAACACGGGTGTTAGTCGAGGCACTACACGAGGCCGATCTCCCGAAGGGTCTCTTGAATGTTGTCACCGGCCTCGGCAATGTCGTCGGCGCCGAACTCGTACGCAATCCCGACGTCGCCAAGATCTCGTTCACCGGCTCGGTTGCCGTGGGTGAAACGATTATGCGCGACGGCGCCGCGACGATGAAGCGCGTCACGCTCGAGTTGGGAGGCAAGTCGCCCACCATCCTGCTCGATGATGCTGCTCTCGACCAGGCGATCCCGTCCGCCCTCGTCATGGCTTTTTTGAACAGCGGTCAGGCGTGCGCCGCAGGGACGCGTCTCCTCGTGCCAAAGAGCCGGCTCGATGCGGTGAAGCGGGGCATACGCGACTCGATGCGCGCTTTCACCGTCGGCGATCCGGCTGATCCCAAGACCGCTGTTGGACCGATGGTGTCGCAAAAACAATATGAGCGCGTGCAATCCTACATCCACAAGGGTATTGAAGAAGGTGCGGAGGTTCTCGTCGGTGGCGAGGGTCATCCCGAAGGTTTCAAAGCGGGTTACTTCGTGAAGCCCACTGTGTTTGTTAACGTGAAAAATGACATGGCGATCGCGCAGGAAGAAATCTTCGGTCCCGTGCTGTGCGTCATTGCTTATGACTCCGAGGACGAGGCCATCCGGATCGCAAACGATTCTAGATATGGTCTCCACGCCGCTGTCCTCGGAACCGATCTCCAGCGCGCGCGTCGCGTGGCTGCGCAGATACGGGCGGGACGCATCGTGATCAATAGCATGACGGACGATCCGCAGGCGCCCTGGGGTGGTTTTAAGCACTCCGGCATCGGCCGGGAATATGGCAGGTACGGGATCGAGGCCTTTCTCGAAACCCGGGCCATCCTCGAGTCCTAAGGAGACCAGCTTATGAGCCAACACGTTACCGTCTCTCCAAACGAAGCCGCGGATCGCCTCGCTATTCGGGAGCTCATCGAGGCCTACGCCCATTGCGCCGATCGTCGCGATGCGAAGGGTCAGATGGCGCTCTTTACCGCAGACGCGCACTTCGTCGTGTATATGAACGCCAAGGATCCAAAACCTTCACAGGAGCTGCACTCGCGTGAAGCGCTCGCTCCGGTGTTCGCGGATCTGAACCAATACGAGGCCACCACGCACTTCGTCGGCCAGAGTACGATCTTTAGTCTGACGGATGACCGAGGCACCGGTGAAGCTTACTGCCTTGCGCATCATGTTGCGGTGGAGGGAGAGAGCCGGCGCCTGATGCTCGCCTCGCTTCGTTACCTTGATACGTTCGTGAAAACGGATGGCGCATGGCTGTTCTCGGAGCGCCTGCTGTACGTCGACTGGGTGGACGAACGCGCACTATCATGACGGTACCCGAGAAGCAGAAGCGACTGGAGCGTCGGCGCGACTATCATGGTCGCTGGATACGCACTTCGCTATGCGCTCGATCGCCCCGCCGTTGAGCTTGTCACCACACTCGGACCGCGCAAGATCAGCGTCTTGCACTCTTCGCGGACTGTTTCGTTACGAGGCGCCAAGTGGCTGTGGTGAGTCTCCTGTATCCGTGATCTCACCCGCAGTCGTCAAGGCGCTTTTAACATCTCACCGGTAAGCGTTATCGTTCGCTGCTATTAGTTGAACTCAAAAGCGAAACAGCAGTAGTTCGACTAAGGCATCTCGCTTGTCTGCGGTTGAGCTACAATGATTGATAAGCACACCATCGCGCTGATCAGCATCATTGGTTGTTCGCTTGATGTGCTGGGAGCGCTGTACCTCGCATACGATCTTCTCGGCGGCGAACATGGTCCGTTGCGAACGTTGACCAAAGCGGTCACCTACGGTGTGCTGTTCGGCGTTGGCTTTGGCCTCGGTCTGGGCGCTATCTTCGGGCTTGCAGCGGGAGCCACGACAGGTGTCACTCTCGGCTGGGAGTTTTCGCGGGCAGCGAAGGAGCGACCCAGACCAGGCTTCTGGTACGACGTAGCTATGAGTGCGATTCGCGCGGCAGGTTACGGGCTCGGCGTTTCTTATCTCTATGGCGCCAGATTTGGAATTGTATTCGGCGTCCTGGGCACCGCCGGACAAGTCTTCGCTTATCGAATTGGGATTCGACCCACCATTGATTATCAACCGGTCGCTCGTCCACGTCTGACTAGAAATCAGGTCCTGAGCGCAATCAATCGAACGTTTGGTTACCTGGTAGCCGGATATTTGAGCGCCCTTGCGGCGGGACAAAGGGCGAACTCGGTAAGCATCGCAATCAGGGTAGGGTTGGTAATCGGATTAGTGACCGCTGCCTTGACTGCGTTCACATCCTTCATCGAGTGGGGTTCTGATCACGTCCCCGAAAAGAGCATGGGCGTTTTTGGAGTCGCCTTAATTCTGGTCGGGTTCGCGCTCCAATCTTTTCAGTATTGGTCGACGCTATTCGATTGGACCGCCCCATAATAATTCAAGAGTTAGTTTGAAATAGATATCAATTGCTACTCCTCTGGATCATGGCGGGTATGTTGGGCAGTGCGGCCTTGATCTATCTGCTGATTAATCGCGCTCTATCTGCGCCTCGGTATCGAGGGCGAATCACCGATCACTTTGATGGCCAGAAGTTTCAGAATCTTGAAGGTCCCCCTCGACGTGGGTTTCTCGACTTTGTTCGCTGGCAGTTAACCCGGAAACGCGGCCGTTGGAACGAGTGGACCCAGTCTGAACCCGGCACGCCGCCACCCAAACGTGTAGAGGGAGAGAAGTTAAGGATTACGTTTATCAACCACGCTACCGTTTTGATTCAGACAGCAGGCTTGAACATCCTCACAGATCCCATCTGGTCTGATCGTGCAAGTCCGCTTACCTGGGCTGGTCCAAAGCGACATCGATCGCCAGGATTGAGGTTTGAAGATTTGCCGCCAATCGATGTAGTGGTCTTAAGTCACAACCATTACGATCATCTAGACGTCGGAACGCTCATCAGGCTTGAGAAGGAACACCAACCGCGCTTCGTTAGCGCCTTGGGCAATCGCGCGCTGCTTCGGAATCATGGAATAGCAAATGCGATAGAACTTGATTGGTGGGACAAAACCGAGTTATCCAATCAGGTAAGTGTGACTTGTGTTCCGGCTAAACATTTCTCTGGTCGCAGCCTGAGCGACATCGACTGCACACTGTGGTGCGGTTTCGTGATTCAAGCCCCCGTGGGAAATACTTTCTTCGCGGGCGATACGGCCTTCGGTAGTCACTTCACGCAGATCAAGGACCGCTTTGGCGAATTTCGTTTGGCCTTATTCCCAATCGGCGCTTATCTCCCTGCATGGTTCATGCACCCGGTCCATCTGTCACCGGCCGAGGCCATCAAAATCCATCATTTGCTGCAACCGGATGTCAGCGTGGCGATCCACTTCGGTACCTTTGCTCTGGGTGATGATGGAGAAGTGCAGCCGGTACGAGAACTTCAGAAGGCTTTAGACAATCAGACCTCCAATTTCTGGGTCTTAGATCACGGAGAAGGTCGAAACCTTAATTAGATTCTGATAGTTCATTTAGCTGAATACCGTCTGAGATTCTTACTATGATAAGACTCGGTTTCAGATTCAGTTGTGCCAGCTTTGTCTTGCTCTCTGTTGTTTCCATAGCGGTAGCGCAGGCGAATGAGCCGACACTTATAGTTGGTGGATCAGTGCCGCAAGCGCAACGGTTGACTGCTGCGAGCCTCAGTAAACTTCCACGAGTGACGGTTAAAGCGAAAGATCACTCTGGAAAAGAGTCCACCTTCGAAGATGTTTCCCTGGTCGAGATTTTAAAGCTCGCCGGCGTGCAGTTTGGCGAGAGCTTACGTGGGAAGCGCTTTCCGCTTTGATGACACACCGTCCCCCAAACGTCCCCCAGCGACACGCAAATCAGGCAATGCATGCACGTTGATTTTTCCTAAGCAGTTTTGTAAGTATTGAAAATAAAGGATCGAAAATTTAGATTCCCAAGCTGGAAGTTGCGGGTTCGAGTCCCGTCGCCCGCTCCAATTTCCTCAGTCATTTCAAAAATAAATTCAAGCGCGCTCCAAATTTCAAGGAACGGAAGCTTGTAAATTTTTGCCAAGAAGCCGCAGCGCCGCCATGAACGCCGCATTCCGTCGCCTGGAGATTGGGATTCGCACGCCACTGTCGAGCACTGCCACCTGGCCCGCGCGCGTGCGCGTCAATTCTCGCACGCCGTCAAGTCGAACCAGGGCGCGCCGGTGCGCGCGGATGAAGCCATGTTTGCGCACCCGTTGTTCCAATTGTTGAAGCGATTCGCGGAGAAAATAGCTGCGCGGACCTGCCCACACTTGCACATAACTGCCTGCGGCTCCGATCCAGTCGATCTCGCTTACGTGTAGCACTTTCGCGCCGCGCGAGGTCATTATAACGATGCTTTCGTCACGCATTGAACGGCCCGCTGAACGCAACCGTCTCATCAGTCGTTTCATCGTGACGCCAAAACGCGCTTCCGTCACAGGCTTTACGAGATAGTCCAGCGCTTCAGCTTCGAATGCACGAATGGCGAATTGATCGAAAGCAGTGAGAAATACCACCGCCGGCATTCGTTCAGCAGTGCGGCGGCGGATCACTTCAAAGCCATCTATACCCGGCATCTGAATATCGAGAAAGACCACGTCCGGCGCGGACATCTCGAGTGCTGCTAGCACTTCGGCTCCGTTCCGGCATTCTCCGGCGACGCCAAACTCAGGAAATGCTGCCAACAGTTGCCGCACTCCCCGCCGCGCCGCCGGTTCGTCGTCCGCGATCAAAGCCTTCCACTCAGCGCGTTTCATCTGTCGCCCCCGAGACCAACTCGCGACATGGGACTGTCAGTGTAGCGATTGTACCGCCTTCGGCCCGTCTGACAACGACCAGCGAAGCGTCTCCGCGGTACAAAGTGCGCAGCCGCTCGCGCGTGTTCTCGATGCCATGGCCCTTCGGCGTGCCGGCGTCGGGATCGATACCCCTGCCGTCGTCTGTAACCGAGATCTCGATCATTTCACCGGCGCGATGGGCGCTGATGATCAAGTGGCCCGCGTGGGGTTCTCTCGCAATACCATGACGAATTGCATTCTCCACTAAATGCTGAAGCGCGAAACTGGGTATCGCCGCCGACAAAAGCGTGTCGTCGATTTTGAATTCAGGTCGCAGACGGTCGGAGAATCGTGCCTGCTCGATAGCGACATACTGACCCACCAGTTCAAGTTCTTCGCCCAGCGTGACTTCATCAGCGCGGTGGCTACTCAGCGTGCTGCGCAGTACGTCGCTCAACTGTTCGACTATCCGCACGGCAGCGCGACGGTCATCTTCGCGCACCAGCACGGCGACCGTGTTCAGCGTGTTGAAGAGGAAGTGTGGATTGACCTGGGCCTGCAACGCCGCAAACCGGGCGCTTGCAAGTTGCTCAGAGAGTTGCGCCAACTGCACCTCGCGCTCTCGTCCTTCGGTGAAGTAACGAGTCGCGTGTTCAATGCCGACGACGCAGAGATATACTGCGACCCCGAAGGGCAGGGTGGTAAAGATCCAACTCAGCCAATCGACGACGAGTGCACCCCAGAATTGGCCGGCTCCGGCCTCCATAGCTGCCCTAACCGCCTTCAGGTTGAAGACGAGCCTGAGCGTGAACTTCAGCACCTCACCGCAAGTCGCCCAAGCGATGCAGAACAGCAGCGAGATCCCCAAATGAAGGACTATGCGCCGAGTAAGATACGGCCGCGCCAGCGCCCATCGTTTCGAAACTGCGAAAACGCCAGGCGTTAGAAACGCATAGAGAAACCAGTCACCGCTCTCGAATATCAGCTCGCGTGCCGTGGCCGGGTCCCACCCGTTGAGATGTGTTTTGGCGATACGATTGATGACCGCGAAACCGGCCGGTAGAATCCACGCTGCCGAGACGAGCATCCACGGTCTGAGGCGTTGCGGGAATCGCACCCGGCCACCGTATCGCGGCGGGAGCAGAATGCGCAAACTAAAAAGAGCGGCAGATGACCGCTCACGTCAGCAAATGCGCCGCTCGTGTATTCACTGTTGTTGTGTCAGGGCTCACGACGTAGGATGAGCGACTCAGACCTCGTGAGCTGCACGGTCACCCTTGGACCACACTTGAATCGAGCCGGAACGGCGAGCTGACATCAGGCGAAAGGATGAAAGTCGTATGTCTGACACACTTCCGCTCCCCCCTCGCCCCAATCTTAATCAATACAAGAAGGCCGCAAGAGACTTTCAGCGTGCATGCAAGTCGAGCGATTCTGCCGCAGTCCGCGACTGGGCAACTCGCTGGGCAGAAACCATCGCCCGGCTGCAAGGCTTGGAGATCACTTCCGAAGTTCGCAGAGAGATCAATCATAGAGCAGAAAGGATCGCGCAACGTTGGCACACGATTAAGAGCACAGATAAGGACGCGGCGCGGTGCACACTGGCCAAAGCACAATTCTTCATCGCTCGCGAACACGGCTTTGACAGTTGGGCTACATTTGCCAGGAGCATTGAGGTGCTGACGCGCGTTGATTCGCTGGTTTCGAAGTTCGAAACCGCAGCGGACGCGATTGTCTGCGGCGATACAGCGACGCTCTCGGAACTGCTAACCGAGAATCCGGAGTTAGTGAAGACGCGTTCGACGCGTGAGCATCACTCGACCCTGCTGCACTATGTCTCGGCGAATGGTATCGAGGACTTCCGCCAGAAGACGCCAAAGAACATCATTGAGATTACGAAGCTAGTGCTGGAGGCCGGTGCAGATGTCAATGCGGAGTCTGACGCGTACGGCGGCGGGTCGACAACGTTGGGACTGGCCGCGACTAGCATCCATCCCGAGCGGGCTGGCGTGCTAATCGGCCTGCTCGAGACCTTGCTCGACCATGGAGCAACGATTGATGCACGAGGCCGCAGCGACGTCCTTAGTTGTCTGCGCAACGATCGTCCAAAAGGCGCCGCGTTCCTTGCCACGCGCGGTGCGCGATTGGACTTCGAGGGAGCCGCCGGAGTAGGACGCCTCGATCTGGTCGAGAGCTTCTTCAATGAGGACGGCAGTCTGAAACCTAACGTTTCCGAGCGACAACTGGAGGCAGGCTTCCGTTGGGCTTGTGAGTATGGTCATATCAACGTCGTCGAGTTCCTGCTGAAGAAGAGCATGAATCTGCGTGCCGGCGAGAACACCGGACAGACGGCATTGCACCTCGCCGCACATCGAGGACAACTGGACATCATCAAGTTGCTCTTGGGTCTCGGCGCTCCGCTTGAGGCAAAGAACGTCTATGGCGGGACAGTTCTTGGTCAAGCGACTTGGTCCGTCATGCATGGCGACCCCGGAATTGATTTTGTCCCGGTGATTCAGACGCTGCTCGATGCGGGAGCTGACGTTAGAGAAGCCGATTACCCGACGGGTAACCCGCGAGTTGACGAATTGCTTGGAAGCGCATTAAGTCAAGTCTGAGATATGGCCGTCTGTAGAAGAACACACATGCACGCAATTGGGAACCTAGATGTTGACGAGTCACCCAGTCGCGGTTGATTCAAATGTATAATCCCAATGACCAACCGGCATGAATTGCGTTACAGGAGACTGAGGAAGTGATTAAGAACCAAACCGTGAAACTCAGCCAGTCGCATACGCTGCTAAGCGCAGGTCTACATTTCGGCAAGGTGCGCTGTCTGCGCGAGATCGGGGGATTGATCCTGGCAGAGGCTGAATATCCGGTCGGTTTTGAAACCCCGCTGCATGCTCACGAAACTGCGAGCCTCACGATGGTCAAGTACGGCGGGTATCAAGAACAATTTGATGCTCGTACCTACAAGTGCGTGCGCGGAACCGTTTTGTACCGTGCCGCCGGGGAAGCTCACTATGATCAGGTGGATACGACGGGCGCCCGCTGCCTCATGATTGAGTTCAACGAAACCTGGCGCGATCGCCTTTCAGCTTTCAATGTTCCATCCACGCGCCAACTTGCAAACGCTGATACTTTCGTACGCCAAATTAGCAGCGAGTTATCAAAAAACGATTCAGCTACACCGTTGGCAGTTGAGTCGTTGGTTCTGGAGTTGATCTGCCGCATTGTTCGGCAGGCGCCCCCAGCACGCACTGTACCCGCCTGGCTGAAAGGATTACGCGATCGATTGGAGACTGATTACACACAGAGTCTAAGCTTGAGCGAGGTCGCTCGCGACGCGGGACGTCATCCAGCGCACGTCGCACGGATGTTTCGGCAGCACTATCATTGCAGCATTGGCGATTTTGTCCGCCAACGCAGAATCACTCACGCTTGCGAACGCATTCGGGCGGGCGAGACATTTAGCACAATTGCGATCGACTGCGGCTTCGCCCATCAAGCACACTTCAGTCGCGTTTTTCGCGATACGATCGGCCTCACGCCCCGTGAATATCGAGACGTTTCGCGCAAAGCCAGGACAAAAGCGCATCGAATGTGAAAGACATTTACTGAAAGAACGCGCTAGTCTTCTTTCGTGAAACGTGTACTGCTACTGGCCGCGTTCATCGCTACCATCGTCATCGGCTTAACCTCCGGTCAAACCTCTCAAAGAAATCCGTTGGCATTTCGTGCTGATATTGTTGACGCGACGCAGAGTCCGTGCGCCGACTTTTACCGGTATGCGTGCAATAACTGGATGAAAACACACCCAATTCCTCCTGATCGATCCTCGTGGGATCCCTATTATGAGCTGGCGCAGAAGAACGATGAGATTGTGCGGCGAATCCTTGAGGGAAAAGAGGGAGACAGAAACCCGCTTGATCGCAAGGTCAGAGATTATTACGCGGCGTGTATGGATGAAGACGCAATCCAGAAAAATGGTTTGTCAGCGATTATGCCCGAGTTGAATCGAATTGAGGCAATCCGGACAACCGTAGACGCTGTTCGCGCACTTGGTATGTTGCATGCTCTCGGCTCAGATGCCTTGTTTAGTTTCTATCCCAATCAGGATCCAAAGAACGCGGAGCAAGTTATTGCAACTATCGATGTCGCTTCATTAGGAATGACCGATCGCACTTACTACCTAAAGGACGATAAAACAACGAATGAATATGCCTGAATTTAAAGCGGCGTTCGGCTGCAGTAACGGTGACGCGATGGTGAACCAGAAACCTTGTCGTCTTTGGTGAAGTAATTCAACCGCCACAAAAGAAAAGCTCAAAAGTCACAGAAGTCTAAGGGAGAGAGCGAAGCCGCGAGCGGCACGCGGTCACCCTGCGCATTCCCTCGTTCAGCCATTCACCGTTATAGCCTTGTGCCATTTGTGCGTCTTTGCGGCAAAGCTAATTAAGGCAAGTCTGCGTCGAGTCCTTTCGGCTCGCGATACCAACGATGACCCGCAGCGTATTCTCTGTCGGTAGGTCGAAGTCGATTGAGTGAACGTCGGGGGTCTATGTGAGCACAAGCCACATGAATCGCGCTTATCGCCGCCATTGGCGCAACGTAGGAGTTTAGAAACGAGGGGCTCACGACCGGTGTAATCAGATGAGCGTCGCAGTAACGGGCGATAGGCGAGGTGGTACTGTCAGTAATTCCAAAAGTTGGCACGCCTTGTTTCCTGGCCCGCAGAACTGATTCGACAGTATCCCTGAGACACTGCCCGAAACTAATTGCAAGCAGAAGATCCTTCGAGTCGAGTACTTCGACTTTGTACTGGAGATTACCGCTGCTGGCCACCGGTGCTTCTGCGTCGAATCCAAGTGCCAGCAAACCGTAAGCGAGGTAATACGAAAGTGAAGCAGCAAAGTCCGACCCAACTACGACCACGCGCCGAGAGCGCTTGATCAGCTTTGCCAAACTAATAACAGCCTGCCGGTCCAAATCTGATTTCAATACATTCAGGTTGTCTATGGCTTTTTCCAGCGAGTGATCGATGTGATCTTCGACGCTGCGCTTCTCACGAGTGGCAGCTTTTAGCACCGTGTAAGGGTTGATTCGGGATACAAAATGCTGACGCAAGTCGGTTGCAAAGTCTGCGAAGCTTTCATAGCCAAGCACTTGCGTCGTGCGCAGTATCGTGGTCGCGTCGATGTGAAATCGTTTGGCCATCTCGCGCGAAGAGAGAAAGCAGGTCTCGTCGGCGGAATCGAGGATGGCCCGGACCAGGCGCTGGCGTCTGGGATTAAGTTGATGTTGGGTCTGCGTGAAACGAGTCTCGAGAGCGCTGGGCGAAGCGTTTCCATCGCGGCCACTGGACTTTTGAGAGGCGCTCTCGCCCTTTTTGCGTGAGTTCGTGCGTTTCATATCTCAGTTGAGTAGCAGAATTCGCAGACTGCGATCGTTAATGTAAAACCGCGAGCAAGCGAGGCATGCTTGCAGGTGCTTGCGAACGTCAAATGTCTTTAGCAGACATCGCATGCTGAAGTTTGGTCAGGGCACCCCGCAGAATCTCGTCTTCGCGCGCAATGCAAAAACGGACGTAACTGTCGTACTTATCGCTGTCGGCAAAAGCGTTGCCCGGCACGCCGGCCACGCCTGCGCGATTGATCAAGAACTCATTTAACTGCATGGCGTTTTGATAGCCATCCGGAATGCGCGCCCACAGGTAAAAAGCTGATCCCGAATCGTAGACTTGAAACCCCACACTCTCCAATGCTGTGGCGGCAAAGGAGCGTTTGCTCGTGAACAGCGCGCGCAAATCGTCGTAATAACTCGGGTCAGACATCAGCACGGTGGAGAGCGCGCGTTGCAACGGCGTCGGTGGGCAAACATAGAAGACGTTGTTGGGGATGTTTAGGGGCGCAATCAACTTTCCCTCGCCATAAACGTAACCGAGTCTCCAGCCAGAGATATTCCAG
Source organism: Acidobacteriota bacterium (assembly GCA_046727215.1). GTDB lineage: Bacteria > Acidobacteriota > Blastocatellia > Pyrinomonadales > Pyrinomonadaceae > PSRF01. The sequence goes on from JBKPCC010000085.1 coordinate 10,967, forward strand.
GATTTCGAGAACGAGTTAACCGTGATCGTGCGCTCTCGCATTCCATCGAGAGTGTTGATGGAGATGTGACCTTTCTCATCCAGCACGTAATGCTCGTACACTTCGTCAGCGATGCAGAGAAGATCAAATTCCCGGCAAGCCGCGGCGATCGTTTGCAGTTCGGATTTGGTGAAGACTTTGCCCGTGGGGTTGACGGGAGTGCATGCAATGACAGCGCGCAAAGGATACGACTGGCGGTCTTTCAACTGGCGACATCGGGCGCGCAGTTCGTCTCCATCTAATTCGAGGTTTTCGCCGTGAAGTTGGACGACTTCTGTGCGACCGCCAAACTCATCAGGGATCCGGCGGTGGTAAGGATAGTAAGGCTCAAAGACAAGCGCTGACACGCCAGTGAGATACGTACGGGCGATAGCGACTAACGCTCCAGTCGCGCCCGCCGTGATCAGTAGTTCGAGCGGCGTAGCCGTTGGATCGACTCGGACGCCATTGAAACGCGATACCTTTTGCGCGACCACACTGCGTAACTCAGCCACACCTTCAGCGGGACTGTAGTGATTCTGGCTGCTGGAGATCATTTGGTTCGCGGCTCGAGCAAGCGCAGGATTGATCCTCAGCTCTGATTGTCCCTGGACGAGATTTCCATCCCGAGGAACGAGACGCGTGATTGTTCTAATGTCGGGCTTTGCCTTCTCAGGCGAGACAGTCGAACCACTCTTCACTGGAAACTGCTCCCTTTTTTGAAGAACCTCTTCGTTGCTAAGACGAAAGGGAAATGGTCTCCCTACGAACTGTCAGCGACTCGATGCGCGTCTCATTAACCTCGAAGCCGATTCCGTGGCCCATCGGTGCCTTGATTGTGCCCTTATGGCTAACCGTAACCGGAGGCTCGATGATGTCTTCGTCCCAATATCGCTCGGACGCTGAGACATCGCCAGGCAAAGTGAAGCCGGGCAACGTCGACAAAGCGATATTGTGCGCGCGCCCGATTCCGGCTTCAAGCATTCCGCCGCACCATACGGGCATACCACTGCGTTGCGCAAACGCCTGGATAGCTTTCGCTTCTGTAAATCCACCGACGCGACCGAGTTTAATATTAATGATCCGGCAGGCGTCTAATTCACGCGCATGACGCGCATTCGCCAGACAGACAATTGACTCGTCCAGACAGATTGGCGTCCGCATCTCCCGCTGCAACTTGCTGTGGTCCAAGAGGTCACCCGGCGTGAGAGGCTGTTCAATCATCAGCAGATTGTAGTCATCAAGCCGCCTGAGCACAGGAACATCCGTTTCGAGTCTGTATGCAGAGTTTGCGTCAACCGAGAGGGTAATATCAGGAAATTGTTTGCGCACCGCTTCTGCTAATTCCACATCTTTCTCAGGTTTGATTTTGATTTTTATTCTTTGATACCCGCTCTCAAGCTCGCATCTGACTTTGTCGAGCAACACTTCAACCGAGCTCTGCAAGCCTATCGAAACCCCGCAGTCGATTTCATTCCGGGTGCCGCCGATGTACTGCCATAAAGGCACACCAGTCAACTTCGCTGCCAAATCCCATACGGCTGCTTCGACTCCCGCTTTGGCCATGCGGTTTTCCCGAATGGGCGCAAGAGCATCGTTAACCTGAGCGGCACTTTCAACTTTCGCCGCGGCCAACATCGGAACGATGTATTTCGCCATGATCAACCAGGCGCTGTCTATAGTCTCGTGATTAAAGAAAGGGTTCTCGCTCGCCACGCACTCACCGTAGCCGGAAGCGCCATCCCTGTTAAATACTTTGACGATCAGAATGCGTCGCCGTGTGGTGCGCCCAAAGCTCGTCTCAAAAGGGAATTTGAGAGGCAACTCGATCTCACGAAGTTCTATGCGCTCTAGTTTAAGGTTCATAGCCCAAAAGTCCTGCTCTGCTCTCCCGCTAAGCTAAAGCGTTGCAACCAAACCCGCGAGTAACGCGGTGCGAGGTGTAATGTCGGACAACAAGATATGTTCATGGGCGGCGTGCGCGCCGTCACCGTCCACGCCCAGCCCATCAAGGACCGGCACATTGAGGGCAGCCGCAAAGTTGCCGTCCGATGCTCCACCAACTGAGCATTCTCCGAGTTCAAACCCAAGTTGTGCGGCAATCTCTCTGGCGAGGCGATAAAGATGGACCACGCCATCTGTTCGTTCAAGGGGCCCACGATTAATGCCGCCCTTGATTGCGAGCCTGACGCGCTTATCGAAAGACTGGAGAGTGCTCATCAGATTTTCGACGCGTTGCGCCTCTTCCATCTTGCTGAAGCGTACGTCCACCTCCATTTCAGCCTGCGCTGCTACAACATTGCCGCGCGTGCCGCCTCGAATGAGACCGACGTTAAAGCTGGTGCCTCGCCCCAAGTCGTTCAGTGAATGCAAATGTTCGGTCTGCCGCGCGAGCTCAAGAATCGCGCTTGCTCCCTTTTCGGGATTCAGTCCCGCGTGCGAAGCAATCCCTTGAGCAGTTACTGTCCACGCACCGACTCCCTTGCGCGCAGTCTTTGCGCCCCCGCCGGGCGCAGGCGGTTCAAGCACTAGAACTTGCGCCGCGCGGCGCGCTTCGCGTTCGACCAAGGGGCGCCCCGTCGCACTGCCGATCTCCTCATCGCAAGTAAGGAGCAACGTGACAGGTCGTCCCGGGCTGATGGTCAGGGCGGATAGGCATCCCAGGGCTTCGATGGCGATTACGCACGACGCCTTCATATCGAAGATACCTGGTCCATACATCCGGTCGGCTTCGGTCCGAACTCCATGTGGCGAGGTCAATGTGCCCCGCGGGTGAACCGTATCTGTATGACCGAGTATCAAAGTCGGTTCATTGCTACCGTTTTCGTTGCAGAACGCGCGAATCAGAAGATGCTCGCCACAGTTGGGGCTGGGGATTCGTTCAACCGAACTGACAGACGGGATCGCTCGCGCAGCGCTTTCCAGCAGTTGGTTGATGGCGCGACTGCCTTCAACGTCGCCGGAGGGAGACTCTATCTCCACCAGGCGGCGGATCACGTCCACCACTTGATCGTGCCGTCGCTCTATGAGCTCTCGCACGTTCGCTAATCCAAAAGCATCAATCGTACCGACCATAACCGGCTTCAACGATTCCTCGTATGGTTAGTGAAATTTACGTAATCTTGCCGGCAGGAGGAATCAACAACTGGTTTCACGCGGTTGCTGCAAGATCCCATCAGGCCGCATGGCGCGGCAAGATAGCAAATCGAAAATCGAGAGGCAAGCGTTTCGTGCAGCATATGTCGCACTATTGACATTATGCAGCACTTGCAGTAAAGAAGGCCACGCAAAGGCAGTGAAGAAAAACCCACCCCGGAGGAGATAACAATGCGGATCACGCGAATTGTGTTTGGCTTCTGCTTTGTGTGTGTCCTGTTTTGTTTGCCAGCCATGGCCCAAACAACTTCGAACATCGAAGGAACAATTAAGGACCCGAAGGGGGCAGTTGTTAGTGGCGCTCAAATCACTGCCACCTCTTCGTCGTTGGCCGTGGAGCGAACGACTACCAGCGACGAAAACGGATTCTACCGGCTGACTGCGCTCCCGGCAGCAACCTATACTGTCACGGTCGCCGCTACGGGCTTTGCTACCAGTACTTTTTCAGGCATCGATTTGACTGTTAACCGCACCCTGGCACTGGATGTGCAAGTCGAAGTAGGCAATGTGAAGGAGCAGATCAATATTACTGCCGAAGCGGTTTTGATTGATCCCACGACGGCCGCGACTGGAGCGACAGTTACTGCCCGACAGATTCAAGACATGCCTGTTAACGGGCGGAACTACCTTGACCTCTTGCAACTCGTGCCGGGAGCGGTAATCAACCGGCAAGCTAACGTGGGTAGCGATAACTCCACGCCTGTGCTTGGTGAGCGCGCGGGAAATAACAACTTCATGATCGACGGCCAACCGAATAAGAACACTGTCGATGGCGGCGCGGCGGCGCAGTTCAATCAGGAGACGATTGCTGAGTTCCAGGTATTGACGACTGGCTATAAGGCTGAGTTCGGGCAGGCGTCAGGGGCGATAGTCAATGTGATAACCAGGAGCGGCAATAATGAATATCATGGAGTGGGGTCACTGTTCATTCGCCATGATGCTTTGGACTCATCAAATTCCCTGGATCCCACGCAGACGCAAGCGCCGTCCCTTCGCCGGTATGACTACAGTCTCGCGGGTGGAGGTCCGATCATTAAGGATAAAATCTTCTTTTTTGGCTCTGGCGAGCGCATTCATGAAAATCGGAAATTGAACTTCACTTTTCCTAAAACAGGAAATGCTCAGGTCGATCAGATCATACGGAACTTCGAAACGCCATTTGATAATCCCTCACGCATTCGGGACACCCGTGGGTTTTTCAAACTGGAAGAACCAGTGGGACGTCACCGTCTTTCGCAGGAAGTAAACTACACCAACGGCGTCGTCAAAGAATTTTTGCCGCTTTCGCAAGCCAATAGCTTGCCTTCAAGAAGAAACGACACGAGTTTGCGGAGTCTGCTGCTTGGATTTGCTGATACGGTCCTCCTGGGAGATCAGGCAAATCCCTGGGTCGTAAATCTGCGCGGCGGATACCGTGGCGACCGATCCAACTCAGCGCCCGCGCATCCTGAAGCCGGAGTCGGAACCACGTTTAATGTATTTAGCTCTAACAACACCGGAGCCCTTTTCGGCGATCTCGGATCTGTGCAGTTTGGAAACAACACGTCGGCGTCGTTCCTCGATCAGAAATACACTTCGCTCTCGGCCAATGCCAGCAAACTCTTTGGTGATCATAATCTGAAGTTCGGCTGGAACTTTCTTAGAACGCACGTGGACGGTGTCGAATCACAGATTCTGAATCTTCAGCTATTTTCCACAGTAAATGATTTTCTCACCTACGGACCAATCAATTCCGGCTTCTTTACTGTCACGACCGCCGGCGGACTCACCGACGCTGCCAATGAAATTCATTTACGGAACAACTACCACGCGATTTATGGGCAGGATGATTGGAGGTTCCGCCGCAATCTCACTTTGAACATAGGCTTTCGTTGGGATTACGATTCTGCGTTCCAGACAAAGCAGAACGTATCGCCGCGAATCGGTTTCGCGTGGCAAGCAACACCAAAGACTTTAGTACGCGGCCACGGCGGCCGCTTCTATGATCAGTATCGATTAGGCCTCACGCGTGATGTTCCATCTTTTGGCGGAGCGGATCGAAGAGTCGTGCAGCCGTTTTCATTTCCACGTGGATTCTTTGGCGTGCCGACTCTGGCGGTTGCAGCGGTCGACGCGTCGCTTTTCCCCGGCGGATTGTGCGTATCTCCCAACCTTACTGATGCGCAGATCGTTGCCGGCAACGTACGGTGCCCGGCTGCTTTCGCCGGGGGGGTGCCACAGCTGTTTATCGGCATCGACCGGCTCAACGGAGTGGTTGCCCCAGGACACGCTCTGATTCCAGCGAACTCAGTCATCAATATTTCCAACATTCAATCACTTTCGGGACTGTCACCGCAGCAGTATGCGGACCAGGCGAGCATCGCAGTCGGCAAAGCGCCCGGCTTCTTCTTCTGGGGGCCATTTGGCACGTTGACTCATCCCGCTATTCCGGCACAGATTCTACCTACCAGCATCGAC
>JBKPCC010000086.1:0-11617 GCA_046727215.1 Acidobacteriota bacterium
GTTGAGTGTAGTGCCAGCCGCTGGCAGAAGCCGCACATCACACGTAGAATGGTGCCCCAGGAGTCGAACCACTTTGATTATCGCCGAAAGCGCCTGTTATAGCACTCCAGAAGATTCTGGCTTGCGCATTGAGACCATCCCGTTCGAGCGCATCCCCAATCAATCTCGGCTATTTCTGGATTACCTTAAAGACCCGCTCTCCCTAAAGAAATTCTATCCTTCGGCAGTCCGCTTTCATCACGAGTTACCGCAACGAGCTCCGGAAGTGCTGGGCGCATACACCATCGATCGCAATCGACTGTGCGACGCCCTGCTAAGAATGAATAGCGCCTGGGGTGCGGGAGAGGAAACACTGAAGAATATTGAGCGCTTGACAGAACCCGATTGTCTCGCCGCTGTGTCGGGGCAACAGGCCGGCTTGTTAACTGGGCCACTCTACACAATCTACAAGGCAATCTCAGCTGTGAAACTTGCCGGCTGTTTGTCGCAGCGTAACACGAAGGCTGTTCCGGTATTTTGGATTGCGGCAGAGGATCACGATTTCATCGAGGTTGCCAAAGCAGAGTTCATCAGCCGCGAATGCCAGCTCGCACATGTCGAAATTCCAACTTCACTACACTCCGAAGGACAGCCGGTTGGCCGGGTGGTCCTTGACAATTCGATCGAACAAGTGATTGCAGAGCTGATTGCGCAGCTGCCCAATTCCGAATTCATTACCGATCTCGAAAAGCTCTTACGCGAGTGTTGGAAACCTGGAATCACGTACACGCAGGCCTTCGCCAGAACAATGACAACCGTCCTGGGTCGTTATGGTCTAGTGTTACTTGATCCACTCGACGCGACACTGAAGGAGTTGGCTGCACCACTCTATTCAGAGGCGGCACGTCGAGCTCCCGAAATTGCTGCTGCCGTTGCACAGCGGAGTCGAGAACTGGAAGAGATGGGTTACCACGCACAAGTTCTCGTTACCGAAAACTCATTTCCGCTGTTTCTAAACGACTCAACAGGCGCTCGTCATGCGATCACGAGAACTGAAACTGGTAAGTACCGGAAGAAGGACGGAGAGAAGGAATACTCGGCTGAGGAGTTGGCTGAACGCGCACTGGCCCATCCTGAGGAATTCAGTCCCAACGTTTTGTTGCGTGCAGTTGTTCAAGATTATCTTCTGCCCACGATTGCATACCTTGGTGGTTCAGCCGAAATAGCTTACTTCGCGCAAACGGGCGAGGTGTACCGGCTGCTTGGACGTCCGGTTACACCGATTCTGCCGCGCTCGAGCTTGACGATCGTTGAACCTCACACTGGTCGACTACTGGACAAGTACGGGCTGACTCTGGCCGATCTGTTTGCTGGATTGGAGAATGTTCTGGCCCGGGTAGTGGAAGAGCACCTGGGAACAGATACGGCGCAAACGTTCGACGATGCCGGGACGAACGTCAACGGTGAGCTCGATCGACTGCGCGAGAAACTTAAGTCCGTTGATCCAACGCTCGCCGATGCTCTCGAGACAGGGCGGCGCAAAATAAATTATCAACTTGAAGGTTTGCGCACGCGTTTTCATCGGGCGCAAATGACTCGGGACGAAGCGGCTCAGCGACAGCTTCAACGCGCATTCGATCAACTGTTTCCACACAAGGAGTTGCAAGAGCGGCATATCAATATCACATCCCTGCTGGCCCGCCACGGAAGGTATGTGATTGAGTGGATCTACAATGCCATTAACCTTGAGTCGCAAGAGCATCAGGTGGTGTATTTGTAACTTTGGGTTTGTCAGATATTCGTCGTGTTGTTTGGTTTGTTTTCGTGGATCGATTTGCTTAGGTGCGTGAAAACGGATCCACGAAATCACACGAAACAACACGAAATAAGTTAATCAATGTCCAAAATCCGCGTCCTCGCCGATCACGTAGCCAATCAAATCGCCGCCGGTGAAGTTGTTGAGCGGCCTGCATCTGTAGCCAAAGAGCTCGTTGAGAATTCGATCGACGCAAGCGCTACCCGAGTTTCTGTAGACATCGAAGGCGGCGGCAGGCGTTTGCTGAAAGTCACTGACGATGGCGAAGGTATGATTCGCGACGATGCGTTGCTTGCTTTTGAACGCCATGCAACTTCGAAGATTAATCGTTCGGAAGATCTTGCGGCTATTTCTACGCTTGGGTTTCGCGGAGAAGCACTCGCGTCAATTGCTTCTGTGGCAAAGGTCGAGTTAATCACAAGAATTGAAGACGCAGCAGCGGGAACCCGAGTGCTCATCGAGGGTGGAAGAATGCGTGATGTGAAAGATGCAGCTCACCCAAGGGGAACCACGATCGTCGTTCGAGATCTTTTCTTCAACGTTCCGGCGCGGCGGAAGTTTTTGCGGTCCGAAGCCACAGAAACTTTTCATCTCACAAACCTGGTGACTCACTACGCGCTCGCTCATCCCGAGATTGCCTTCAGTTTGACGAACAACGGACGTGAAGTTGTACGGGCGACTCCTGCCAAAGACTTGCGTGAACGCGCTTATCAGATCTTTGGACCCGAATTCCTGGACAATCTGCTAGAGGTAAATGGCGGTTACGCGGCAGTCGCTCGAGTGCGTGGATACGTTTCAGCGCCGCGCGATAGACGTACGTCGCGAGATGCCCAATACCTGTTCGTGAACGGCCGGTTTGTGCGAGACCGTCTAATTGCGCGCGCACTTTCTGAAGGATACCGCTCAATCCTGCCGCATGGGGTTTATCCCGCTGCGCTGCTGTTTATCGAAACACCGCTGGAAGAAGTGGATGTGAACGTTCATCCGGCGAAAACTGAAGTCCGCTTTCGCAGGGCAGCGGCTGTGTCTGATGCAGTTCGTGAAGCGGTGCGCACTGCGCTGGCGAGCTCTGGTTATGTTGAGGAGCCGCCTGTCATCAGTCCTGTGCAGCCGGAGGACAGCGTTGAGCATCCGCCTCCGAAGTTTTCGGTCGCAGCTGCTGAATCGGTTGTTACCATCGAACGGCAATTCGATCAGACTGCAACAGCGCCTTCGCTTGTACGACTCGAACAGCCGCGCATTGAATTTGCTCATCCTCCGGTTGAGGAGGTATCGGAACCAGAATTCGTTCCTGATCCCGCACGCACTCCAATCGCGGTCGAGGAACACAGACCTGAGGCACGGGCAGTAAAAGAACGCTCGGCGGTGATAACTGAAACCAGCAAGGAAGAAGTGAGCAGGGCGAATGTGTTGCCCCCCTTAGCGTCTGCGGAAAAGTTTATAGGGGAGATTACTGTTGAGTCGCTGTCGCCTGACATCCGCCCGCTGGGACAGCTTGAAGAGAGCTTCATTGTTGCGATTGACGATGAAGGATTGTTACTGATCGATCAGCATGTAGCTCACGAGCGAATTCTGTTTGACAAGTACCGTGCGCTCGAGACAGCTCGGCGCGTTGAGTCGCAGAATCTGCTGGTGCCCGAGACGTTTGATTTGACACCGGCGCAAACAACTGTTTTCGATGATGTTTCGCCGGAGTTAGAAAACTATGGGTTCGAGTTGATGCGGCTGTCCGGACGCACCGTAGCGATAAAAGCCACGCCGGCTGATTTACCGGCAAGCGAGGCGCGGAACATGTTGTCTGAGATACTGGATGCGGTGGATTTAGAAAAGAAGAATTCAGCTCGTGAGACGTTACGTGATGAGATTGCGGCCTCGCTCGCATGTCATGCGGCAATAAAAGTGAACACTCCTTTGGCGCCGGAAAAGATGCGTTGGTTGATCGATCGCTTATTACTGACCTCTTCGCCAACCACCTGCCCACACGGACGTCCTGTGATCCTGCGCTTAGCGACAAAGGACATCTTGAAAGGCTTTCATAGGATTTAGGTAAGGCCACTTGTTGGGTGTCAAAAGAAACCAAGGAGCGATCGCCTTTGTCCTGGGACTTCTCCTTTCCGTCGTCACCTGCAACCAACTTCCTCAAACCAGGACCCAATCTGTTGCTCTTGATGAGATGATCGATGTAGGCGGCTACCGCCTGCACATCAATTGTGCTGGCGCTATTAGTAAGGGTGGCCCAACTGTCGTGATGGACGCCGGAGGCTATGATTCATCTGAGAGCTGGAATCAGGTTCAACCTCAGATAGCAAAGTTCACCCGCACATGTGTTTACGATCGAGCTGGTTTGGGCAAGAGTGAACTTCGACCCGATCCTTCTTATCCGAGCCAGGAAATAGTTAAAGACCTACACACTCTGCTGCTCAATGCTCACATTGCTCCACCGTTTGTCTTGGTTGGTCATTCCTTCGGCGGCATGAATATGAGACTCTACGCCGCTCAGCATTCTGAAGAGGTTGTTGGCATGGTATTGGTTGATTCTGTGCACGAAGACGAGATGGATCGCTGGGTTGCAATGCTACCACTCGAGATCAAGGACAGGATGAGTTCCGAAGATAAAGCTCAACTGGCGAAACTTGCAATAAGTGAAGGACAAGTGAGAGCTGCACACTGGCATAGCGATATTCCACTTGTCGTGCTAACTCATGGTGTTATCACTCCATCTGATTACAGTATTCCGTCGATGATGGCTAAAGGTGAAGCACTCCGGCTCGAGATGCAGGAAGCCCTGGCTCGTCTTTCTTCCAGAAGTAAGCACATTATCGCTGAAAAGAGTGGTCATTACATTCAAAGGGATCAGCCTGAGCTGGTGATTGACTCTGTTCGCCAAGTTGTTGAGGCAACCAGAACTACGGATCGGAAGCCATTCTGAGGAAACCGCTTGCTGCGTTATTGTCCTGTCGCACGGAACAGTTTGAATGAATGCGATTGAAGTGATCCAGGAAAAGTTGCGCAAGTATCCTCACGTGAGGTCAGATATCCGTGCATCATCCGTGACGGTTGCGCCGACCTTAAGCGACGGTTCGTCTCGAAATCGCAGGAATTAGGCATACGGTCTTCTTTAATGGCTGGCACGAAGATTTTGAGCAACAGGACGAGGCTCTTGAATGTTTCGCCTTCGGGCTATCGGACGAATGTCGCTTAAAGGAATATCGACGCGGTAATTTTGCGTACCGTTGGATCGTTGAATCGAAGAAAGATGGAAAGTGGGTTGAAGATAGTGAAACCGGACTGTTGTTATTTCCGTTTTGGAAACCGAAACAGATTTACTATTTGCAGAATAACCTAATAACATCGATCGGGCAGCCCTGAGGGAAAGGAGCACGATAGTGATCGCACGAATCTGGCACGGACGGACGCGCGCCGAGGATGCAGATGCGTACCTCGCGCTGCTGCGGGAACTAGCGATTCCGGACTACCAGAACACGCCGGGTAATCGTGGAGTGTTTTTGCTGCGGCGAATCGAGGGTAACGAGGCGCACTTCCTCACACTTACGCATTGGGAAAGCCTGGAGGCGATTCGAGCGTTTGCGGGCGAGGAAATCGAACGTGCGAAGTATTATCCTGACGATCAACAATTCCTCTTGGAGTTCGAGCCCACCGTCCAGCATTACGAACTCTTTGCAGCACCGAGCAAAGATTCTTGAGGCTGGGTATGACCCCACATCGAGCCACCGTAAACATCCGTCGCGCCCAACTCGAAGATGCAAATCTGCTAGCCGAGTTGGGAGCTCAAACATTTTCTGAAACGTTTACAGAAGACAACACTCCCGAAAATATGGTGGCGTACCTGGCGAGCTCGTTTAATGTTCAGAGTCTGACCGCAGAATTAGCCGATCCGTTATCCATCTTTCTGATTGCTGATGTTGATCGCCAGGAAGCAGGTTACGCCAAGATTCGTTCGGGCGAACCGCCGTCCGGAGTAGAAGGTAAGAAACCGATTGAATTGGTCAGATTGTACGTCTTACAAAAATGGCTTGGTCGGGGAGTCGGCCAGGCATTGATGCAGCGATGCATTGATGAAGCACGCGAGTTGGGATTCCAAACTATCTGGCTTGGAGTATGGGAACGTAATGACCGCGCTCGGGCATTTTATCGAAGATGGAATTTCATCGAGGTCGGAGAGCACATTTTCCAACTTGGTTCTGACCCACAACGGGATATTTTGATGCAGCGAAGGATTTGACTGAGCGCTCAAACTGCACAAAATTTGAGTTTTTATTCAGTCTCAATTGTCGGATTCCACATTGCTGTGATGTGCCATGAAAGATAATAAATCAACTGCAAGGGCCAGGCTGATCATGACCCGAATTGTCAGCGAGAAGATTCCGCAGGCAGACCGATGGACTGTTCCAAAAGAATTCCGCGTATTACGCGCTGGCTCTCTGGCGAACTCTCGAAGCAGAAAAGCTTATTGTTCAACTGAGTGGCATTGAGTCAAAGTAATCCTAACGCGCACTTGGATCTGAATCTTGATTCACAGCGAACCTCAGCGGGGGTAAACCGCCCTTCCTGAGCTAAGAGATTAATGAAGTCGAGTCTGCAAATCGTGCATGAAAATAATCCGCAAAATGACAGGAACTTTCAAGTTGTGGAGGTGCTTATGCAATGGCTATATCTTATCGTCGCGATTCTAGGCACCGTTCTTCCTCTTTCTCAGTTTCTCCCTTTTCTGGTCACTTATGGCTTTGATATACCGCTGTTCTTCAGGCAGCTTTTCCAAAACCATATTTCGGCTTTCTTCGGATTGGATGTCATTGTGTCGTCACTCGCGTTGTGGTTGTTCGTCTTCACCGAAGGACAACGCCGTGGCATGAAGAATTTATGGGCCTACGTTGTTTGCAATCTGGCCGTGGGCGTATCCTTGGCTCTGCCGTTGTTCCTTTTCTTTCGAGAGCGCAAGTTAAGAGCTGGAACTCCTGCATAAATAATGGCCCATGTGTTGAAATGAATGTCCTGGTGGAAACCTTAGAACGCAATTTGCTCGAGCGGTTTCAAGAATTTGCGGGACGAATCCGCGGAGAGCATCAGAATGTATTTGTTGACGTTACGTCGTTTAATGGCGGAGAACGAACCGATCCATCTCACACGATCAGTATTGAGTGTTTGTTCAGAGACACACCCGCTACAGAGAACAACCTGGTTGGTTTAGTCGTACTTGTAGAGCATTTGAAGGCTCGCCCACAGATTTCGGCACGTGTCAGTTGGGGTGATCCATCGGGTTATGTGGAAGACAAATTCCGACCAAAACCGGTAGAGCTGTCAAGCGAAACGCTGCAGGAATTGTATGCAGCCTTGCCACATCTCTATGAAAGCCTCGAATCGGCTGTGATAAGAAAAAAACCTAGCGTCGTCTGAATCTGGAGAGGATCATATTTAGTGTCTGCTTCGCGTGATTTCGTGGATCTTCTTACGGAAGTATAAGAACGATCCACGAAATCAGACGAAACAATACGAAAGACAATGACAACTGAGAAATGGAAAATGATCAATGGAAAATGGTTTTACTTACTTTGCATAGCACTCAACCTTCACAGACTGAAGTCTGTGCCACTAAACCGAGTTCCGTGGATGGTTGCGCCATGAATTAACATCTCGAATCATTGGAGGTAATGTGGAACGTACCAGATTTGAAACCTCGAATCCTATTCTTAGCGTCAAGCACATGCCTGCCAGCGTTCAATATTATGTAGAAAAGCTTGGTTTTTTGAATGCTGACTGGGGCAACGATGACTTCACGGCAGTCACTCGAGACGGTGCATGTATTTATCTTTGCAGAGGCTCGCAAGGAAAACTGGGTACCTGGGCTTGGGTTGGCGTCGAAGACGTGGCGGTGCTCTATGAGGAGTACTCGGCGAGCGGCGCGCGAATCCACCATCCTCCGCGGAATTATCCATGGGCGTTGGAGATTCACGTCGAGGATCCTGATGGTCACGTGCTGCGTTTCGGTTCCGAACCGAGCACTGACCAGCCATTCGATCCATTCATTGAATGACACATCGTGAAACTACAACCGTGACTGACTCGTAATTTGATTGAAGAATTCTCAGGGCGGAGGTGAACAGATCGTGACGAAACATATCGGGATCGTCGCGGGTAGTGCTGAGGGTGCGGCACTTTGTTACCGAACGATTTGTTTAGAGGCACCGGCCGTCATGGGTGAACATAATCACCCCGAGATCACGATGAACTCGGTGCCACTCGCCGAGCACATGCGCTACGTTCGTGCGAACGACTGGGAGCGGTTAGCTAAGACCTTACTGATTTCCGCACGTAAGGTGGCGCAAGCAGGAGCCGATTTTGCCATCTGTCCTGACAATACGTATCACCAGGCGATTAGATATTTAATTCCCAAGTCACCTATCCCGTGGATACACATTGCAACAGCAGTCGCTGAAGAGGCCCGGCGGTTAGGCTTCGAGCGGCTCGGTATTTTAGGTACCAGATATCTGATGGAAGGACCTGTTTACCCCGAAGCGCTACAGGAATTCAGGATCGAAAGTAAAATACCGGAGCCGGCTGACAGAGAAAAGATAAATGAGATCATCTTTAACCAGCTGGTCAACGGCTTGTTCCCCGAATCCTCGCGGTTATATTTCAATGAAGTCACAGAAAAACTTAAGGCCGGCGGATGTGACGCAGTGGTCCTCGGCTGCACTGAGATTCCGTTAATCGTGCGTCCGGATGACTCTCCTCTACCGACTCTGGACTCGACCCGCTTGCTGGCGAGAGCAGCGGTGAAAAGGGCTATCGAGTAATCATGCTACGCTGCCGGTGACGTTGGTTGGGAATGAGGTCAGTACGGGGGGTGATAGCGACCCGGTCTCACCCATCTAACGGTCAATATGGAGGAGAAATACAGATGACGAAGTTCAGGTGTGTCAGTCTAACGTTCACCTTAATCTTTATTAGTTTAATAGCGGTGGCCCAGGAAAAGGGCATCGTGCCGCAACAAATCCTGCGCCAGATCGTCCAGGGCATGCCCAAGGGTGAGAAGCAGGAGGTGCGTGTTCTCACAGCGGAATTCCAACCAGGCGAAAGGACTGTTCTTCATTCGCATCGTTATCCAGTTACGGTGTATGTCCTGGAAGGTGAATTCACATTAGAAGCAGATGGTCGTGCGCCTCAGACTGTAAAAGCTGGTCATGCGATGATCATGCCAACGCATGTGAAGATGACGGGCTACAATCGCAGCAGCAGCGAACCCTTGCGGGTAGTGGCGTTTTATGTGAGTGATCCAGACACACCATTTCTCGATCCCATACACTAGTGGTTAGGTTGATGACTGACGACCTAAAGATGCCTTAGTTCGGAAAGGCCCGCAGCAAGAATCATGTTTGTTGTGTTTTCGTGTGATTTCGTGGATTGTGGTTTTGGTTAGCAACAACCATCCACGAGATCACATGAAACAAACACGAATTGAAAATTCACACCAAAAGGCGCGGTATGAAAAACATCCTGGCCCTTTGTGGGGTTTGCATTGCAATCAACGGGATTGCCTTTGCACAGAAAACAGATCGTGAGCGCGACGGACTAAAAGGTCCGGTGAAGACGGTTACGGTTCGCCAAGGCACGACACTGATTGAGAACGGAAAACGCAGCGAAAGCCCGCTATCGTTGACGCATGTGATCAGTTATGACCAATCGGGGAACAGAAGCGAGGTAGCCCTCTACGAACAAACGGGTAGACTCAATCGCAGGATTGTTTATGAATATGATTCCTCAACCAGAGGAAGATCCGCTCTGATCACTTACAACTCTAACAACGTAGTGGTACGGAAATTTGTCGATCGGCATGGAGAGAATGGAATTAAAATCGGCAGCACTATACAAACCTTCAATGACGATGGAACGCTTTTCAGAAGGACTGAGATTACGTTCAATACATTTGGCGAACTAGTGGAAGTGGCCCAGTACAGAGCTGACGGATCGTTGATTAAGGATAGTAATACTCTCAACGACTCCGAACGTGAGAACGTAAGTTCGGCCAGACAACCTCGGGTGGAAGACGACGATCGCCTTGTAAGCTTCGGCCAAATGCGGGGTTGCAGTGGTGAGATCAAGCGAACGGAAGGTTCTGAGCTGCAGTTTGACGACCGATGTTTTGATCCTGACCCTTACGGAAATTGGACCAGGGGAATCATAGCTTCCACAAACCGAACCTACGCGTCAGGTCAGAAATCCAAGCAAACGACTTGGGCGTACCGCGAGTTCACTTATTATTAGAACTTCTAGTAGTGACTCCAAGTGATTTCGACGCGTATTCGCCGTCACATCAATGCACCGCGTGAGGATGTTTATCGCGCGCTCCTGGATCCCGAAGCCATTACGAAATGGAAAGTGCCGGACGGTATGACTGCCCACGTGCATGCTTTCGAACCTCGCGAAGGTGGCGCAATCCGAATTTCGTTGACGTACAACACGCCAACCGGAACCGGCAAGACTACGGCTCACACGGATACCTATCATGGCCGTTTTGTGAAGCTTGTGCCCAACCAACAAGTCGTCGAGGTTGATGAGTTTGAAACAACCGATCCCACACTGCAAGGTGAAATGACGATCACAATCACTCTGACTGATTCCGATAGTGGCACTGATCTTGTCGCGGTCCACGAAGGTCTTCCGCACGGTTTATCACCTGCCGATAACGAGATCGGTTGGCGGATGGCGCTTGATAAACTCGCGGCACTTGTCGAGCGAGGTTAAGCATTGACTGAATCACTAAAACTCGAAGATGCGGTGGCAGTTCTCAAACGAACGCCTGAAACCCTTAACTCTTTGCTTGCAGGATTGCCAGACACGTGGATAAAAGCCACAGAAGGTCCGGCCACATGGTCGCCATACGACGTGATCGGTCACCTTATCCACGGTGAGCGAACAGATTGGATACCGCGGGCACGGCATATTTTGGCCGGTGAGACGCGACCGTTCGAACCGTTCGACCGAACGGCGCAATTTCGCGAAAGCGCCGGCAAAACACTCACCGAGTTACTTGCCACCTTCACCGATCTCCGGCGACAGAATGTTTCAGTGTTAGAGAAGATGAATCTTGGGGACGAAGACCTCAATCGGCGAGGCTTGCATCCAGAGCTAGGTGATGTCACGTTGGGCCAACTGATCGCAACGTGGGTAGTACACGATCTGGACCACATCGCCCAGATAACGCGGACGATGGCGAAGATGTACACAGAGACGACCGGGCCCTGGAGCGCGTATCTTTCAATCCTACGAGACCGTCAACGATAGATGGGCATTACTCAACCGTCCAAGGAACGCGCTAGAGTGGCACAGACTTCAGTCTGTGACCGTTGAATGCCGTTCAAGGAGTGAAGAGAAGGGCCATTTGTCATTGGTCATTTTCCATTTTTCATTTTTCACTTGAAGTACGATATTTCGTGTTCGTTTCGTGTGACTTCGTGGATTGTCTTTCTGGTTCAGCAGAGGCGATCCACGAAATCACACGAAATAAAATGGAAAATAGAAAATCGATGAAAATGGTTTCATCTTCTTATTGAATGCCACTCAATCTTCACAGACTGAAGTCTGTGCCACTTTAGCTCGTTCTTTGGACGGTTGGACGTTTCTCGTGAATGCTGACCAATTGAAAGACTTCGCGATACGATACACTGCCGCTTGGTGCAGTCAGGATGCGGCGAGTGTTGCGGCGTTCTATGCAGAAGGCGGCTCGCTCAAGATCAATGATGGAGCGCCTTCCGTGGGCCGGGCCGCAATCACCGCTGCCGCACAGGATTTCATGACGACCTT
>JBKPCC010000087.1:0-47050 GCA_046727215.1 Acidobacteriota bacterium
CGATACGGGCGATCAGTCGTCATTGCATCAAACGAGTCGGCAAGAGTGACGATGCGCGCTCCCAGTGGAATCTGTTCTCCACTGAGCCCATCAGGATACCCTCGACCGTCGAGTCTTTCATGATGGTAACGCGCCATCAACGGAATGTCGGCATAAGGATGATGTATCGGCGAAAGAATCTCGTACCCGGCGGCAGGATGCCTGTTCAATTCATTCGAAGCCTTAGCATCGATCCGGTATGGAGCGTTGATGATGTCACGCTCTACAACAAGTTTGCCGACGTCATGAAGATAACCGGCGATGGCAATTCCTTCGACCTCTTCTTCATTCCAACCCATTTCGCGGGCAATGATTTCGCTGTACCTCCCTACCCTTTCCGAATGTCCCTGCGTGTACTTGTCCTTGATATCGATCGCCGCGGCAAAAGCCCTCACCGTGTCTCGATAAATCGTATGCAGCTCTTCATAGATACGCCTGTTTTCCTCGGCGCGTGATTCGAGCTGGCCCATCAGCCGGTGCGTGTGAATACCGACGCCGATGTGTCTGACCATGGCGCGAAGAATGTCAAAATCTTCACTCGTTAATTCGTCACCGCTGGCTTTACCACCGAGCAGCACCAGTCCAGTCAATTCACCTCGTACGACCATAGGCATGATGAGTTCGATGCCCTGCTCGCGTAGATCTTCCTGCTGTTCAGCAAACACGTCAGGAACCACTTCATCGAACAGAGAGATTCCGCGCATTTCACGCACAAGCGTTTCCTTGTCCAATTTGTCTAGCGTGCGTGGCGCACAAAACTGTTCGCTGAGGCCCCAGGTCGCGCGACAGTTAAGCACATCGGTGACAGGATCGTGTTCAACAACGGCACCTCGCCTGATTGCCAAAGTGCCCAGCAGCAAGTGAAGTGAAGTCCGGACCATGTCATCGAAGCCACGACTGCTTGCCACCTCCTGGCCCAAATCCGCAAGGGACCCGAATGTGTGAACGAGTTTTTGAATTGTTGTATCCATCTAAGCGAGGACTAATGACTGATTGCCGCGCTGGGTAACGCAAACTCCGACAACGTTGAGAGGGCTTCTTCTTCGTCACGCGCCAGTACTACGTGTCTTGTCAAACCCAACATCTCAAACAGCTGGACCGTCTGCGAATTGAGATCTGAAAAGACCACGCGAGCGTGATTCTTTTGGGCCACGTCTATGATTCCGAGGAGAATCGATACGCCAATGCTGTTGACTAATTCGGTGTCGCAAAAGTTGATTACAAGTGCCCGGCAGCCAGAATCAAGCTGTCGCTTACATTCGCGTTCGATGCGTTCCCCGGATAGCTTGTTCAGATAGTCGCTCGCATAAACAACTGCGGTTGTCCCGATGCAATGCGAACGGACGGGTAATAGGGTTGCTTCTCCCATACAGCAGATCCCTCCTAGGTTCGAATGCGGGCTAAAATGCGGGGTAGTACAAGTAACGCAACTGCTTAACTGCGTTACTGCAAGAAATTAATTGGTCTACTGCGCTATGAAGAGCTGTTGCGCAGGTACTTGGTCATCTTCAGGCTGGTCCCCTCGTCTACACGTTCAAACTCAACTTCATCCATCAGCGTTCTGATGAGTTTTAGACCCCAGCCTCTTCTCTCACTGACGTCGCGTGTCCCGAGTTGTGGTCCTTCTTTCGAGCTCGTTGCCCCAGCGGAAAGCGGTGGGACCACGCCCCGGCTTGATATGGTGACTACTAATTTATCATTTTCGACACGAAAGCGCTGATAAATTTTGCGATCCGGGCTAAAACTATGCTCGGCGGCATTTATACAGGCCTCGACCACGGCTGTCTTTATCTGGTTAATTACCTCAGGCCGGAATGTTAAACGGCGGGCAATTTGCTCAGCTGTGCTGGCCGCAATTAGCTCCGTGTCCTCACCCATGGGCAGTACCATCATGAACTCATTCGCCTCCGGTTCATGCGGTTCTCCAGGGGTCGTCACCTCGTTTATCCTCGATAATAAGAGCTCAAGTTGCTGCCGGCTGGAATATAAAGCCCCCCGTCGCTCAAGTACCTTACAGGCTTCAGCATCAAACCCTTCATTGGCTATAAGCCACATCTGGTACCTTCCGAAACCGCATTTCTCGGCCAATGCTTCAAGCCGATCACACCAAACACGGGCCAACTCCGCATCCGCTTCGAGCTTTGATTCGACCTCGGCCGTGAGCCAAACCAATTGGTTTGCATCGTTGTAGTTCCCACCCTCAAAAGCGTGTGCCACCATACAACGCTCCTTGTCGCATACCTGTTCGAGAAAAATATCAAAGGAGGCACAGCTCGCAACATGAACTACCTGGGGTAGCCGGATTAGTTCAGCTTCGTTTTCAAGTCCGGTCAGTACCTCCGCCGCAGGGGCACCCTTGAATGCTTCGCTGAAGCGATCGTACTGAAAAAGAATCTGCGGAACGCGCTGGCCATTAAAGCCTGATATTAACTCGCGCAATCCAAACGCGGCCCGGTGGCGATAGTGTCGAGCCATTGTGTGCGGAGCACGCTTTAAGGATTCGGTGATTGTATCGGCGATTACCAAAGCGCGTGGTTCACTTAAGATTTCAAGCCTGTATCGCACCCGCAGATAATCCTTCCAGACCCGTGATCCCGCGGCCACTTCGACGAAGCTGTCATCCCAATTGATCAGTTCTTGTTCGTGTAAACCACGCAGTACCGCTGCTAGTTCTTGACCATCAATACCAAGCCGAATGCGCCATGTTTCGAGCGGCACCCTGCGGTCTGCACTGACGACAGCTTCGCAGAGAATTGAAATCAGGCCGCGCCGTGTTTCAGGCGACGGCGCGATGTCGTCGAGGACCGAAGAAAAGTAATTATGAAGTCGCCCACCCATTAACTCTTCCGCGTAAAGTTGCTCACAACTCAAGTACGTTGTCAGTGAAACGTTTTTGTCGCGCGCGGCCTGGATAAAAGTCGTGATGAACAATGGACTGCATTCAAACTGTTGGACCAAAAGATCTCGAGTTCCTTCAGTTGTCGTAACCTGCTGCCGGTGCGCAACGTGTTCGACTAACAGCCGAGCCTCATCGACTTTCAATCGTTCCAACCGGATGACGTCCAGTGATTCGAAATCAGAATTAGCAGCCAGGACCGAGTTCAAAATCTGACGTCGGAGTCCTGCAAAAGCAAAAGGCAGAGTACCTCGAGTGAAGGTGCGCAGCACTTCCTTCCCTAACGAAACCGATCCGTTCAACTGCTCGGCCAGTTGTATCCCATCAAGCATCACAAACGGCCGGCCGCTTCGAGATGGAACACGTTGAGGAACGCTCAAGCAGAACCGCACCAGGGCCTTGTCATCATTACTGAATCTCTGAAGATTGTAGGAGTCTACCAACCGCTGGATCCATTCGTAGTCGCTTGAGGGAGCTAGTTGGACTAGATCCGTGAGAGTCAAGGATGCTCGACACAACGCAGGTTCATCGCGGCGGAAGGCGACGTATTGCTGAAGGAAGGTATTAAGGAATTCGATTGCCGCACTAACCGACGTGATTTCGTTCCTGGTAAAAGCGAAGTAAATCGGAATGACATCGCTTCGTCGATTAAACAAGGCGTCGTACGCCTGCCGCAGGAGTTCTGATACTCCGGCTGAGGGCGCCAGCAAAAGCAAGAGGCCACGGTTGCCGCGGGCACGCAAAGCATGTGCAACCAGTTGCTGCAGCTCAGCCGCCCGACCAACAAACTGTTCAGGAGGTACGCGGCTTAGAATTCGCCGACTAGTTTGCTGGTTCTCCGCGGTCATCCGTCTTTTGTCTTTCGAGTTTGGTCTTCCTTATAAAACTCGATTCGGTTCTTTCCCCGGCTCTTCGCGTTGTAAAGCGCTCGGTCTGCCGCTGCGATGACGCGCTCGGCCGTGTTAATGATCCCGCTGAACGTGCAAACTCCAATACTAATCGTGACATGGCCGAGCGGCTGAGAGTTGCCATGAGGATAGGTAGTACCTGCGACTAGCTCGCGCATGCGTTCGGCGATGACTGCAGCCTCAGTGGCAGATGTCTGCGGAAGTAATATCGAAAATTCCTCGCCGCCATAACGTGATGCGACGTCAGCTGAACGCAAACCGGCTTTTAAGCAGTGCGCCGTAATCTGCAACGCCATGTCTCCCGCCTGGTGTCCGTTGATATCGTTATAGGCCTTAAAGTCGTCGATATCGATCATCAAAAAACTCATTGAATAGTCGTAGCGCTTCGATCGGTTGAGCTCTTCGTTTAAGCGCTCTTCTAAATATCGACGATTGGGTAGGCCGGTAAGCGGATCCGTAATCGACATGAGTTGAAACTCAGTCGCACGTTGCTGCCAATCTGCGCGTTCCAAAGCCAGGGACACTTGTGGGCAAACAAGGTCAAGCAGACTGACATCGACCTGGTCATATGGTTTGCCGGTAGCCTTATCCGTGACGTTCACAACGCCAATTTTTCTGCCGCCCAGCGTTAGCGGATAACTTATGAATGATTGCGACCTGTAGCGCCTGTCTGGATTTGTTGATTTGAGTCCAGCGGCTTTCATGTCAGTCACAAGCATTGGCCGTCCTGTTTCAAGGACCTCACCGATGATCCCGGAGCCGTGACGTATGTGCCCAACTTCTGCTACGTCAACTAAGAACCCGTGTGCAGCTTTGAGCACAAGTTCATCGGACGTTGCGTCGAATACAAACAGCGATGCGCGTTGGGCCTGGAGCAGCTCTTTCAAATTCGCCAGTATCGAAGAGTAGGTTTTCTCGGGATCGGTTGAACTAATGCGTTCGAGGAAGTTCTGCAGCGATTCATTGAAGCGGATGCGATATTCAAGCTCTGCTCTCAGTCGTTCTATTTCGCGTTCTAAGTCTGTGGCCGGTTCAATCGTACGACTAGCCTTTGCAGCAGGTGCCGGTGTCTTTTTGGCGCCGTTTTGCCGGTGTTCGTTATCCACGTCGAGGAACTTAGCCGCAGCTTTTGCGACGCGATCTGCTAATTCCTCCAACTGCTGTGGATGTGCAAAAATAATGTTTTTGAAAACATCGTCAGACAAAAGCGATTGAAGATCTCCAGTGAAGAACCGTTCAATTAGGGCTTCGTAGTCGCCAGTTTTTGTGAAAGCACGACCGCCAATCACGGCCAGGTTGTCCTGCTTTCCGATGCGCACCGGCTCTGCAAAGCAATTAAGTCCGGCGTGGCATTTGTAGTCGATTCTGCCCTGTCGCTGTGCTCGCTTGTGCGCTTCGCCGCAGTAAGGATCACAAAGCTTTACATGTTCAGGTGAGGATTGGAGCGCGTGGCAAATTGAGTTGTTGTTAGCCACGACGAGTGCTGGAGGCTGATGGCCCTCGACCAGTAGGAGCGACAGGCCCGAAGCACTCGCAAGAGCTTCCTGGACCCCCGCCCAATCGGGTGGGGCACTTCCGCCTTGCTCCTGGACAATCTGGTTTTGTCTATCCGGGCGCTTGACCATAGGGGATTCGGTAGCGAACCTGTGAAGGATTGCAAGCTTAGGGAAATCAATGATTTAGGGTGTTGTTCCTAAAGCTGCTTGACAGGTGACGCGAAACAAAAACAGTTTACCCTACTGCTATACGATTAATAGCATCGACTTTTCACCCGTTAACCCCTGAGGGCTGAGGACTTAACCTTCTTAAGATGAGGTGTAGTGGGAAGTGTTTGATTCCCGAAGACCGGGAGCGTCGCCGGGGACAACGTTCTCGATGTGTGGTTGCTCGCGGCTAATACGAATACACGCGGCCCAATGCTTCGGTTTGATCTCAACCAACTGCGGCACCACTTCCTTGCAGGCTTGAATGGCAAATGGACAACGGGTGTGAAAGCGGCAACCCTGTGGCGGATTGATCGGCGAAGGCACGTCGCCTTCGAGGACGATACGCTGCCGCTTAGCTTCCACTTCCGGGTCTGGAACCGGCACCGCAGATATCAGGGCTTTCGTGTAAGGCATCAGCGGCTCGCGGTAGATCGTCGCAGCATCCGCCACCTCAACGAGTTTCCCTAGATACATTACAGCAACTCGATCGGAAACGTGACGGATCGCACGCAGGTCGTGAGAAATAAAAAGATACGTCAAATTTTTTTGCCGCTGAAGGCGCTCGAGCAAATTCATTATTTGAGCCTGAATCGAAACGTCGAGTGCCGATATAGGCTCGTCGGCAACGATGAAATCAGGATCGACAGCTAGGGCCCGCGCAATTCCAATCCGTTGACGTTGCCCTCCCGAAAATTCGTGCGGATAACGCTTAATAAAACGTCGACTCAGGCCAACAGTCTCCAACAACTCCTGGACGCGCTGTTCCGCTGCTTTACCCTGTGCGAGCCGAAAAGTCTCGAGCGGTTCGCCCACAATTTGACCAACAGTCATTCTTGGATTGAGCGAGGCGTACGGATCTTGAAAGATGATCTGTAGATGGCGGCGGTGTTCACGAAGCTCTCTCCCGGAAAGATGCGCGAGATCACGATTGTGATAAAGGACCTGGCCACTAGTTGGTTCCGTAAGACGAAGAATCGCGCGCCCCAACGTCGATTTGCCACAACCTGATTCACCTACCAATCCCAGCGTTTCGCCGCGAGCGATATCCAATGTTACTCCATCGACCGCTTTAACCGTTCTCTTCACCGGACTGCCACCGACGAGCTTATCCCATGTCGTGCCGCCGCCGAGATCGAAGTGAACTTTCAGATCTCGAATTGCGAGCAATGGTCCACCGTTAGGGCCAACATTTTGACCGGCCACACGACTGGATGACTGAACTGGCTGTAGGTTCATGTGGGCACAACGTTTCGCTCAGCTACAGATTCGTTATAGATCTCCCGAGCGAAATGACAAAGTGAATGATGGTCGCGATTCAACTGCACAAAGGGCGGATACTCTTCACGACAGATCTGCTGGACTCGATCGCATCTGGGAGCGAATGGACAACCAGGCGGTAAATGGGCCACGTCAGGCGGGAGTCCGGGAATTTGATACAGTGCTCCCTGCTCGGTTAAAGGATCCGGTACCGAGCGCAACAGCCCTTTCGTGTAAGGATTACTGGGGACCGCGAACAACTCTCGCGTAGGCGCTTGCTCAAAGACCTTTCCGGCGTACATGACAATGAGATGGTCGGTCATGCCTGCGACGACTCCGAGATCATGCGTAATCAGGATCACGCTCGTACCCGTTTGCTCTTTTAGACCCTTTATTAGTTCCAGGATTTGCGCCTGGATGGTGACGTCAAGAGCAGTCGTCGGCTCATCGGCAATCAACAGTTCAGGTTCGCAAGATAATGCCATCGCAATCATGACTCTCTGCCGCATTCCGCCAGAAAACTCATGAGGATAATTATCAACTCGGGCGCGCGCGTCCGGAATGCCAACGGTCTCGAGCATCTTTACCGCGTGTTCGTAGGCCCGCGTCGAGTCGTAGCCCAGATGTAATTGGGTCATCTCCATCAATTGGCCGGAAATTTTCATGAACGGATTCAGCGATGTCATTGGATCCTGAAAGATCATCGCTATTCGGCGACCACGGATTTTTCGGACTTCACTCTCCGGGAGCAGCAAAAGATCCTGACCGTCGAAAATGATTTCGCCCGAAACGATTTTTCCGGGTGGAGAAGGGATCAAACGAATTATGGAGAGATTTGTGACGGACTTACCTGAACCAGATTCGCCGACGATTCCTAAAGTCTCGCCGCGCTTCAGTTCAAAACTAATGCCATCGACGGCTTTAACAGTTCCTTCTTCCAGCTCGAAGTAGGTTCTGAGGTCTTTGATTTCCAGCAGATTTCCGTTCGAGCTACTCATACTTTTCGCATTTGCGGATCAAGTGCGTCGCGCAATCCATCTCCGAGAAAATTCAATGAGAATAGCGTGAGGGCCATGGTTACTCCTGGAAAAACTAGTTGCCAGGGAAAGATCGCAATGTTCTGAATTCCATCGGCAGCCAGGCTTCCCCACGACGACTTTGGTGCTTGCACACCAAATCCAAGAAACGAAAGGAATGCTTCGGTGAGCATGATCTGCGGAATTGTCAGCGTTGCATAGACGATTACTGGACCGAGCGTGTTCGGTACGATGTGGCGAAAGATGATTCTTGGTGTCGAAACACCAGTTGCCCGGGCGGCGAGCACGAACTCCTGGTTCTTCAGAGATAACACCTGACCACGAACAATTCGAGCGAGCGTCAACCACGACACAGAGCCAAGCGCAACAAATAGCAGTACCAACTGCCCTTCCGGCGTCTGTCGACGAAACATCGAAAGCAGCACAATCACGACGATGACATAAGGCAATGAGTAAAGAACGTCGACAAATCGCATCATCAGATTGTCAACGCGTCCACCGAGATACCCTGAGATGGCGCCGTAGCTAACACCAATTAGTAAAGATACGAGTGTTGAAATTATTCCGACGAACAGCGAGATTCGGCCGCCCTGAAGCACGCGCGCCAACATATCGCGACCTGCATTATCAGTGCCCATTGGATGCGTCCATGAGAACCTACCATCAGGTCCGGTAAAAGGCGGAAACGACTTAATCAACCTGGTGTCATTTGTAGGTATGTAATCCGGTGAGTAGCTAGTCGTCTTTTGAATGATTGAGGGGCCAATGAGTGCTGCAATCGTTACCACTGCCACGATGACGAGCCCGAACACGGCTAGTTTGTTTCGCAACAACCGCCGCCACGCGTCCGCCCATAATGAGGTGCCTTCTATGTACTCGCCAATCTCTGCCGAGCGCACGTCTGCTTCACCAATCGCGGCTTCGGGCGGAAGGTGAATTATGTCCGGATCAGGTGAGCTTAACTTCTCTGTGCGAGGCGTGCCGAGAGGAGTGAGAGCTGGGCCCTCCGGTTCTGCTTCGGGACTCGTTATTGGCCGCTCGTTCTTCATAGATCGCAGTCAGTCACGGGACCGGGTTCGGGTTTGGACGATCCTGTCCGTTACGTACCTTGAGACCCGATCGCTATCGCTCCGGGTACTGACTTCAACATGGTCAGTGACGCATCCATTTAATAACGAACTCTTGGATCGAGAAACGCGTAAGCGATATCCACCAGTAGATTCATAAGCAAAAGTGTTATTGCGATAAAGGCGACGATACCGATGATCAGTGGTTCATCTCGGTTGAGCGAAGCTTGAATGAAATAGTTTCCCAGCCCCGGCAGAGCAAAAATGCGTTCTACAACGACAGTTCCCGTCAAGAGAAAGGCCAGCGCAGGACCTGTGTACGAGACTACAGGCATCAATCCACCTCGAAGCGCATGCCTGATCAGCACATCTTTTTCGCTCAATCCTTTGGACCGGGCTGTGCGAATGTAGTCCGAGCGGAGCACCTCAAGCATCCCTGCTCGCGTTAACCGCGCAATATAGGCCATGTAGACTGCTGACAGAGTTAGAACTGGAAGTATCAAGTTCTTGCTCGGGAAGCCGCCCCAGCGTGATGGAGGCAGCCAGTAAAGCGTTAATGAGAAAACCAGCACGAGGATCGGCCCGAGCACAAAGTTCGGTACAGAAATACCGAGCATCGCTACAGCCATAGAGGCATAGTCCCAACGAGAATTCTGTTTGAGGGCTGCAATTGATCCGGCGGTTATTCCCACAATCAAGGCAAGAAGATAAGCGAGCAGACCAACAGCCGCCGACACCGGCAGCGATCGCGCAATTATTCCGTTAACCGGTTGCCCCTCGTACTTCAAGGACGTTCCAAAGTCGAGGTGGCGGACGATTCCCCACATGGTACGTCCATATTGTGCGTACCATGGTTTATCCAGGCCGTATTTTTCGCGGATGTTCTTCTCGATTGCGGGCGGGATTTTTTTCTCGCCGGAATAGAAATTACCCGGCGCCAGTCTGATCAATCCCCACGTCACCGTAATAACGACGAGAATCGTTGGTATCGTGACAATAAGACGGCGAATTATGAATCGAAGCATCGTTTGTACAACAGGCGTTCTCGACCCGGCCGGCCCTCATCTACCCCTTCGGTCCGTCTAAGATTGGGGGCGCGTCACCTCAGTCCGCCAATTTGGGTGTCTGATAATCCCACTTCGCCGTGTCTCGTTCTATGTACACATATTTCCATGGGAACAGTGAAGCCGGGTTCGGATACATTCCTTTCACGTACGGCTTCTTGACCCAATTAACGGCGGATGTGTCGAGTGGTATTACTGGTTGCGCATCAAGCATGTATTTCTCAGCTTGGGCCAACAGCTCGAATCGTTTCTGTTTGTCCAGCGTGCGGTTTGCCTCATCGAGCATCGCGTTGTATTTCGGATCTTCCCAGCCCGTTCCGCTTTCACCACCAGTGTAGAACAGGCTCAGGAACGTAAATGGATCCATATAGTCCGCAACCCAGCCGCCGCGAGAAAAACCTTTGTATTCGAGTTTCGCGCGTGCGTTGATGAACGTCTTCCATTCCATATTTCTCAGCGGCACAGTTATTCCAAGGTTTTGTTTCCACTGTGCCTGCATAAACTCAGCCATCGCCTTGTTTGATTCCTGTGTGTTGTAGATGTATTCCACCTGGCTAATGGGAAAACTCTTGCACTCATAGCCACCAGCTTTTTGCGTCACAGGAAAGCCTGCTTCTCCCAGCAGAGCTCTTGCGCGTTCAGGATCAAACTGATCGCCTTTCGGTTGTGGGTATCCGTTAAAAATTCCTTCCGGAGTGAAAGCAGTCAAAGGCTTAACAATTCTTCGCCACGCCGCCCAAGCGCTTTTGTCAATCGCCATATTGAACGCTTTGCGGACCCGCACATCATTCATTGGTGGCTGAGTAACGTTGATTTGTAAATAATCGATCGCGGCTTCCGCGCTATCCATGTAGTCTTTCTTAGTCCGGACGATCTCAAGCCAGGCGTTTGGTACGGTGTGATTCAACACGGCGTCAACCTCACCGACCTTGTACAGATTCATGATGCTTGGATTGTCCGACATTGGGTAAAAATGGATCTCGTCGAGGTGGACGTTGGCAGCGTCCCAGTACATTGGATCGCGTTCGACTACGAGATGGTCATAAGGTCGCCAGCTTTTCAATTTAAAAGGCCCGCAACTCAACATGTGGTTGGGCTCTGTCCAATGTTCTCCAAACTGCTCGATGACTTTTCGGGGCACGACTCGAAAGAACTGGTGGGCCAGCAGGCCTTGGAAAAACGGAGCAGACTGCGCCAGACAGATTCTTACGGTGTAGTCGTCGACTGCTTCGACACCAATATCCTCGGCTGCGACTCTTACAAATTCTTTCCCGGCAATTGCTGCTTTTAACTTCGGGTTTTTCTCAAGAATCTTATTTCGCGCTTTCTCGTCTCCCGGAAGGGTTAACCTCATGGGTGAATGCATGAACTGGTGAAACGGTGTATCAGGTACCGAATTGGATTCAGCAGCTGTTGACGCGTATTCCTTATGGTGAGAATCGACCGCGGTTGAAGTGAGTGGTGGTGCAGCGGTTGAACTTGCGTCGGACTTTTCTTCAAAGTCCTTTTCCAACAGAAACTGGCCGTTCTGAGGATCACGCACAAACACACGGCCTTCGTTGTAGGCCTGGGCGTATTTTATGTAATAAGCGAGGTAGGCGTTGCGTGACGCCAATTCCGGCGAAAGACCGCGCCGGATACTGTAAACGAAGTCGTGTGCGTTAATAGATTCTCCGTTGGACCAACGCCCGTTCTTTCGTAAGTGAAAGACAAATTCGGATGAATCGTTATTTGGCTGCCAACGTTCAGCCAACGCCGGTATCGGATCCATCGTTTTCGGATCATATTCAACCAAGCCCTCGAAAAGTGCCATGTATATGCGGGCTTCCGGCTGTCCACTGCTCATCGGTGGATCCAAGGTCTCAGGCTCATCGCCAGTGACGTACCGCAGGATGTTGCGATCAGGCGGCGTAGTTTTCCCAAAGAACACTTCGCTGCCGGCGGCGGCGCTACACGACAGGGAGCCAAGGGCGAGCGAAGTGAGCACGAGCGTCGCAATCGCGAACTTGAAATACGCGTAACTCATAACAAATCCTTCCGGTTCCGGGCCCTTCGTGGGGGAGATTCGAATAAACGGTTTCCTGTACGAAACCATGTAAACCACAGCAGGCTAAGGGAGCTCCTGCTTTTTGTCAGCCATGAGCGAGGTCTTGATCCACGGCATGCAGTCAAAGGCAAATTAACATGCGAAAGATAGTGATATCAAGAAACTCAGTTTTCCGTCTTATTTAGAGGCCATGGACTTGTCCCGTGGAGTCTCACGATTTCAGCTGTGTAAGCGCTCGGGCCCAAGGCCGTGGCGTCACCTGCAGCGCAAACGATTCATCAACGCTTAAACAGACTCGCGACTTTTTGCTCGCGCCAGTTCGTATCAATGCGCACGGTCTTCAAAGAAGGGGCGTCGAGCACATTGGCGTCAAATCCTGAGACATACGGCCGCACAAGAGAAAATGACGATGCGAAGTAAATCGGCATCGCCCGCAATTCACTCAAGGCCTCGGCCTCTGAGTCGATTGACGAAACTTTCTTTGGCTGATTCGGCTCTAAAACCTTATCGCGGCCAGCTGCCTGAGATCCGGCCGTGCGCGCGCCACTGACTCGTTCCGTCGGATGTGCCTCGTCCTCATGCGGAAACATCATCCGCAAGTTTGTGACTTCGTCTGTCGTTTGCATGACCATTCCGCGCCGGACAACATCGTACTCACCTGTCTTGATCAGGTTTTCATATTCGTCCCAGTTTCTCATGATCACTTCCGTCTCGATGTTGATAACAGAGCGCCACATCGACGCAATGGATTGAGCGACAAGCCTCTGCTGTTCGTTGCGATTGATTAAAAGGCGAATAGTGGGAAAGCCATTGCCATTCGGATAACCCGCCTCAGCCAGCAAATGACGCGCGCGTTCAGTGTCCTGATCCAACAATTCAGATTTCTCGACGACGGGCTTTTCTGCGGGAGACATTGAATCAGGTAGAAATTTCCTGGCAGCCACGGTTGCGCCGTCCAGGTAATCGCGGCTAATCCGTTCGCGATCGATCGCGATCGCCAGCGCCTCGCGAATGCGCACATCGTCGAATGGCGGTTTGGCAGTATTGAAACTGTAATAAGTCAGGGCTCCGTATGTCGTGCGACGAAAGTCCTTATACGGAGTCAATAACTTCAAGGCTAGCGGCTCGAACGGTGCATTCGAGACAGCATCCACATCACCTGCCCGATACGCGGCTAGCGCAGCTTCAGCATTGGGACTGCCAACGAATTCCACGCGTTCCAATTCGACTCCCGATCTGCCCCAATACTGGTTCGCTCGTTCCAACAACACTCGATCGCCCTCGGTCTTCGCAAGTGAGAAAGCACCGTTTGAAATAAGCTCAACAGGACTTAAGCGCCGCAGGTGTGTTTCATCACTAACCTTTACCGGGCGAAAAACGGAATGAGCGACTAGCGCCGGAAAATTTGCATCAGGGTCATGCAAGTGCACTCGCAACACATGATCTGAAATCGCCTCAGCACCAAAACGTTGTTCCGCGATTTGCGTCGCCTGACGTGGACGGCGCTCTTTTTGAGGGTTATCGCTCGGTTTGTTAGACGTTTGGATGGCTGCAGCTGGGCGCGCACCGACGATATTTGTGAGTAGGTCGGTGTGTGGTGATAACTGACCGATCCTTACTGCACGCTGCCATGAACGTACGAAATCCTGAGCTGTCACGGCCTCGCCGTTGGACCATCGCGCATCCGGACGCAAATAGAATGTCCACACGCGGGCATCATCGGAAGATTCCCAACGTTCGGCGACGGCCGGAACTGGTTGAAGTGTGCGTGAATCGTAATCAGTTAATCCCTCGAAGATTGCCCTCACAGCGTCAGTGTCGGGAGGTGCAGCGGCGAATGCCGGATCAAACGTTTGCGGGAGCCCCCCATCGCTCCAGCGAAACTCCTGGGATTGAGGCACAACAATTCGTCCATAGTAATCCTCGTTGGTTTGGGGGTTCAGGCACGCTGAGTGAACCAGACAAAAGCTCAACAATAAAGAGGCAGCAACCGAAACATTGAGCCGTGGCCATCTGGATCGAGCTGGAGTACCGATTACCATGCTGTTTTGATGTTCTTTCGTGTTGTTACGTGGATCGATTCGTCTCGGAGCAAAACAAATCCACGAAAGAACACGAAACAAGACGAAAAGGCCGTCAAAACCAGTCGTGCTGGGTTCCTTCTGCTTCGGCAATATAGGCAGCTGATTTGTGTCGTTGGGGGTCACGAATTGTTTTTGATATTGTCCTGTACCAACCGTTCGTAAACTTCCTCGGTTTGCTTGCGGGCGGCTTCGATTCCCTCAGAAGTGTCGATCAAATAGTCAGCGAATTTCTTCTTGTCGTCCTGAGACATTTGCGCGTTGATACGCTGTAGCGCGTCTTCGTCTGAAAGACCTGTTCTGCTCATGACGCGCTGCAATTGGATTTCCGGCCTGCAATACACCACGATGAGTTTATCAAATCTTCTGTATCCTCCGGATTCAATCATCAATGCTGCATCGATTACTGCGATGCCGTCTGGATCATCCTTCCCCCAACGCTGCATCTGCTCGTCCTGAGCCGCAATGATGAAGGGATGAAGAATCGAATTCAACAACTCGCGTTGGTTCTCATCTTTAAAAATGATGTCAGCAAGTTTCTGCCGGTTGAGACTTCCGTCTTCACGTAATATGTTCTCACCAAACGCCTTTATTACCGCGTTCAGTCCCGGAGTTCCCTTTTCAACCACCGCACGCGCCGTTCGATCTGCGTCTAAGACGTGACAGCCGAGTTCCGCCAACACGCCAGTCACAAACGACTTGCCCACGCCTATCGAGCCTGTGAGACCGACACGAAGCATCTTCAATCAGTCCGGAGTCCCGAGTCTGGAGTCTGGAGTCTGTGCGAATTCGAATTGGGTTTCCGTTGTTTTCGTGTAGTTTCGTGTAACTTCGTGGATCGATTTTCGGGCCGGCCAACACCATCGACGAAATGACGCGAAATCACGCGAAATGAAACGGACCCAATACTCAAGATTCTAGACTCCCAATCCTCTGCGGAGTTTCGCCGCCTTAACCGTGTTGCTCATCAACATTGCGATTGTTAGTAAGCCAACGCCGCCGGGCACAGGAGTGCGATATCCAGCAACCTGATCCGCTTCCGACGGATGAACATCACCGACCAGTGTGTACCCACGGTTCCTGATAGTCTCGATTCTTTTCTCTGCATCAGCGCCAAACAGGTTGTGCGCTTCGGTTTCGTCAGTAATCTTGTTCATGCCGACATCGATTATGGTGGCGCCCGGCTTGATATGTTTGGCTCTGATCAGGGCGGGACGACCAATAGCCGCAACCAGAATGTCTGCTTGCCGGGTCACCTCCTCGAGGTTTCGCGTTCGTGAATGGGCTATGGTCACCGTTGCATCACGTTGCAAAAGCAGTTGGGCCATCGGCCGGCCGACAATCTGGCTGCGACCGATGACACAAGCAGCAGCTCCGCGAATGGGAATGTCACTTTGTACTAGCAACTCGATAATACCCGCAGGCGTGCAGGGCACGAATACAGGTTGGCCCATCGCCAGCTTCCCCACGTTTATTGGATGAAATCCGTCAACATCCTTTGTAGGATCAACCAACTCAATGATTGCTGATTCTTGAATGTGACTGGGTAATGGCAGCTGCACCAGGATACCGTCGACATCTGCGCGCGAATTCAGTGAACTGATCAGGTCGCGTAACTCTGATTCGCTGGTCGATTCTGGGAGCGCGTGATGCTCCGAACGTAGCCCTAATTCCTGGGAAGCGCGAATCTTATTTCGCACGTACACGGCGGAGGCGGGGTCTTCTCCCACGCGGACCGCCGCGAGTGTCGGTACGATTCCGTGCTCAGCAAGCGCGAGAACGTCAAGCCGGACGTTGTCTTTTATTTTCGCGGCTACAGCTGCGCCCTCAAGCAACCGGGCCGCATGGGTTTGTCTCTGAATCATTCGAACTTGAATCGTAACATATTACAAAAAAGTCGGGAGTCTGGGGTCGTAAGTCTGGAGTCTGTCTTTGGCGTTATTTCGTGTGACTTCGTGGATCTTTTTCTGCTCACGAGAAAAGG
Organism: Acidobacteriota bacterium; assembly: GCA_046727215.1. GTDB lineage: Bacteria > Acidobacteriota > Blastocatellia > Pyrinomonadales > Pyrinomonadaceae > PSRF01. Next base: position 16,087 of record JBKPCC010000087.1, read on the forward strand.
GATGCACGAAATCACTCGAAACAAAACGAAAAGAACGTCGACTCCAGACTCCAGACTCTCGACTCCCCGCTCTCGCCTTACCTCATTTTTCTTTTCGTTCTAGCTGCCACATAATTAGGTGGATGAGAAAATTGCGCTGCTCTCAGTTGCTGCCTGGTTTCCTGTTAATCGTTATTGCCGCCTTATCCGCGTTCGGCCAAACACCTGACGAACGGCATGAACGTATTCGTGCCGACATTGACGTAGGCGATTTCAGGAAGGCGCTTGACGAGGTTCGTGCTCTTCGTGAGGCGAGCGCGGAGCTCTTTCAGGCGAACAATTTCGATTACCTTCAAGCCCGGCTGACACAATTAAATGGAAATAGTGCGGAAGCCGCCGCCGGGTACGAATCCGTTTTGGCGCGAAAGTCTATACTGTCGCAGTACGCACTGTGGCACCTTGCGCAGTTCGCTCGTTCAATCGGCGATCTAACGCTCGAACGGGAACGACTGCGACAACTGATTACATCCTCTCCGCAAAGCCTGCTGCTGGAAAGTGTCACGTTGAGGTTGGGTGAAAGCTTTCTTGAAAGTGGTGATTTCGCCGCCGCCATCTCCGCTCTTGAGCCACTGTCGAAAGGAAAAGCTTCAGCGGTTGCGAGAGAGGCGCAGGTCATCGCGGGTGAAAGCTATTTACAAGCAGGCAAAACAGGCGAGGCGCGTGGTGTCTTCACAAAAGTGATCATGCAAATGCCCGACGCTTCACGGCCGGACGATTTTGCTCTTTCTGCCGTCCGCGCTTTGGATTTGATGGACAGCGATCATGAGAATTCTTTGACGGAAGCTGAACATTTATTGCGCGCATCGATCTACCAGTTCAACAGGGATTTTGCCGGCGCGCGCTCGCACTATTTGAAAATAGTCGAGCAGCATCCAGAAAGCTCTGCGGTACCAAATGCGCTCTATCAAATTGGTCGCGGTTTGTATCTCGAGGCGAAATACAATGACGCACTCCCCTACTTCCAGCGTGTGCAGCAAAACTACGCCGAGAGCAGTAGTGTCCGTGACGCACTGACCTCGACAGCCGCAACGTATAGTCGACTCAACCGACCTGACGATGCGATTCAAGCCTATCGGCAACTCGCACAGAAGTACCCTGATAACCAGAATCCTGAGCGAGCATACTTGAACATTATTGATCTGCTGCACGAAGGTGCACGTTACGACGAGGCGCTTCAGTGGGTTCAGCAAACGCGCCGGCAGTTCAAAGGACAGATCGGAGATGCGCTCGCGTTGTTTGCGCAACTGAGAATTCACCGGGCTCAAGCTAACTGGAATGCAGTGATTGTTGATGCTGATGAACTCCTCAAGGCGCCTGCTACCGGAGGCACTGCTGTGCCAGGTGGCACCACAAAAGCGGAACTCACTTTTTTACGCGCCCACGCTCTGGAACAACTGGGTCGTACTGATGAGGCGATTGCTGCTTATCTTTCGCTGCCCGATGGCAGGAATGAGTACTACGGAGGAAGGGCGACGGAGCGATTGCTGTCACTCGCATCAGGCGCAAGCACACGGAGTCAGGTCGAAACTCGTTTGCGTGCTCTTCAAGCCGAGGCCCGGACCGCACTGGCGGCCGGTAATCCAGATCAGTCGCGCACTGCTGCCCAGCAGGCATTGCGTCTAACGCAAGATCCAGGCGTAATCGTTGAATTACAAGATGTGATCCAAAAGGCGTACGCGATGTTGCCAACGTACAAGCTTCCCACATTTAAGCTTGTGCCATTGGGACGACAGGGTCTCTTGACACAGCCTCGTGAGGACGCAAGAAGGGAGCCCACGCATGCTGCGCTGGCAGCAGAGCTGTTCTTCCTTGGCCTGTACGACGAAGCAGTGCCTGAATTCACCGCCGCGCGAACCGCTTTGTCTCAGTCTTCACAAAAGGACCAAAGACAGGAAGCCAGTACCTCAGTAACATCTAATAGTAGTTTATCTGATGTTGACTACTCGCTGGCCATTTATTCGCTTCGGGGTGGTCTGGCGAATCGCGGCGTACGGTTTGCCGAGCAAGTATGGAAGCCCGTCCCAGCTGATTATGTGGTTGATGTTGCTCCGCGCGATCTTGTTGAGCTGCTTTATCCTGTGCCGTACCGGGATTCGCTCTTGAAGCATGCACCGTCGCGAAATGTCGACTCGCGCTTCGTCCTCTCAATCGCGCGCCAGGAATCGCGTTTCCAGGCGGATGCGAAATCTGTAGCAGCGGCGCGTGGTATGTTGCAGTTCATTCCGGCCACAGCTGATGAAATAGCCACGCAACTCGGGCGCAAAGCCTCAAGCCATGATGAACTGTATGATCCAGACACCGCTATATTGTTTGGATCACAGTATCTGTCAAATTTATTCAAGCGTTTCCCAGATCAACCGCAGGCTGTTGCAGCCTCTTACAATGGTGGACCAGACAACACCGCGCGCTGGATCGCGCGTTCGCGTTCAAACGAGGCAGATCGGTATTTACCTGAGATTGGATTTTCGCAAACGAAGGATTACGTTTACAAAGTTATGAGCAACTATCGAGTCTACACAGAACTCTACGATCAGCAATTACAAAGAAAGCCGCGCACGTCAAGATGAAGCGGATCTTAACTTTTACTCTCCCTTTAACACTGGGCTTGTTGCTGACAACAGGAATTCTCTCCTGCCGGCGTCCTTCAAGTAACGCCAAGCGTTATGAACTGAAAGGGAAAGTCGTCGCAATCGAACCCGAGAAGCATCTGGTGACAATCGCGCATGACGAAATCAAGGACTACATGCCGGGGATGACGATGCCGTTTACAGTTCCTGACGAGTCGGTGTACGCCATTCTGCGTCCGGGTGATCAAGTCAGTGCATTGCTCGTTGTTGATGGAACACAGTCCTGGCTTGAAGAGTTGGTAATCAGCCGCGAGAGTCCTGATACATCGGCAGACTCAGCGACTGCTGCTGCACCAGTTGAGGCAAAGGCCGGAGATGACGTCCCGGATTATGGTCTGGTTAATCAGTATGGCAATCCGATCAAATTACACAACTATCGTGGCAAGGCACTCCTACTGACATTCATCTACACGCGATGCCCCCTTCCAGAACAGTGCAACCTAATGAGCGAGAATTTCGCCGCGCTCGAAGCACAGCTGCAAAAGCGGCCTGAGCTTTACGAGAAGACACACTTGCTCAGCGTGAGCTTTGATCCCGAGTACGATACGCCTGCCGTTCTGCGGAGTTACGGAGCTGCACACACGGGGCGTTACTCAGATGAGACGTTTCAGCACTGGGAGTTTGCATCAGGCACGAAGGATCAGGTGAAAGGCATCGCACAATTCTTCGGACTGCGTTATTACGAGGGTTCAGGACAGATCGTTCACAGTCTGCGAACGGTTGTTATTACGCCCGAAGGAAAAATCTACAAAGTCTATCGTGGAAACGAATGGAAACCTGAGGAGATACTTTCAAATATTCAAGCGGCACTTGGGAATGTGAACAGTTAGCGCGTGAAATTAAAATATTTGACATTGGATATTGGACTGACATTTGACATTTGTCATTTAGAAGCTTTCGTGGATCGTATGTTCGTACATCAACAAACGATCCGCTAAGTCACACGAAACGAACAGCGAAACAGTTTTCGAATGACAAATCTCAAATACCCAATACCCAATGTCAAATGGTCTTTCCTTTTCACCAAATCTGACAACGTTTCTCCGGAGGACGGACCATTGCGTCACCGGCTTTACATTGAAACGCCTCGGCAAACGCAGGCATGTTGGACAATGGTCCAATAACCCTAAAACGTCCAACTGGATGCGGATCGATCGTAACAAGTAAACGTTCGTACTCGGGCCGTAACTTTTGCGCCCACACCTGTGCCCAACCAAGAAAGAACCTTTGCTCAGGTGTGAACCCGTCAATCGCGGCTGGTCGAGGCTTCCCTTCCATTGACTTTTTCAACGCAGCGTACGCTATCGTCAGTCCGCCAAGATCCGCGATACTTTCGCCTACAACCAAATTGCCATTCTGATTCAGGCCCGGCTGCACCTCAAACCCACTGAACTGGTCCACCACACACTGTGCTCGCCCTTTGAAGTTCTTTAAGTCTTCATCGGTCCACCAATTTGAAAGGTTTCCTTCGGCATCAAACTTCGCGCCGCTGTCGTCAAAGCCGTGCGTCATTTCATGGCCGATAACTGCTCCCATTCCTCCATAGTTGATGGCATCGTCTGCTTCCGGATCGTAAAACGGCGGCTGCAGAATCCCAGCCGGGAAGACGATCTCATTCATTGTTGCGTTGTAATAGGCATTGACCGTAGGCGGCGTCATTCCCCACTCGGTTCGATCGACAGGTTTCGCAATCTTCCCAAGCTGCCGGTTGAATTCAAACAGCTGCGCCTGAGCTAGATTATCCAGATACGATGATCGATCAACTTTGAGGGCCGCATAGTCTCGCCACTTGTCCGGATAACCAATCTTTTTCGCAAACGCTTCAAGTTTCGCCGTTGCTCGTTTACGCGTTGTGTCGCTCATCCATGAAAGAGTGGTGAGATCGTCACGAAGGGCGGCGATCAGGTTGTTCACCATCGCCACCGCGCGAGCCTTTGCCTGCGGTGGAAAATACTTCTCAACGTAAACTTGTCCGAGCGCGTCGCCGAGCGCACGGTCAGTAGACGACACGCAGCGCTTCCAGCGCGGCAGAATTTCCTTCGTTCCGGTCAGCGTGCGACCGGAAAAATCGAAGTCCTCCTCAACGAACTTTTTGGATAATGCCGGCGCAGCCGCGTTCAGCAGGTGCCAGCGAAGATACGTCTTCCAGTCATTGACTGGCACAGCGGTCAGTTGGACGTTTAGCTCTTTTACGAAGTTCGGCTGGCCGACATTTATATCGCCACTGTTACGCAGGCCAATCGCACTGAAATACGCATCCCAATTGAAAGCCGGAGCAAGCTCTTTGACTTGAGCTATGCTCATCTTGTGATAAACGTTCTCTGGAACGCGCCGCTCCACGCGAGTCATCGACGCTTTCGCGAGCTGCGTCTCGATCTTCATTACAGTTTGCGCGTTCGCCTGTGCCGTCGCTGCATCGTCTCCCGCTAGTTCCAGGATACGAGCAACGTGAGTGACATACTTGTCCCGAATCTCTTTTGATTTGTCATCATCCTTGATGTAGTAGTCGCGATCGGGAAGGCCGAGACCACCCTGTTGGAGCTGTCCAATCACCTGTGTGGATTGCTTGAAGTCTTGTGCCGCGCCAAAACGGAAGAGAACGCCTACGGCGCGTGTGTGCAAACGCGCAACCTCAGCCTGGAGTGAAGCCTGATCTTTAATAGCAGCAATCCGATCTAGTTCCGGTTGGAGAGGCTTGAGACCGGCAGTTTCAATCGCCGGTTCGTCCATGCAGGCGGCGTAATAATCCCCAATCTTTTGTTCGTTACTTCCTTTGCGCGCGGCCGTGTTCTTTGCTGCTGCCTCAAGAATCTGATGCATCTGCTCGAGATTCTTATCAGCCAGTTCATTGAATCGACCCCAGCTCGGATAAGCAGCTGGAATCTCATTCTTTGCAACCCAACCGCCATCAGCGTACTGGAAAAAGTTAGTGCACGCTGAGACGCTCGTGTCCATATTGGAAACATCAAAGCCATGAACGTCTCCTGAAGCGGCATGGCCTCGACCATTGAAAAAAAGGGCCAGACTAGCCGCGACAAACAGAGCGACAGGCAGCAGCATCAATTTGCGCATGATGAGACCTCCGAGGAAGGACGGAATTTAGAAATTAGAAATTAGAATTTTCGTTCGTGGTCCACAACCCCTATCAAGAAACACGACACCACGCATCGCACAAAATTCTAATTTCTAAATTCTAATTTCCCTTAATCTTCTTGATTTCTTCGGTGAGTACAGGCACAGCCTCGAACAAATCGCCGACAATGCCGTAATCGGCAATGTCAAAAATGGGGGCCTCAGGATCTTTGTTAATGGCTACAATCGTGCCGGAGTTTTTCATGCCGACCAGATGCTGAATTGCTCCGGAAATTCCCAACGCAACGTATAGTTTCGGCGCCACTGTCTGCCCCGAAGAACCAATCTGGCGATCGATCGGAAGCCACTCGGCATCGCAGATCGGGCGCGACGCAGCAATGTCACCCCCGAGCGCTTCAGCCAATTTCTCCGCCAATCCAAGATTGTCTTTGCTTTTGATCCCGCGTCCGACCGCGACGATGATGTCTGCCTTCGTCAGATCGACGGCTTGCTTCGCCTCCTGGAATGGCGGCTCAGGCGTCATGCGAATCTGGCCGATTTCTACGGGCATTGATTCAACCTGCGCACCGCTTCCCTTCCGCGCCTGGTCGGCACGATAAGCGCCGGATTGAAACGTCGCAAAGACTGGAGGCTCGCCATCTGAAGTCACATCCGCGTCAAGTTTGCCGAGAAAGATACGGCGCGTGAAGGTTATCGTTCCGTCGGTCACACGGGCGCGTATGCAGTCGCTGATAAGCGATTTCCGAAATCGAGCGGCAAGTTTCGGCGCGTAATCACGAACCAGATAGGTATGTGGCATGATAACGAGCTGCGGATCGAGTTTTTTGATCACATGCTCCATCGCATCCGCATAACCGTCGGGTGTGTACTCAGCCAGGGATGGATGTTGCCCATGCAGAACCTTTTGTAGGTCGTAAGCAGCGATTTCCCGGGCCAGACCGCTAACATCATCGCCCAGCAGCACGGCGTTTATGGGCTGCTGCAGTCCTTCAGCGAGGTTCTGTGCCGCTGCGATCGCTTCAAGTGAGCTCTTGTTTAATGAACCAGCGCGATGCTCGATGAAAACTAGAATGCCGTCACTCATCTATTTGCTCGTCAAATAATCCGGGCTTCAGTGTGCAGCTTCTCAGCCAAGGCAACGGCGCCAGCCTTTGCGTCGCCGTTACCGAGAATTTGTGTTTGCTTCATTTTTTCCGGCAGGTAAATCTTTTCGATCCGTTGGTGGGCAGGGCGGTTCAACGACTCGGCGCCAGGCGTGACTTCCTTAATCTCCTTCTTCTTCGCGGCCATAATTCCCTTCAGCGTCGCGTAGCGTATCTGACTAATGCCGGACTGAATCGTTAACAGTGCAGGGAAAGGCAGCGTGTACCACTGGTACCAACCGCTCTCGAGTTCCCGTTTTACACGCAGCTTCTCTCCGCTCGCGTCGACTTCGATCGCAATCGTCGCATGCGGAAGGCCCAACAACTCGGCCATGATCACGCCCGTTTGGCCATAACCATGATCGTCCGACTGCAATCCCGTGAGGACGAGATCAGCATTCTCTTCCCGGATTGCATCTGCCAACACGGTCGCTGCGGCGTACGGTGACAGATGGTTCAAGTTTTCGCCTACGACATGAATTGCCCTGTCGGCTCCCCGAGCCAGGGCATCCTTGATGACGCTCTTCACACGCTGCGGCCCCATCGAACAAACAACAACTTCTCCGCCGACTTTTTCCCTTACTCGCAGCGCCTCTTCAAGCGCATAGCCGTCTGATTCATTCACCTCGAACGACAGATCAGCTTCCTCAATCCATTTCCCTTCTTTGTTGATACGCAGGATTGCATCCTTATTCGCAACCTGCTTCATCATCACAATGATCTTCATATCGCGAACTGCTCAGTAGGCCGTGTTATCTATCCTTCGTATCGTTTAAACAACAATGCCGCATTTGTTCCGCCAAAACCGAAGCTATTCGAAAGTGCGTACGTGATGTGCGCCGGGCGCGGTTCGTTGGGAACATAATCCAGGTCGCACTCTGGATCCGGATTGAAGTAGTTGATTGTGGGTGGCAGCATGTCTCGAGTGATTGCGAGCGTGCAAAAAACGCTCTCTATTCCTCCAGCCGCACCCAACAAGTGGCCCGTCATGGATTTGGTGGAGCTTACCGCGAGCTTGTACGCATGTTCCCCAAATGTCTTCTTGATAGCTAAAGTCTCGAACTTGTCATTGTAGGGAGTGGATGTGCCGTGAGCATTTATATAGTCGACCTGTTCAGCGTTTATTCCGGCGTCACGCATAGTCTTTTGCATAACCCGAATAGCTCCGGAACCTGTTTCGTCAGGCATCGTAATGTGAAAAGCATCGGAGGTCATTCCGTACCCGACAAGTTCAGCGTAGATCTTCGCTCCGCGGCTGCGAGCAAACTCCAGCTCTTCAAGAATCATGATGCCCGCGCCTTCACCAATAACAAATCCGTCGCGATCTCTTTCAAAAGGTCTTGAAGCTGTCGGTGGATCCTCGTTACGAGTTGATAGCGCACGCAAGGCGGCAAAGCCCGCTACGCTCATTGGCGTGATCGCCGACTCGGCGCCTCCGCAAATCATCACATCCGCATCATCGCGCTGAATGATCTTGAAGCTGTCACCAATTGCATGTGCCCCGGCTGCACACGCAGTGGCCGTAGCGGAGTTCGGTCCCTTCGCGTTGTGCCGAATGGAAACTTGTCCTGATGCAAGATTGACTATCGCAGAAGGAATAAAGAAGGGAGAGACGCGGCCTGGCCCTTCGTTCAACAACTTTGAGTGCTCGCGCTCTATTGCCCAGAAGTCGCCGATCCCGCTGCTGATGTATGTGCCGACGCGTTCAGAAATATCATCGGTTACGTCTAGTCCGCTGTTGTCCATCGCTTCCTGAGATGCAGCGACAGCATAATGAATAAAGGCGCCCATTTTGCGCGCCTCTTTCTTTTCGACGTAGTTCAGCGGATCAAAGTTCTTTATTTCGCAGGCGAATTTTACCGGGAATTTCTCGGTGTCAAACCTTTGAATGAGATCCGCTCCGCTGCGGCTAGCCATCAGCGCGGCCCATGTTTCCTCGACCGAGTTTCCCACCGGCGTCACGAGACCCAAACCTGTAATTACTACCCGACGTGTCAAAACAAGAACTCCTTAACTCCCACGAACAAACAGCGACTCTCGAGCAGGGGTTTCGAAATACAGCGAATAAGAGAGATCGACGGTGCTTTATTTTCAATAACCTGTTCGATGCTCATGTCGCGCTGTGGGCTTGCTACTTCTTGTGCTGGTCGATGTAGTTGTAAGCGTCTCGCACGCTTTGAATCTTCTCAGCGTCCTCATCCGGGATTTCGATGCCAAACTCTTCCTCGAACCGCATTACAAGTTCGACAGTATCCAGCGAATCCGCACCGAGATCATCGATAAAACGTGCATTCGGCGTGACTTCGTTCTCGTCAACGCCGAGCTCATCTACAATGATCTGTTTAACCTTATTCTCGATCTCTTGATCGGGCATCTCGTTAGCTCCTCTGTGAGAAATGAAAATCCGTAAATAATTGTCGAGCTTCAGCCAGACTTGCAGAATCTTCGATGTTCCGGCCCAAAGCTTCTCGCCGTATTTGTCGTAACAGGCCGGTCAGCACCTTACCAGGCCCAACCTCGATAAACGTGTCCACGCCTCTGTTAATTAATAACTCAACTGACGCCTGCCAGCGAACCGCCGATGATACCTGCATAACTAACGCTTTGCGTAATTCTGTCCCATTCGTTTTCGGAAGCGCATCGACGTTCGTTACGACCGGTATACTCGTGTCCGCGAAATTAACCTTTTCCAGCGCGGGAGCCAGACGCTCCTGTGCCGGCATCATTAGCGCACAATGAAAAGGTGCGCTGACATTCAGTTTAACTACGCGCTTTGCCGCGCCCTGCTTCAATAGTTCAACCGCTCGATCCACCGCTTCAGTGTTGCCGGCGATAACCACCTGACTTTGCGAGTTAATGTTAGCCGGTGCACAAACTTGACTATGACGTGCTTCCTGACACGCCGATTCGATCTGGTTCAAGTCTGCGCCCATTACAGCCGCCATTGCGCCAGTGCCTATCGGCACTGCCTCCTGCATGTATTGGCCGCGGGCGCGCACCGTTCGAACTGCGTCAGCTAACGAAATGACACCGGCACATACAAGCGCCGAATATTCACCAAGACTATGACCCGCAAAATAACTCGCAGCCGGAAAGCCTTCACTTTCCATGGCCCGAAACGCCGCCACAGACACGGTCAGAATAGCGGGCTGCGTGTTCTCCGTCAGTTGTAGCTGCTCGGCTGGTCCATCGAAGCAAAGACGAGAAATCGCGAACCCTAAGGCTTCGTCAGCTTCTTCAAAGACCGCGCGGGCTGTAGAAAAATTATCCGCCAGGTTCTTTCCCATCCCAGCGTACTGCGATCCCTGGCCCGGAAAAATATATGCAATTTTCGTTTGCCGATTCTCGATTACAAGTGTTCTCCAATTACCATTTCATCAGCACAGCGCCCCAGGTGACGCCGCCACCGAAGGACGCGAGCAACACAACTTTGCCCTCACTTACTTTTCCGGATTCGACGCATTCGTCCAGGGCGATGGGGATCGACGCCGACGATGTATTTCCGTGCATCGCTATGTTCGAATAAACCCGATCACTGTCTACATTCAGCTTGTTCGCGACGGCGTCTGTGATTCTCTGATTCGCCTGATGAGGTATGAACAGATCGACATCCTCAGGCTTCAATTCTGCCTCGTCCAAAACCTCGCGGGATATGTCAGCCATCGAGCGCACCGCAACCTTAAACAGCTCATTTCCTCTCATCTTGAAGAAATGGTCTCCGGATGCGAGCGTTTCGGAAGTTGGCGGTCGTCGCGTTCCACCACCTGGCGAGAAGAGCTGTTCTTCGTACCGTCCATCGGACCTGATCTTAGCGGCAAGTATCCCACGATCGCCCTCAACCGGTCCCAAGACCGCTGCTCCCGCACCATCCCCAAACAGCACACAAGTTTGCCGATCGGTATAATCAACGTACTGCGTCAGGATCTCCGCGCCAATGACTATTGCGTAGCGAGATTGGCCCGTACGAATCATCGCATCCGCAAGCGACAAACCGTAAAGGAAACCTGAACAAGCAGCGACAACGTCCATTGCGGCGGCTTTGTGTGCGCCAAGCTCCGCCTGAATTATGCAACCGGTTGACGGCAGAATCTGATCGGGTGAAACGGTGGCACAAAGGAGCAAATCGATATCGGTCGGATCCAATCGGGCACGTTCAATAGCCTGTCGAGCTGCACGCACAGCAAACAAGGACGTATATTCACCCGGTGCTGCTTTGCGTCGCTGTTTTATTCCGGTACGAGTAGTGATCCATTCGTCCGAAGTATCGACCATCTTTTCCAAATCCGCATTGGTCAAAATACCTTCGGGGTACGAATGGCCCGTGCCGAGAATTCCGGCGTGAATGTTTCCCATCTATTTCCTCAGTTGCCCGTAAAGGACGGTAATAGTACCGACTTAAAAAGGAAAAGCCAAATAACCAGTTTACCTGTACTTCCTGCGTTCGTCCCGAATCAAATTACAATCAAATCAGCCCGTAGACGCTACTTCAGCCAACATATCGGCGGTATTGCCGTCTGCTATTCCGCGCTCGATTCGCTCACCTGCGCGACTCTCAGAAAACTCCTTAACGCTGCGGATTGCGTTTCTTATGGCACGCGCATTTGAGCGGCCATGGCCTATTACGACGATCTTTCTTACACCCAGCAGCGGAGCCCCACCATATTCGGAATAATCAAGGCGCCTTTTAATCTTCTGAAATGCAGGCTTGGCGAGAACTGCTCCCGCTTTCGTTACCGCAGAAGCAGTAAGCTCGCGCTTGAGCATTGAAAGCATGGCTTCGGTAAGGCCTTCTGACAACTTCAACATCACGTTCCCGGTGAATCCATCCGTGACGATTACATCCACGTCGCCGGAAAACACGTCACGTCCTTCAACGTTTCCCACGAAATTCAAACCGCGGAGTCGCCGCAGAAGAGGAAATGCTTCCTTGGTAAGATCATTTCCTTTTGCTTCCTCTTCGCCAATACTCATCAAGCCTACCACGGGTTTGATCGTACCCAGGACAGCGCGCGAATACGCATCGCCCATAATGGCGAATTGCGCCAGATGATATGCTTTGCATTCAGAGTTCGCTCCCACGTCCAACAAAAGAGTTGGCTTAGCTGCCTTGGTTGGAATCAAGGCTGCCAGTGCCGGTCGATCCACGCCAGGCAGGGTACCAATCACCATCTTGGCTGTAGCCATTGCGGCTCCGGTGTTTCCGGCTGAAACAAATCCATCGGCCAGCCCTTCGGTCACCAGTTTTGATCCAATGCGCAGAGAACTCTTCTTCTTACGCCTTACGGACGTCGCAACCGGATCGTCCATACGAATGACTTCTTCCGCTTCGACGAACTCAATACCTTTATCTCCATCAGCACGCCAACCGCAGCGACGGAGTTCAGGCTCGACGATTTCCCTCTGCCCAACGAGAATCACGCCAATCCCGAAGTCGCGGGCGGCAGCAAGCGCACCATCTATCTCAACGTGAGGAGCCTGGTCACTTCCCATCGCGTCGAGAACGACCTTCCCCATTAAACGGGTTTCATTCTTCGACTGATTTCGCACGTTTGGGGGCTTTCAACAGCAGTTAGCTTTCGGGGACCCGAATTATTTCGCGGCCTTTATAGAAACCACATTTCGGGCACACGCGATGTTGCATGCGGGGTTCTCGACAGTTAGGACAGAGCGTTGTTTGGGGGACTCGCAGAGCGTCATGGGCGCGCCGCTTGTCACGACGTGCCTTTGAATGGCGCCGTTTTGGATTTGGCATGGTAACTCCGTTCTTGATTGTTAATGGCAACGTTAACCGCAGCTGCCGGGGTCAACTATTTACCATTTGCTAGTTCTCTTAATGTTTCCCAACGAGGATCGATTTCCTTCTCGGCGCACCTGCATTCAGCAGTGTTTTGATCGACTCCGCAAATGGGACAGAGACCTTTGCAAGTCTCGCTACATAAAACTCTTGACGGCACAGTGAGCAGCAATTGTTCGCGAACGAGTTCATCTACATCGATGGACTCGCCGTCGAAGACTGACAGCGACAGATCCGTATCAGTGAGTTCCACCGGAGCTGTCGCCTCATACGCTTCGGGAGTAACGTATTCAAGCTTGAACTTCGTTTGTGCAGGCAAGTCAACGTACTTCAAACATCGATCACATTCGACCTGAACGCGGGTGTCCAACTCGCCTGTTACAACTACTTTTCCTTTTGACCGCTCAACTCGGCCGCTGACTGACACAGGAGCAGCAAGATGGATGCGCTCATCATCCGTCTCAAGCTCGCCCGGTTGGTACACCTGCACGAATTTCCCAGATTTGTCCAGCCTAGCGAGTTCTATCTCCATCTCATACTACCTACTGACATAAACGAGTTTTGTCAGTCCCGCCCAAAAGCTTTCATTATAACTGCGTCATATTGACTGTCAAACGGCGTTGACTGCCGCATTCCACGGACGGTTGAGGGTGATCGGTTCTGAGGTGGTGTGGGTTCGCCTCGAAGCGACAATCAACGGGGATTAGGTCTGGAGGATACAAAGGCTCTCAATGCATCTTCCCTCAAAGCTCTTTCCAGTCTAACGTTGCCGCCAGTGAGAATTTTCTTCTTCCGCGGTCCAAAAATATCAAACAGGCGCTCGGCGGATTTTGCTCGTTGCGACTCTTCATCGCTATGTCCGTTGAAGACCTCTGTCGCGGCCGCTCGCTGAAACGCATCGCTGGCGAGACTATCTTCTCCCGTTCGCCGGTAGATTAAACCGGAAACGTAAAAGGCCTCGCCATAGGAACTGTCCATCTCGATCGCTTTCTGAAGATGTCGCAATGCCAATGAGTCCCGACCAAGTTGATAGTACAGACAACCAAGCACATAGTGAGCCTCGGGTGAAGGCCTGCTCGTGAGGGCCCGTTTAAACTCCAATAAAGCCTGACGCCAGTTTTCTTCCGCTGCAAACAGTCGCCCCAATCCGTAATGAGCGGCAAAAGAGGAGCCTCCGAGTTTAGTGGTTCTATTCAATAACTCTTTTGCTTTCTCGGAATCGCCATCATCAGCACAACTCAATCCGAGCAATAGCGCTAGCCGCACATCGCTTGGTGACACATCATGGGCTCGAGTCAAATATGTGCGTGCCAATTTCGTCTTGCCGGTCCTGAAATAATGCTCGCCTAAATAATTAAGCAGCGCTGAGTTGTCGGGCATTACATCTAATGCACGGTGCAAGCTCTTCAAGCCTCGCTCGACCTGTTTGTCCTCGATCAAGAGAAACCCTTCTGTAATCAACTGTTCAAACTGCGTGTCGTTGGCGCCTCGATAACTTTTAAGAATGCGCAGCTTAAAAGCCTCGCGCCGGACATTCTCCTCTTGTTCCGCCGCGTCCTTTTGACAACGATCGTTCCACAACCGCTCGAGCCGGTCGCTCTGGACCAGACCATCTTTGGTTAATAGGCCAATCAGCGCTTTCACCAACGATCGATCAAAATAGGAATTTTGTGCTTGCCGCAAGAGCAGGTCGAGGCCCCGTTCCAGTTTTTCGGTAAGCCGAGAAAACTTGTTCTCCAGAGCTGAAATGCGTTCGAGCAGATGTTCATCGCTCGATGGCGGTGCTTCACCGGTCTCGAAACGCGCAGCTGGCGGCTCAACCACGATCATCAAGCGAGTACCGCAACGCGCACAGAAGTCCTGGCCGAGGGGATTCGCGGCCAGACACTTTTGGCAGTAATGAGCTATGTTGGACATATGGTGTTTTGGCTTTGCAGAAAAAACGAAAATCTCACCAACCGCAGTTCGTTTTGTGCAAAGCATTTCCAGATTATCAATAGTCGTAGAAGCCTTTGCCCGTTTTGCGACCTAACCAACCGGCGTCGACATATCGTTTCAAGAGCGGGCAGGGCCGATACTTTGGATCCCCTAAACCATCATACAGGACGTTCATGATTGCAAGACACACATCGAGGCCAATGAAGTCTGCCAGCGTTAAAGGACCCATTGGGTGATTCATCCCTAATGTCATTATCCCATCGATACTTTCTCGTGTGGCCACGCCCTCATACAACGTAAAGATTGCTTCGTTGATCATGGGCATCAACACTCGATTGGAAACAAAGCCGGGAGAGTCCTGACAATCAAGCGCGGTCTTGCCAAGAGCCTCGGCTAGCAACTTTACCTTATTGTAAGTCTCATCTGACGTTGCTATCCCGCGAATCACTTCTACCAGCTTCATTACGGGCACAGGATTCATGAAATGCATCCCTATGACCTTATCTGGACGACGAGTCGCAGCAGCGAGTTTAGTAATCGAGATCGACGACGTATTCGAAGCAAGAATTGCCTCTGGTGAAGTGATTCGATCCAGTTCCCGGAATACTTGTGTCTTTAGTCCAAGATCTTCAGTGACAGCTTCGATCGCAAACGAGACTTGACTTAAATCTTGCAGGTTAGTGGTAGTGCGAATCCGGCCGATGATTGTTTTTTTGTCCTCGGACGTCAGTCTTTCCTTGTCGACGTCCCGCTGCAAACTTTTGTCTACAGCAGCCATGCCACGCTGCAGAAATTCATCTTTGACGTCGCATAGTACAACTCTGAAGCCGGCCCGGGCAGCGACCTGCGCTATGCCATTGCCCATTGTTCCCGAACCTACGACGCCGATGGTCTCGCTCATACGAATGTTTTTATCTTTCGACAGCCAGGGCGACCGCATTACCGCCTCCGAGACACAGCGCCGCGATCCCGCGATGAGCGTTCCTGCGCTTTAGCTCGTACAACATCGTCGTCAGTATTCGAGAGCCGGACTGTCCTATTGCGTGCCCGAGCGCGACCGCCCCGCCGTTGACATTGACCCGAGCAGGATCCAGACCGAGTTCCTTGAGGATAGCTACGGCCTGAACAGAAAATGCTTCGTTCAGTTCGACGAGATCGACTTCACTTAGTGACCAGCCAGTCTTCTTGAGCAGCTTTCGAATAGCTTCAACGGGCGCCATCATCACGAGCTCCGGATCGATTCCAGACGTGGCTTGCGAAACGATGCGCGCCATCGGTGTCACGCCGAGTGATCGCGCACGTTCAAGAGAAGTCACAACGAGCGCAGACGCACCATCATTTACTCCGGGCGAATTCCCTGCTGTAACCGTACCGTCTGGCTTGAAGGCTGGTTTGAGCTTACCGAGCGCTTCCATCGAGGTATCTTCGCGAACGGTTTCATCCTTATCGAAGACTGTAGGTTGACCCTTCTTTTGAGGAATCTCGATTTTTAAGATCTCTTCCGAGAATTTGCCTGAGTTGATTGCAGCAGCAGCTTTACGATGAGAATTTAAGGCGTACTCATCTTGTTCCGTTCTGCCAACGTCATACCTTTCTGCCACAACTTCGCCAGTGCAACCCATGTGGTAGTTTTCGAATGCACACCAAAGTCCATCATTGATCATCGCATCAATAAGGACTCCATTGCCCAGCCGATATCCTTCTCGAGCCTTCGTTAGTAGGTACGGAGCGTTGGACATAGACTCCATCCCACCGGCAACGACAATTTCCGTATCACCAAGTTGAACGCCTTGCGCGGCCATCATCACGGCTTTAAGACCTGAGCCACATACCTTGTTTACGGTTACTGCGGAAACTGAGGACGGCAGGCCGCCACGCAGAGCCGCTTGACGCGCGGGATTCTGGCCAAGGCCGGCTTGAATCACGCAACCCATGATCACTTCATCGACGTCTTCAGGTTTCACACCAGCACGCCTAACACTTTCACGCACGACCATCGCGCCGAGATCGGTCGCGGAAAAGTTCTTGAGCGTACCGAGAAACTTTCCTACAGGTGTGCGCACCGCGCTAATGATTACTGCTTCTTTAATCTCTGACATGACAACTCCATTTTCTGACTGCTAACGCACGTCCTAATGATCCTCACGAACAGATATCGAGTGCAAAGGTCACACTTTCACCTTTACTCTTTACGGGAATATGTGTCAAGCAAGGCACGGGTTCGCAGAAGCAACGGGTCACTGTGGGTTGCAAATCCCATTCACTGAAACCCGGATCGCTTTTGGCACGGTCTCAACCTTAGGTCGGATTTTGGCCACTTCTGCGCGCAGATTGGCACTTAACGATCGAGCGTTTTTGAAACGTTTCCCTCGAATGTTAAACTCGACTTGCTATTCAAACTCGATAATTGCGTGATATTAGAAGATGCAGGCTCTCATTCTTGCGGGTGGTAAAGGTACGCGACTTCGTCCTTTAACAGTCTATACACCAAAACCGATTGTTCCGATTTGCAATCGTCCTTTCCTCCTTTATCAGATCGATACACTTCGCCGCGCCGGAATCACCGACATCACTCTTTCGCTTTCTTACCAGCCAAACAAGATCGAACAACTGCTGGGTGATGGATCCGACTTCGGCGTGAAGCTGAAATACACGGTTGAGCCCCAACCGATGGGAACAGCCGGAGCTTACAAGTTTGCGGAGGATCTCATCCGCGACCGGACTGTGGTTTTCAACGGTGACGTACTTACGGATTTGGACCTTAAGGGGGTCATCAGGGAACACACTGAAAGAAACGCCCTGGCAACAATAGTTCTGGCGCCGGTAGAGAACCCGTCAGCTTATGGCCTTGTCGAAACGGAAAAAGATGGTCGCATTGGACGCTTTCTGGAAAAGCCGAAACCCGACGAGATTACCTGCAACACAATCAATGCGGGTACCTATATACTCGAACCGAAGGTTCTGGATTACATTCCCGGCGGCGAAAATTACTCTTTTGAGTACGGTCTTTTCCCGGACTTGCTAAAGCGCAAAGAACCTTTCTTTGCACACGTGCCGCAAAGAACTTACTGGATCGATATTGGCACACCTGAACGGTATCTCCGGGCACACCAGGACCTACTCGCAAATCGAGTCGGCCGCATTCACATTAAAGAACGGCGGGGAGACTTTGACGCCGCTACAGTCGCTGAGATTGATGAAAACTCCATAATCGGTGACGATTGCCAGATCAAACCAGGCGCGCAAATCGTGAATTCGGTATTGGGCGTGGGTTGCTTTGTAGAAGAGCGAGCACATGTTGAAAACTCTGTGATCTGGCCGCACACACGCATTGGCACAACTGCTCAAGTTCGCGGAGCAATTGCCGGCCGCGGATGCCATATTGGCCGTTCTGCGTTGGTTGGACCGGGCTCAGTTTTAGGCGACAAGACTTCGCTAACCGACTACACGATAACGGGGGAAGTTTGTGAGTGACCGAAGCGCTGAAATCAAATTCGGTACCGATGGTTGGCGCGCAGTAATAGCCGCCGAGTTCACCTTTGCGAACCTCGAGCGGGTGGCGCAAGCGTATGTTGATCATTTACTCGGTCGAGGTGCGTTGACGAATGTCTCACTAGTTGTGGTCGGTTATGATCGCCGTTTCTTGTCCGAGTATTTCGCTGAAAGGGCGGCGCAGGTCATTGCCGGTAACGGAATTCGCGTCGCTGTTTTTCCGGAGGCACAGCCGACGCCTCTTATCTCGTGGAGCGTGAAAGATCTGGGCGCAGTCGGCGGCGTAATGATCACCGCCTCACACAACCCCTTTCAGTTTAATGGCTTCAAAATCAAAGCGCCCTGGGGAGGCAGTGCTCCTCCTGAGACCACGGCCGAAGTCGAAAAGTTGTTGGATGTGAATCATCCGACCCGGATCGATTCCTTTCATGATGGTCACGAACTGCTGGAACCGGCTATTGAACGCTACCGCGCCCAAGTCACTTCATACGTGGATTTGCCGCGTTTGTGGCAGGCTGGAGTTCGAGTGATCGTCGACCCAATGCACGGCTCAGCCGGGCGATGGGTTGAAAGCTTTCTTGCAGGTGGAAGTACGCAGGTAGAAACCATCAGGCCCAATCGTGATCCGCTCTTCGGCGGTGTAAATCCAGAACCGATAGACCAAAATCTTGGCGCCCTGAAGAAGCGGGTGCTGGAAACAAAAGCTCTCGTGGGTTTAGCTACAGATGGCGACGCGGATCGCGTCGGAGCGGTGGACGAACTGGGCCAGACGATGACCATGCACGATGTCGTGCCGCTATTGCTACTCCATCTGGCACGAGACAGAAAGATGACGGGTGCGGTTGTCAGGACCTTTTCCCAGTCAGTGTTGCTAAAACGAATCGCGGCGGCATTCAACCTCAAACTGTACGAGACGCCCATCGGATTCAAGTACATCGCGGATCTAATGTTGAAAGAGGACATTCTGATTGGCGCCGAGGAATCTGGTGGTATCGGTGTCAAAGGTCACATTCCCGAGCGGGATGGAGTTTTGAATTCCTTGTTGTTTTTCGAAGCGATAGTCGCAGCGGGAAAACCACCTTCAGTAATGTTGGCAGATCTTCATCGCGAGTTTGGCGAATTTCATTTTGGTCGAAAGGATCTGCACCTCGACACTGCGCTTGGACTCGAGCTGCTAAAGGAACTAACTGAAAAGCCGCCGAAACAGATCGCCGGTTATCGAGTGACCGAAGTACAGACAACCGATGGGCCCAAGCTGATCTTCGATGATGAATCCTGGTTGCTGTTTCGCCAGTCTGGAACCGAGCCAGTGCTGCGTATCTACTCCGAAGCAACTTCCGTAGAAAAGATGAATGCGCTGCTTGGCGCCGGCGAAAAGCTGGCAGCCGAAAGAGAACATCTGCAGCTAAACAAAGAGACCGATCCACGAAATCCCACGAAACTTGCCTGAGCTTCCAGAAGTTGAACAGATCGTGCGGGCGCTGGGCCTGACCATTCACGGCCGGCGGATCCTTGCCGCCGAACTCCACCTCAAAAGAACTGCGCCAGGCATATCCGCAAGAAAATTTGATCGACAGTTGCGCAACTCAGTCATCACTGCGGTCAACAGGCGCGGCAAGTACATCCTCATTGAACTGGATTCTCAACTTGTTTTGACTACCCACCTGCGCATGACTGGAAAGTTTCTTTCTGTCCCGCACGGCGAGAAGTTGCCTCCGTATGCGCATGCGGTTTTTCACTTAGATGATGATCGCATGTTGGTGTTCTGTGATATGCGTCAGTTTGGGCGTATGCGGATTCTACGCGCTAATAAGCTCGCGCTCGCGCCAGAAATCAGTGCGCTTGCGCCCGAACCTTTCTCGGATGAGTTCACCGCGGATTACTTGATTCGTGTTTTATCGCGCTCGCGTCGAAGTCTGAAGCAGCTGCTACTAGACCAGACGAAGGTTCTCGGGCTGGGTAACATCTACGCAAGTGAGGCGCTTTTCCTGGCGAAGATAAATCCATTCAAGGCTGCAGCCACCTTGTCACGCAAACGCGCGTTGCTACTACACCAGGCGATACGTGACGTGCTTCAGGAAGCAATCGACGCTGGTTCGACTTTGAATATTAATTTGACGGATGGCGGGGGAACTTATTTCGCGACTCCGGAAAGATTCTGGCGCGTGTATGAACGAGAAGGGGAGCCCTGCGTCAACTGCGGTACAAAGATTCGCCGAGTCGTGCACGGAGGAAGATCGACCTATTTTTGTCCGAAGTGTCAGCGGAGGTAACGCAAAACAAACCAAACACAAAATTCACAATTTTCCTCGACTACAGATTCTCTAAAATAAAATCCGTCATCATTTGCCGCATGTGTTTCACGAGTAACGGATCGGTCACACCATGGCGCGACTTCGGATACAACATTAATTGAACCTGCTTACCTGCCTTCTGTAATTCGTAGAGAAATTGGATGGTGTTTGCCATGTGGACGTTGTCATCGATTGCTCCGTGAATGAGGAGCAATTTGCCGTGGAGATCTTTTGCGGCATATACGGGAGAACTCTTCTTGTAACCTTCCGGATTATTCTGCGGCGTCTGCATGTAGCGCTCTGTATAGATCGAATCGTAATTGCGCCAATCCGAAACGGTGCCGCCCGCAATGCCCATCTTGAAACTTTGACTATGTGTCAGCGCGTAACTGGTCATGTATCCACCGTAGCTCCAACCCCAGATGCCAATGCGTGATCCGTCGACGTACGACTGACTCTTCAACCAGTTGAGGCCATCTTCTAAATCACGCAGCTCGAGCTCGCCGAAGTCCTTATAGACGGGCCATGTCGATTCCAAACCCTTGCCACTGGCAGTTCGATTGTCGCAAACCCAGATGATGTATCCTTTCTGGGCCAGCAGTTGATGCCACATATACGTAGTGTTGCCCCAGCCATTGCGCACTTGCGGCGCATGTGGACCACTGTAAGTGAACTCAAGCACCGGATACTTTTTGTTCGCGTCGAAATCCGGCGGCTTGATCATCATGGCTTCCATTGGGAAACCGTCACGAGTCTTCACCTGAAGCAATTCCGTCTGACCAAGCTTGTATTGTCGTAATGCATCAACCTTATTCTCGTCGATAACACGTTGAAGTCGTCCATCAGAATTAATAAGGCGAGTTTGTGTCGGTGTGTTCACGTCGCTCCAGTAATCGACGAACAGATTGAAGGCTGGACTCAAACTTATGCGGTGAGCACCCTCGCCTGGCGTAATCCTTGTGAAACCCGTGCCGTCTAACTTAACTCGGTAGGCGTTTGGCGCGATGTGACTGTCTTTAGTTCCAGTGAAATAGATCAGCCGGTTGTCCTCGTCGAATCCTTCGATGGAGCTGACTTCCCATTGACCTTCCGTCACCTGACGCAACAACTTGCCGTCTGCTGTGTAATGGTAAAAATGGTTCCATCCATTCCGTTCGCTTTGCCAGAGGAAAGAGCCGTCCTTTAGAAAAACTGGATTGTCGTTTATCCCTACCCACGCTTTGGACGTTTCGTGAAGCACGTTGTTTGATTTGCCGTCCCTGGCATCAGCAAAATTCAGATCTAGAAAAGTTTGTTCCCGGTTTTGAGCCTGATACGCAACTTTTTGACTGTCCGGTGTCCAAGTCACTCTGACGACGAGCAAGTCACTCGGCTGGTATTTGAACGTATCGACCCAGCGCGTTGGGCCACCAATCGCATTGATTACTCCCAGACGAACTACTGGATTCGGATCGCCCGCCTTTGGATATGGTGTGAGCTCAACCGCTGGATCAAGGGGAATATGATCAACAACCGGGTACTCGGGCACAGGATTCTCATCGAGTCGTAGATAGGCAAGCATGGTCGAGTCGGGACTCCACCAGTACGCTTCGTAATTTCCGCGGCCATAGAGTTCTTCCTGATAAACCCAGTCCAGACGACCATTCAAAATTTTTGGACCACCATCAACCGTAAGCTGTCTTTCGTGGCTGGTCGAAAGATCCAGCACATACATATTGTTGTTTCTAACAAACCCGATCATCCTGCCATCGGGACTAAACGTCTCTCCTACTTCTTCCTCAGGATTATTGGTCAGGCGCACAGCTTTGTTGCTGTTCAAGTCGTAATAGAAGAGATCGTTCGCATGATTAATAAGGATTGCTGTTTCTGACGGGTTCAGCATGTATGAACCGCGACTTGATAGTTGACGGGCATCCTGCGGAGTGATGCCATCGAGAGCTAAGAACGAGCTTTGCATCTTTGCCGCGTCAAAGAACGGCACAGCTTCGCCGGTGATGGCATCAACTTTCTGTATCCTCGCCGCGCCCGTTTTAGACGAATCGTTCGTAAGTAAGTAGTGCTTACCATCCTTCAACCAGTGAATGTTCGGGACAGTCCCACTAAAATTAATTCGCTTTGCCGGATCGAAGATGTCGTCGATAGTGAGAAGCTTGTTCTGTCCGTATGCTGAGAGGCAGCAAATTGTTAGTAGGAAGGTGATGAGTAACGCGGATCTTCTACGGTTCAAAAGTTATCTCCTATATTTCGTGTAATTTCGTGGATACAACGTTACGCAGTTCGCGGTGTCATACGCTTAATTAAGGGTGTCAGAAGAGCCAGGATCAGTGCCGCAACCAAGCTGATGACTGCGACGGTGCCGAACAATTTCAGCAGCGCGCCTTCGGCTTTTTCATTGAACATCCCACCCATTACCCCCGCAAGAAAGTTTCCGATTGAAATCGATAGGAACCACACGCCCATCATCAAGCCCACCATCCTCCCCGGCGAAACCTTCGTGACTGTACTGAGACCGACGGGACTCAAACACAACTCGCCGATTGCCTGAAACAAGTAAACAGTCACCAACCAAAGCGGACTAACTTTCACGACCTCGGGCAAATCGCCTCCGGTTGCCGGAATGCGCGTAGAAGCAAAGGCGATGATGGCAAATGCAATTGCGGCAAAGAACAAGCCGTATGCGAACTTGGCCGGGCTTGACGGATTCTTATCTCTGAGTCGTTGCCAAAACACTGCAAACAACGGTGCAAGCAAGACTAAGAAGGTTGGCTCGATGGACTGAAACCAGCTCGATTCGATCTTAAAGCCAAACAACGAAAGGCGCGTAAGCTTGTCCGCAAAAAGAGTCAAACTTGTCGAAGCCTGCTCAAACGACATCCAGAAGATGGTTGAAAATACAAAGAGCAAAAAAATAACCGCGACCCGCAGTGCCTCATCACGATTGAGGTGTCGTGCTATGCCCCCTATATAACCAAAGAAAAACCCGGCGACACCCGGGAATATGCCCCCTACAAAGCCAGCTCCAGCCCAACGCACTCCCGCCCAGAACCCAACTATTCCAAGCGTCAATGCGAGGACGGCAGTCAGCGTGTCGAAACCTTGAGATTCAACTTCTTCGGGTGCTTTTGTCACAAGGGCGATATCTGGAACTGGTTGTGTTACCTGCCGCTCCCCTACTCCTCTAAGTCGATTCTTTCCAAGCACGTATTGAATCAACCCGAACACCATAAAGACGCCAGCCGCGCCGAAGCCGTAGTGCCAATCGATCTTCTGGGCAAGGCTACCTACAATAAAAGGTGCCGCTAGCGCCCCAATGTTGATGCCCATGTAGAAAATCGAAAAACCAGCGTCCCGACGTTCGTCGTGTTCGTCGTAAAGATTTCCCACCATTGTGCTTACGTTTGGCTTGAGAAGGCCGGTACCAAGCGCAATTAATGTCAACCCCAAAAAGAAAGTTGGTAGCGAGTTGATTGCCATCGAGAAGTGGCCGCACGCAATGATGATCCCTCCAATCAACACAGCGCGGCGTGCGCCCAGCCACTTGTCAGCCAACCAGCCACCAACAAGCGCGGTCCAGTACACAGAGGATGTGTACGTTGCCATGATGATGCCAGCGTAGGGACGATCGAAAGCGAGTCCACCCTTTTGGACCGCGCTTACCATGTACAAGAAAAGAATCGCCTTGAGGCCGTAAAAGCTAAAGCGCTCCCACATTTCTGTGAAGAACAGCGTCGTAAGACCGCGAGGATGGCCCGCGATTCCGGCTGTATCGCGGGGTATGACTGGACTTACTCCGGTTGCATCAACTGGTATGGCCATGGCCCTTGTCCTTTAATCGGAAAATCTGAGCGTGCGCGTTTGGGAAGGTCGGTTCGCGACAACTCAATGGGAGAGCACTCATGCGAATCTTGTCGCGCAAAAAAAGACAACTTTACGGAAACAGGTGCATTCAGCCAAATAACGGCCTACGCTGTCAAGCGAGTTCTCAATTTCGTATTTCGAATTTCGAATTGCGAATTTTGAGGCCTTCTTGGGATTTTCGCTTTTTGCAAAGCTTGCAACGTGTTGGACCTACATGCCGTAAATCCTTGACACTCGTTACCCACGAGCGTATAAGCAAATGTGAAAGCGTGGTGAGTTAAGGCGACTTGCGGCCACGTAAAACAACCCGCTAAACAGCTCGGGTGGGCACAAGCAACCCGAACAACTTCAACCTAATTTGAAGTCCCGCGTTGTTTAGCGCGGGATTTTTGTCATTGCCGATCGAGCGATTTTTGATTTTTGATTTTCGATTGCCGATTGGATTTTGGCGAGTGGATGAGCACCCATTCAACGTTTGAGACATGCAAAATCGACAATCTAAAATCGGCAATCCAAAATACCTACAAACGGCAATCAAAAATCAAAAATGAAAATTAACATATGAACTTCCGTGATCTCCTCGAATCCGACGCAATCCACGTCTTCGACGGCGCGATGGGCACAATGCTCTATGCCAAGGGCGTTTACATCAATCGCTGTTACGACGAATTGAACCTGAGCAACCCCGATCTGGTACGCGAGATTCACAGCGAATATATTCGCGCTGGCGCTGACATCATCGAGACCAACACGTTCGGCGCAACTGCACATAAACTTCAGCAATACGGACTCGAGAATAGCCTCAGAGACATCAACATCGCGGCGGCGAAGATAGCCCGTGAGTGTGCCGGCGATAGCGTCTATGTTGCGGGCGCCATCGGTCCGTTGGGACTGCGTATTGAACCCTATGGTCCAACGTCGTTCGACGAAGCTAAAGACCTTTTCAAAGCGCAGGCAGCCGCGCTGTTGGACGGTGGCATAGACCTTTTCATAATTGAGACTTTTTCGGATCTTTCTGAGATTCGTCAGGCTATCCGAGCCGTTAAAGAGCTCTGCGATCTGCCAATCATTGCGCAGATGACGATTATGACTGACGGCAACACGCTGTTTGGTACAACTCCAGAACTGTTTACCGAACGCCTCGATCAATGGGGAGCCGATGTAATTGGCCTGAACTGTGGCGTCGGCCCGGCCATCATTCTTGCTGCCCTAGACAAGATGCGCGGCGTGACCAAAAAGAAGTTGTCGGCGCAACCAAACGCTGGCCTACCCAGAGATGTCCAGGGACGCCAGTTCTACATGTGCTCTCCTGAGTATATGTCGAAGTTTGCGAAACGCTTCATTCAGTCGGGGGCCAAGTTCATTGGGGGCTGTTGCGGCACCACTTCGGCGCATATCAAACTCATCTCCGATGCTGTACGAGCCGCTTCGCCTCGGGCACAGCGTGGAGTCTTGTCTACCGGCCCACTTGCTGGAGTGGAAGAAATAACGCCGGCTGACATAAAAGTTGTCCCACCTGACGAACGATCGGAGTGGGGGCGAAAGATCGCTCATGGCGAATTCGTCACTTCGGTAGAGGTCTTGCCACCAAAGGGCGTGGACTCAAAGAAAACTCTGGATTCAATCCGACTGCTAAAAGAGGCAGGCGTCGATGGTGTAAACATTCCCGACGGCGCTCGCGCTCAATCGCGGATGAGCGCAATGGCGACGGCTGTGTTGGTTGAACAACAAATCGGGATCGAGTCTGTCTTGCACTATTGTTGTCGGGATCGAAATCTCCTCGGCATGATGTCGGATCTTCTGGGTGCAGCTGCTTTGGGACTGCGTAATTTATTACTCATCACGGGTGATCCGCCGAAGATGGGACCCTATCCAGACGCGACTGCGGTTTTCGACATCGATTCTATTGGCCTGACAAACATGGTGAATAAGCTAAACCATGGTTTGGACCTGGGAAACAATCCGATCGGAGAACCGACGGCCTTCTGCATCGGCGTAGGTGTTAATCCTGGCGCCATTAACCTCGATGAAGAAATAAAGCGCTTTGAGTGGAAGGTTGAAGCGGGCGCTCAATATGCGATTACTCAGCCAGTCTTCGACACGGAACAGCTCGCCGACTTTATTCGGAGGATCGAGCATGTGCGCATTCCGATCATTGCGGGCATCTGGCCTTTGGTTTCTTACCGAAACGCCGAATTTCTGCACAACGAAGTTCCCGGTGTGCGGGTAACGCCTTCGATCATGGAACGAATGAGAGTAGCATCCGCCGTCAGCAAGGAAGCTGGGCGTGATGAAGGATTAAAGATAGCGCGCGAGTCGTTGCTAGAGGTGCGCGATTTGATCCAGGGTGTTCAAGTCTCGGCGCCGTTCGGGAATGTGAAGTACGCGCTCGAGGTTTTCCATGTGCTTGAGGGGTTTGGTAAGGACCGAGAACTGGAGATTGAGGGAAAGCCGAATTAAACGAAAGGGGAATGGGCGAAAAGTGAATGGGCGAATCGGCGAAGAGGTGAAAAGCCGGATTTTAAGTTCCCTTCTTCCCCCTTTCGCCCATTCACCCATTCGCCTTCAGCACTCTCCGCAACGCACCCGGCAGCTCCGGCTCGAGGAACTGGTAACCTGCCTCATTTAGTCTTGAAGGGTTAACTCGCTGGCTCGACAGGAGCAGCGCATCCGCCATTTCTCCAAAAGCGAGTCGCGCACCAAACTCCGGCACCGGGAAGAGTGTCGGTCGAGAAAGAGTTCGTCCCAACTCCCTGGTGAAATGCGCGTTCGTTACAGGGTTTGGGGCCACGAAATTTACAGGACCCGCCAGGGACACGTCGCCAATTGAATGTTTAATTGCTCCAACAACATCGTCCAAAACAATCCAACTCATCCACTGCTTTCCGTTTCCAACTCGGCCGCCGATGCCCATACGAAACGGCGGCAACATCTTGGCGAGTGCTCCACCGCGCACACTCAGAATAATTCCAAATCTTAGATTAACGGTACGGACTCCGGCCTGGGCCACTGGGCCCGTTGCTTGTTCCCACTGCACGCAAACATTCGACAAAAAATCTGAGCCCGGGTGACTCGTTTCGTCAAGGACCTCGTTGCCTCGATTACCGTAGTATCCAATCGCTGAAGCTGATAAGAAAACTTTTGGCCTTTGAGATAGCCTCACCAATGCTTGACTCAGGATTTCAGTACCTTGAACTCGACTCTCTCGAATACGGCGTTTCTTTTCCGTGGTCCAGCGGCCGTCAGCGATGCTTTCGCCGGCCAGGTGAACGACGACGTCGAACGCTTCAAGGTGCGCGCTATCGATCACACCATGTTTGGGATCCCACTCCACTTCAGGAGAGCCAAACTGAGGCTGCCGGCGCACTAACCGCACAACTTCATGTCCGTCTTGTACAAGGGAAGTGAACAGAGCCTGTCCAACTAATCCATGCGATCCGGTGATAAGAATCTTCATGACTATTACCTTTCACCAAATACAACGGATAGGTCGTATAGGTCCTATACGTCCTATACGTCCCACCGATCCAATAATGCCATTTTCGCTTGTATTTTAATCACTCCTGTGTAGAATGCCGTCAACTTAACTCTTGAAGGGAGCATCTTCACCATGCTTCGTAGAACAATCCTCACTGCTCTTATTTCTCTCCTCGTATTTGTTTCTTTCATAACGTCGGACATAGGCACAGGCGAGTCAGCAGTGACCATCCGCCGCATAACGCAAACGGCGCAAGAGGATCTTAGCCTCAATCCTTCGCTCAGCGGCGACGGGCGACACATTGTATTTGAATCAAGCGCCGACTTGCTGCACGCCGGCACAGGACAGGGCTTTCATGCCGTACATGCATTAGTAAGCGACATTTCCACAGTTTTCTCTGAAATCGCGCGAACTAGAATAATCGCGCCCGCAATTTCGCATGACGGCTCGTCAATAGCTTTCAGTTCTGCTGAGGATCTTACAGGTCAGAACAGCGATCGCAATTCTGAAGTCTTCCTGCAAACAAGTTCACTAAGACAAATCACAGACAGCTTTCCCGAGTCGCCGGCAACGCGTACAACCGACGGCAGCTTTCAGCCAAGCATCAGTAGCGACGGACGCTTGGTTGCGTTTTCGTCAAATCGCGACTTGGTTGGCAGAAATAACGATTTGAACTTTGAAATATTTCTTTTTGATACAGTCACAGGAACGCTGTCGCAGGTAACTGACACCTCGGGTATCGTCGGAAATATACAAACGAAGGTAAGTGGTAACGGTCTGTACCTGGTATACGTTCGTGACAATGGGGAAACCCAGGGAGATAGACGATCGCTCGTCTTATTCAATCGAGAAACACGCCACGAGGAAACCATTGTCGAGAGCGCTGCAGCACTTGGCTTAACGAGTGGACGTGCGATTAGCGATGACGGAATGCGGGTTGTTTATTCTTATGAAACTGCTGCGCACCAAAGCCAGGTGTTTCTGTTTGAAGGAGCAACGAATTCATCGAGACAAATCACCAACCTCGGAACACGAACTTCTGAAGTAAATCTGAATCCAACAATCAGTGGCGACGGCAAGCGCCTTGCATTTGCGACCAGACGCAGAGTCACCGCCGCAACAGACGGAAGCGTTGAGCTCTACGTTTTTGATATTCCGAGCGACGAAGTGATGCAGCTGACGGATGCACCTCCGGGTAGCACGGCAGAAGTCGTCGCCTCACTTAACGACGATGGAAGCTTGGTGGCATTCAATTTTGCGCGCCTTCTGTCGGGTGCTGTTACGTCACCTGAGCTGGCGAATAACAGCGAGATCTACGTCGCTACAATTCCGGCTCGCGCCTCCTCGGGCTCTTTGAACGTAAGTAACGCAGCACTCGTTACTGAGCAAACGGCTGCGTCAGACGTGCCTCGGGGCGGGATCGTGATCGGAAAAGCCCGAGCGCTGTCACATGCAACGCTGAACGCAAGCAAGCTAGCGGATGGCGGCTTTCCCCTATTATTGGGGGGAACCACGGTAACGGTGGACGGAGTCGCGGCGCAGATCCTATTCGTGTCTCCCGCCGAAGTGCATTTTGTCATTCCCAATCAGGTTGCGCCTGGTTCAACTGAAATCGTGGCGACGAACGCCGACGGTTTTCAGTCACGCTCTACGGTCGTTGTTAACGACGTATCGCCCGGAGTGTTCACTGAAACGGCCGCGGGCAGTCGAAAGGGCATCATTCTTAATGCGGATAGCTTCCTCAGTGAACCGTTCGATCCGACTGGTGGTGCACTCCGTCTGGTGATTTTTGCGACGGGAGTGCGCAACGCCGCAACCGTTTTCGTTCGCGTTGCTGGACGCGCACTTGTAGTTGAAAGCGTAAAAGCGTCGCCCGACCTGCCGGGATTAGACGAAATTCACTGCCTGGTTCCCGCGGAACTGCGCGGGGCTGGCGAGGTTGAATTACTTGTTCAGGCAAATGACCGCGATAGTAATCCTGTAACTGTGATGCTGAGCGGCAGCGCTTTGCGCGACGTCGTTATTAACGAACTCCTTGCCGACCCGCCGGACGGAATCGTTGGCGATGCAAATCATGACGGCGCCCGAAGCGCGTCTGACGACGAATTCGTTGAACTGATCAATTCCACAGATCATGATTTAGATCTAACTGGGTACGAACTCGCATCACGTGCTCTTACTGCTAACTTAGACACCGTCAGGCACCGGTTCTCAAACCACACAATCCTTTCTGCCGGTACGGCGATTGTGATCTTCGGAGGCGGAGCTCCAAACGCAAACGATGCGGTCTTCGGAGGAGCAAAGATTCTGAAAGCTTCAACCGGTTCGCTCTCGTTAGCGAATGCAGGTGCGACATTGACACTCCGCGATGCAACCGGTGCTATCGCCACATTTGTGAGCTACGGTGGTCCATCGGGAATCCGAGGCGATCTAAATCAGTCTTTGACGCGATCACCGGATATTACTGGATCTCTCACGCTTCACACGACAACACCTGACGGTGCTCAACGGCCATTCAGTCCCGGAACTCGGACCAACGCCGCTCCGTTTCTACCATCGCCGTCAGTAACTGTAGTTGACGTCGAACCACGATTTGTAAATCTAGTAGCGCCACAGCAACAGATGTTTGTCGCCCATGCACTCGACGATCATGGAAACCCTGTGCCGGGTGTCATCTTCGAGTGGGAATCCAACAATGCAACTGTGGCGACAGTCGACGAGCGAGGAACAGCTACAGCACTCAGGACCGGTACTGCTCTTATTACTGCGTCAGCGAGACGCGTGAGGTCTGCGCCGGCCACCTTTGCTGTTCTGTCGCCTTCGCCAAGCCCAACGCCAACGCCCAGTCCTTCGCCAACACCTTCGCCGTCGCCAACTCCAACGGTGTCACCGGTTCCCTCACCCTCTCCAACGCCCTCGCCGACATCTAACGACGTGGTCATCAGCCAGGTGTACGGGGGTGGTGGAAACTCCGGCGCCCAGTTTCGGAACGACTTCGTGGAGATCTTTAATCGCGGAAGCGTTTCTGTGGATTTGAGGGGATGGTCGGTGCAATACGCAGGCGCGACATCCTCCACTTGGTCCGTTACGGCTTTGTCGAACGTGATGTTAGCGCCGGGTCAGTATTATTTGATTCAGGAAGCTTCAGGCGGAGCGAACGGACAGACACTTCCGACACCAGACGTCGTTGGCACGATTAACATGGCTGC
>JBKPCC010000088.1:0-16980 GCA_046727215.1 Acidobacteriota bacterium
TTTGTTTCCCTTTGTGGTGTTTGGGTGGTGGGCGTTTTTGGCCGTTTTTGTCGGTTCGTTTGTGCCCAAAAAATACCCGGGGCGCAACGGCCCCGCACTCCAAATGGTTGACTTAGGAGTCGACCCATGAAGCTTTTCCCCATCTTATTTCTGTCTATCTTGATTATTTCTAATCTCGCCCAGTCCGGACGAAAGCTGCCAAAACCTGTTTCGCAACCCACGCCTGCAGTTGAAGCGCCAACCCCTCAGCCGAAACCAAGCGATGAGCCACCACCAGTTACGGCGGAAAAGAACGAGGAATACCGATGTACAGAGGATGGGACCCTCGCGCGGATTATCGATAAGCAAAACGAACCGGCAAGCGTCTTTTCTCCCAAAGCTGTAGACGTCAGAGCCGAAATCACCGATCGGCCCAAACCTTCCTACACGAGAGAAGCCAACCGCGCCGGAATTCAGGGTTACGTTATTTTGAAAGTCGTCCTTACATCAACGGGTGAAGTCGACCGCGTTAGGGTCGTACGGCGGTTACCTTACGGTCTAACTGAGAATGCAATTCGAGTAGCCTGCAAGATAAAATTCAAGCCCGCGACGAAAGATGGTCAACCAGTGTCGCAGTGGCTCGATGTTGAATACACTTTTCGGCTCGCCGATTCATCCATTTATCGGCAATAGAACAACCAATCATTGGACTTTCACTGACTAGCAAAGTCTGCAAAAGGAGCTTCTCACCTTGAAACGTCTGATTGCGCCTGCTTTTCTCTTTTGCGTTTTCATTAGCGCACAGGTTTCCCCAGTCGCAGCTAAAGACACGTGGACCAGCGTGCGATCACGCAACTTCTTTCTGGTTGGGAACGCGAGTGAGAAAGAGATCAGGCAAGTCGGGATCAAACTCGAACAGTTTCGCGAAGTCTTTAGCTTACTTTTCAAGAATGCCAACCTGGCGGGCACGGTCCCGACGACCGTAATCGTCTTCAAGAACGACAGCTCGTACCGACCGTTCAAGACTAATCCGAACACGGCAGGTTATTTTCAGGCGGGACCGGATGTGAACTACATCACCTTAACCACCGAGGTTCGGGGCGAACAAAATCCCTTCAACGTTATCTTCCACGAATACACTCACCTGCTTGTTAACAACACCGTCGGGAACGCTCCTACATGGTTCAACGAAGGACTGGCGGAATACTACAGCACGTTCAGCATTAGTGATGATCAGAAGGTGGTCCTGGGTAGACCGATCGCGAATCACGTACTGCTGTTGCGCGAAAACAAGATGTTGGCGCTGAAGACGCTGTTTCAGGTGGACCACAACTCGCCTTATTACAACGAACGAAATAAGCAGAGCATTTTCTACGCTGAGTCTTGGGCGCTGGTTCACTATTTGATTCTTGGTAAAGATGGTCAGCGCGCTGCGCAACTTGGACCCTTTATTAAGTTAGTTGATTCGGGTATGCCGCTCGAACAGGCGTTCCAGCAGGCATTTAAAACAACATTCGAATCGATCGAGAAAGAATTGCGTGATTACATCAGGCGCGACACGTATCCGATCCTGACGGGAAACTTCGGAAAGAAACTCGATTTCGATACCGTGACGCAATCGGCTCCCGTGACTGAAGCTGAAGCCCAGGCATATCTCGGCGACCTGCTCTTGCACAACAATCGTGAAGACAGCGAGAGCTACCTGCAAAAGGCTTTGACGCTTGATCCTGAACTTGGAATGGCCCATGCGTCCCTGGGAATGTTACGGGTGCGGCAAGGAAAGATCGAAGAAGCGCGCAGAAGCCTGGAGCGAGCAGCCGCAGCGAACTCACAAAACTACCTGATCCATTATTACTACGCGTATGCACTCAGCCGCGAAGGTATAGGAGATACGCAGCTTGTAACGGCCTATGCGCCTGCCGCGCAAGAAAAGATGAGGGATGAACTTAGGAAAGCAATTCAGCTTCGCCCGGACTTCATTGAATCGTATAGCCTTCTCAGTTTCGTCAATCTCGTGAGCGGCAGCCAGTTGGATGAGTCGATCGAACTATTGAAGCGCGCATTGAATACCGCTCCTGGACGAAACGATCTTCTATTGATGCTTGCGCAGATTTACATGCGAAAAGAAGATTACAAAGCGTCGCGGCAGATTCTGGAAAGGTTGAGCCAAAACCACAACGACAGTATGCTGCAGCAACGCGCGCAAGCCCTGTTGTCTGAAGTGGTATCACTGGACGAAGGCGCCGCGCGGTATCAGGCCCTTCGGGAGTCTCCTTTACGAAGCAATGCCGGAGCGACAAAGGCGCCGGCTTCGAATGTGGCATCAGCTGGCTCTACTCCTTCGGCTGAGCCAGACGAAAAACCAGATCCATCGAAGTACTTGCGCGAAGCTTTGAGAACTCCAACTGGAGCTGAAAAGCAGGTCCAGGGCGTTTTAGTGCGAGTGGATTGCGATGCAAAAGGCGTGACGTTTGTTGTGCAAGTTGCCGGTGGCATCTTAAAGCTGTGGTCAAAGTCCTTCGAAGAAACTGAGATCGTTTCGTTTAGCACAGATGCAGGAACTGAAATCTCGTGTGGCGCTCGCAAACCGCAGAATGTGGTCGTCGTTTGTTACGTTCCAGGCGACAGCCGGCAAAAGGTCGATGGCCTCGCAAAATCAGTTGAGTTCGTGCCCGCGGAATTTAAACTGAATCCTGATCGGTAGGAACCGATAGGTCAGTACCGCGAACGGCTGCAGGCAAAAAAATTTAGCCGCAGATTAACGCAGATGACGGAGATAAGAAGCAGAAGGAATGTTCTGCTTTCTGCTTTGCTTCTGCCTTCTGATCTGCGTTCTCTGCGTTAATCTGCGGCTCATTTTTTATCTCTTGACTTTCGGCGACACTCCAGAATAGTGTGGATTTGCCGCTTGTCCCCTCTCTTCTCGGCCCCAACCCTCAAAAAGCCGTCTGCCCCCAGAACTCCTCAAAATAGCTTAGGGAACCTGGTCGAATTATGCAGAACTGTCTGCCCGTAGCGAAGTTGATGTCGGCCCGCCGCAAATTACTAGTTCTCTGTATCAGCTTCGCTGCTGCTTGTCTGTTGTTTATCCGCGACGGCGCGGCGGTTTCCCCGGAACAAAACGGGAAGCTGCGCACAGAGGCTTCGCTGACGTTGCTCACGCAATCGAACTCAACGAGGGCGATTGCGCTAGACTCGATCACAAACATGTCTGAGCCCTTTCCAATGAGCGAGCCAGTGCGGTTCGGAACAGATATGCGAACGCGAGTAATGCTGTTTGCGACGAACTTGAATTTGAATCCCGGAGAGAACGCATCAGCAGTCACAGCAGACGCAGAAGATGGCTTACACACTCACTATCCACTAACAGTCGAGTATGTAGGCACCGTACCTGGTTTCGCGTGGATGACGTCAGTGGTAGTACGACTCAACGACTCGCTTGGAGACGTGGGTGACGTGCTGGTCGGCATCACCCTCCATGGAGTAACAAGCAACCGTGTAAGGATAGGAATCGGTCATATCGGCGGCGGGCCGCCTGATGACCCGCCTGCTCCTTTGCCGGATCTTGGACCAGGCGCCAGTCTTCATGGCAAACAGGTCTTCCCGCCCGACAATCCCTGGAATCAAGACATATCGACAGCTCCAGTCGATCCGAATTCGGACAACTTGATTGCAAGCATTGGCTTGAATGTGGGGCTGCATCCTGATTTTGGGACGGTGTATAACGGCGCGCCTAACGGAATCCCTTACATCGTGGTCGCCGGTAATCAATCATTGGTCCCGATTAACTTCACGGCGTATGGTGACGAGAGCGATCCAGGGCCTTACCCGGTGCCACCTAATGCCCCGATCGAGGGTGGCCCATCTTCTACAGGCGACCGGCACGTGCTTGTAATTGATCGTGACAACTGGAAGCTTTACGAGCTCGGTTACGGGTTTCCCATTAACAACGGGGCAAGCTGGGATGCAAACTGTGGCGCGGTATTCGATCTTAACTCGAATGCATTAAGACCTGCCGGGTGGACATCGGCTGACGCCGCAGGCTTACCAATTTTTCCTGGACTCGTCCGTTACGATGAGGTGTTTGAACAAGGCGAGATTACGCATGCAGTCCGCTTCACTGCTCAGTTCACACGTCATGCATACGTTTACCCGGCTCGACACTTCGCTAGCAGCGATACCAGCCCTAACAGACCACCGATGGGCATGCGTGTGCGGCTGAAAGCAGGCTTCAACATTTCGACGTTCTCGCCACGAATGCAGGTAATCCTGCGGGCACTAAAGAAATATGGAATGATCCTGGCAGACAATGGTTCCAACTGGTACATCAGCGGCGCGCCCGATCCACGTTGGGACGACAACGAACTCAGCACTCTCAAAACTATAAGAGGATCGAATTTCGAAGTCGTTCAGATGGGCACGATTGTCACACAGTAAAAGAGTCTTCGACTTTCGAGCTAAGAGTTTCGAGTTCGAATTTTGCGGCTTCGTGTGATTTTGTGTCATTTTCGTGTGAGTTCGTGGATCGTTCTGTGGCATTATTAACTATCAAGGTTTTGGAGGACGAGCTTGATTACCTGCCGTAAAATGACCGCCGCTGACGTGCCGCATGCGTTCGAACTCCTCGGCGCATTCCTTACTGCGGATGAACATTATCTCGACAGCAGTCATGCTTATGGCGATCAGGGTATCCGCGGTTTGAATGATGCGCTGGATCTCTTTCTCGAGCGACCGGAACTCGGCTTTATTTGGCTGGCGTTTGATGACGGAAGAATCGCGGGCACGTGTGTTGTAAGCTACGCGATCTCAACTTCGATGGGGTCGGTGGTTGCGAAGTTAGACGACGTCTACGTCCAGGAAAACCAGCGTGGTAAGGGGGCCGGAACGGCCTTAATAGAAAGTTTGAAGGACCAGTTACGAAGAGAATCTATAACGCGAATCGACGTAGCGGTACACCTCAACAATCCCGAGGCACGGCGGTTTTACGAAAAACTCGGCTTCGTTGCTCTCAACGAAGAACGCCTCGCGTGCCTTGTGTAAAGAAAGAATTAGCCGCAGATTGACGCAGATAACGCAGATCAAAAACAGCTTATGAAAGAGCTGTTTAGCTTTCTGTCTGATTTGATCTGAATTATCTGCGTTAATCTGCGACTAAGTTTTCAACGCGGAAGATTTGCGATCTCTTCAAAGTACTTGGCAAACGCAACCATTCCTCCCGACGCTTGTTGCCAATCAAAGTTTTCATTCGGCGCATGATATCCATGCTCCGGCAACGAGAGGCCAAGAAACAAGACCGGACACTTCAACACCTTTTCGATACTCGTCATTGCCCCAATCGTTCCACCATCACGAACAAACACCGCATCGCGCTTGAAAGCAAACTTAACTGCCCGTTTCAAAGCCAGCGGCAATGGACCTTTGAGCACTGTGCGGAAAGCTGGAGCCGCCGACTCGAACTGAATCTTCACGTCAGGATTCAGTTTCTTCACAGCTGCGGTAATTAGCTTTTTAATCTTGGCCGGGTCCTGTAGCGGCACCAAACGACAAGAGGCCTTTATCTCCGCGCGCGGCGGGACAATAGATTTCAAACCGGGACCCTGGTATCCACCGACAACTCCGTGGATCTCCATTGTCGGCATTCCCCAGATCCGCTTCATCACTTCCAGCGCGTCATTGCTGCGCATCAGCTTTAAATGATGAGCCTGTTTGAATGCTTTAACTGTGAATCCTGAGTTGGCCCAGTCATTCAATTCCTTCTTAGTCGGTGGCACGACGTCATCATAAAACCCCTTGATTTTCACCTTCCCCGTGTTGACGTCATAGATATCGCAAACGACTCGCATCAGCTCAGCGATCGGGTTCCGGGATGCGCCGCCGGTCTCGCCTGAATGCGTGTCGGTCGTACCTGTCTCAAGCGTCAAGATGAATCCGAGTAGCCCACGCAAGCCCGCGGAACTGGCTGGACGTTCACGCGACACCCAAACCGTATCCGAAACGACAACTGATTCTGTACGCAGCTTGGGTGCAGCCTCCTTGATTATTGTCTCGAAATTGGGTGAGCCGATTTCTTCTTCGAATTCCCAGAGAAAACGAACATTGATGGGAAGTCCTGACTCCCGGGCCGCCCGCGCTCCAAACAAAGCCGACAAGGCTGGCCCTTTATCATCGGTTGTGCCACGCCCGAAGTACTTGTCCCCGTGTCGCGTAAACTGAAATGGCTCCGTGTCCCAGGGCTCAGTCTCTTTCGAGGCTGGTTGTACGTCTATGTGGTTGTACACCGTTACCGTTGGAAGTTTTTGATCAATATCAAAAACCCCCTGAATAACTGGATTTCCCTTGCTTGCCCGGTAAATCTGAGCTTCTCCGCCGTATTTCGCAATCGTGTCGAGCGTCAGTTCGACGCCTTTCTTGATATCCGGCGCATGAGCTGGATCACAGGAAACCGTCGGAATCTCGACAAATTGCTTTAGCAGCGATTCATATTCGTCACGATGAGAATTCGTAAACGCAAGCAAACTTTCTCGCTTCAGTTCATCAGGCATTCTGCCTCCTCCGATGCGCGAAAACTGCCGAAATCATTGCTGGTGTTTGAGTAAGAGCCCCCAATAGTGCACAAATTTGGTGTCGTTTGTCACGGCTCTGAGAGCGATCGAGCAAGACGGTCAATTGGAGAAAGGGCGATCTAGCTGCGACTCGTGCCGAAAAGCCAGTCGGAGAGGGCTCTCTCGACAGCCTACTTTCCGTGCTTTCCTAGCCTTTTGAATGTATCGTTCTCGTTATTCACGTAAATCTGCCGCAAAGCTTGTTCATTTATACGAGCAACGAGCTGGGCAACGTTTTCCTGCTGGGAAAAAACTAACCGCAGTAACTGTTGACTGGCCTGCTAGAACTTCGCAGTTCCGGGCCGCGTACATTCAATTGGCGTGACATTTCGTGCTATCCTGACACACCCGCTTTTGCCTGTGCGACACTAGCCGGGATCGAAAGATGGATAATTCAAGCTGGTCAAGGCCTCAGGAGGGTCGCGTGAGAAAGATATCGTTTTTGCCGGGCATGTTGTTTCTGATTATTGCCCTTTCACTTCCTGCAATCATCTTTGCACAAAACCGTTCCGCCAGACGCCAACCAGGGACAACGCCGGAACGTTCCGCACCTGTCACCCCTTCAAACGGCAAGAGCGCAGTTACAG
Source organism: Acidobacteriota bacterium (assembly GCA_046727215.1). Taxonomy (GTDB): domain Bacteria; phylum Acidobacteriota; class Blastocatellia; order Pyrinomonadales; family Pyrinomonadaceae; genus PSRF01. The sequence goes on from JBKPCC010000088.1 coordinate 7,169, forward strand.
CGTCCGTCGTACGCGGTGACATAGCCGAAGCACTCTCGGTAATTCAGTCAAACCACATCGACGGCAAAAAGCTCGACTATAACAATATTTTCAAGTCATCCATCAATGGTATGTTGAATGTCTTAGACCCGCACTCAACATACTTTGATCCAATCGAATATGCGTCCTTCAAGACCGAACAACGCTCGGAGTATTTCGGCATTGGAGCAACGATTGGCAACCTGCGCCAGGGAGAGGAAGTTAACACGTACATCCGAGCAACGTTTGAAGATGCACCCGCAGCGCGTGCAGGTCTTCGCTTTGGTGATCGAATTGTCGAGGTAGACGGACAATCGATGCGTGGCAAGAGCTATGGCGAAGTACGAAAGTTCTTGTTGGGGCCGCGTGGAACCGTAGTCAAGGTAACCGTCGAGCATGCCGCTACTCATCAAGCTCAGACTGTCACGATAACGCGAGATGCGGTACCGCTTCCGTCTATCCCGCTCGCTTACATATTGCGACCGGGTGTCGGTTACGTTGCCATGACAGGTGGCTTTAACTTGACCACTGCGGACGAGTTCGAAGAAGCGCTTCAGGACTTGCATTCAAAAGGAATGAATACGCTTATCCTCGACCTTCGTGGAAACCGCGGCGGTTTGTTAATCCAGGCTGTGCGCGTGGCCAATACGTTTCTACAACGCGGGCAATTGATCGTTAGTCAAAAGGGACGGATCAGAGGGAGTTCAGAAAACTTCACAGCAGTTAACGATTCTCCAGACATGATCCCGCTGGTCGTACTGGTGAACAAGGACACTGCTTCTGCAGCTGAGATCGTTGCCGGTGCGTTGCAGGATCATGACCGAGCGTTGATTGTCGGCGAAACAACGTTTGGAAAAGGTCTTGTACAGCTTCCAATCCAACTCGAATACGACTCGGCGCTGCTGCTTACAATCGCGAAATACACGACTCCTTCAGGTCGACTAATCCAGCGCGACTACTCCAACGGTGGGTTCTACGACTACTACAAACATGCTGTGACCGGAGAGCCTGAGCCAGCTTCCCCTACTGGTCCAGAAAGCCGCACAGACTTGGGACGCGCAGTGTACGGCGGGGGTGGAATCTCACCCGATGAAGTTGTTGCTCCGGGGAGACTACAGCCGAGTGAAGCGCGCCTTGAAGACTCGATCTTTGCTTTTGCTCTTGAGTTAACCACTGGAAGAGTACCTGGGTTTGAGACTTACAAAATCCAGAAACCAATCGAGTTCAATCACGATCTACAGGCTGCCGATTATCCCGTAACCGACGATCTGTTCAAGGCACTAAAGCGTTTCGTGGCGAGCAAACCGGTTTACAAGGTAACCGGCGAACAGCTAGACAAAGCACGCGCCTACGTGAATCGACAACTGCGTTTCGAGTTGGCTACAGCTGCTTATGGTAGTCAGGCCGCAATTCAGGTCTTCAACGACGTCGATCCACAAGTTAACAAGGCCGTTGACTCGATGCCACGGGCTCGCGAACTTGCATCGGCGGCGCGGCGCGCAAAAGTGCGCTCATAGCGACACTACTCAAACAGCAGCACAATTTTTCCAAAACCTTCGTTGGATTCAAGACGTGCGTAGGCCTTACGCACGTCTTCCACTTTATACACAGTATCGATAACGGATTTCACCGCACCTTGTTCGAGCAATGGAACCACTTGATTAGCAAACAGCTGCACGGCTGCTGCCTTTTCTTCATTATTCCGGCCGCGGAGGACCGTGCCTCTAATAGTTAGCCGCTTGCTCATGACGACATTGAAATCGAGTCCAGCGTTTGCTCCCGACGTAGTTCCCACCAACATCATTCTTCCTTTTCTTGCGAGCGCAGCCAGGTTCGCCTCGAGATAACGCGCTCCCACCAAATCCAGAACTACGTCAACGCCGCGGCCGCTGGTCCATCCGCTCACCGCTTCCACAACTACCTTCGGGTCCTCGGCGATTACAACGGCTTCGTTAAGTCCAAGGGCTCTTGACCGGTTGAGTTTTTCAGCCGTGCGAGAAGTGCCGAAGACTCGCGCGCCGGCTGCTCGTGCTAACTGTATAGCTGCCGTTCCAACACCCGAGCCGGCGGCATGGACCAAAAGGGTCTCACCGGGCTTCAATTTCGCCTGAGTAATGATCCCATCATGCGCAGTAATGAATACCTCAGGAACTGCACCTGCTTCGGCCCAACCGAGGTTCTGCGGTATAGCTGCAAGATGATTCTCAGGAACAACAATATACTCCGCCTGCGCACCGCCGGCGGTAATACCGAAAACTCTTTGGCCAACTTTCCACGAGCGCACTTCGGGCCCAAGCGCCTCGACCTCACCCGCAAATTCGAGCCCGGGAATATCCTGTGGATAGCCGGGTGGAGCTGGATACCGGCCTCGAAGCTGCAACAGGTCGGCTCGATTTAAACCAGCGGCGTGAGTTCGCACGCGCACGCGATCGGCGGTGGGCGGAGGAGGAGGATCGATCTCGCGAATCTCTAGTCCTTCGACGCCTGTATGATTGATTATGCTTACGGCCTTCATACTCGATCCACAGATTACACGGGTTAAAGCAAAAAGCAGAAGGCACAAAGCAGTAAGGAGTCGCCCCGGTAAGTAGTAGGCGGCAGACGAATTCGTGTTGTTTCGTGTGTTTCGTGGATTCGTTTGTCGTGAGCAGAAAGACGATCCACGAAATCACAGAAAACGACATCAAAATACGAAATGCGCTTTCTGCCTTCTGCCTTGTGCCCTTGTGCTCTCTAGCTTTCTCCTTTCTGCCTTAATCCGTGTAATCTGTGGAATCTGTGGACGGTACACATCGAAACCTAGTAATCGTGAATCATGTCGCAGCAAAGGCGCGGCGCGCATGGCCAATTGTTCACACTCGCCTTCGAGATGCCGGGATCTCATTCGACATGCACGAAACGACGCACGCCGGCGATGCAACGGAACGCACCCGATCAGCCATTCACCAGGGCTATCGCACAATCGCGGTCCTTGGCGGTGATGGAACCTTGAGTGAAGCCGCACAGGGTTTCTTTGAATTTCGTAGTGAATCCACGCAATCAATAAACCCTTTGGCAGCACTTGCTGTACTTCCCGCGGGTACTGGCGACGATTTCGCAAGAGGTTTGAGGGGCCAGCGTGCACCTCTTAATGATTGGATTCAAACGCTCATCGCACACTTGCAAACTCAACATCACACTCACATACGAACAGTTGATGTGATCAGTGGGCGCTCAAACAATTTCACGCAGCCATTCATTTCTCTAAATGCTTCCACCTTGGGAATCGGAGGCGAAACCGGAGCTCGCGTAGCAGCTCAGGGTGGATTCCTGCGTCGGTTTTCCGGGGAAACTCGTTTCTTGTTCGCGGCGGCAACTTCTGTGGCAATGTGGCGCGAACGACGAGTTCGCGTCATCGTCGACGAGGAGGCACTGGCTGACGGTCCAATGAACCTGGTGGCGGTCGCGAATAGCGCCTATGCAGGTGCGGGAATGATGCTGTCACCTAAGGCGACAATCGACGATGGCAAACTGGATGTAGTGATTGCGACCGGGTTGAGTCGCACGAATGTGATCCGTGAGCTGCCACGATTACATTGGGGCGGCCACGTTTCAAACCCGAAGGTGAGGATCGCCCAGGGAACTTACGCGCGCATCGAAACATTCTCGGAAGACGATGCTTTGTTGATTGAAGCGGATGGAAACGTGCGAGGTCGCACGCCGGCTGATTACCGTGTTCTTCCGGCTGCGCTTAGATTCGTCGTTTAGGCCAATCCACAGATTGAATCAACGCGAGGATTCAATCCTGGCAATCTTCTCCAAACGCCGGCGATGTCGCTCTTCGCCCGTGAATCTCGCCGCGACGAAGGCGCGCACAATGTCCAGTGCCAGCTCCGGCCCGGTTACTCGAGCCCCGAGACATAACACATTGCAGTCATCATGTTCGCGTGATTGATGTGCCGAGTACGTGTCCCCGCACATTGCTGCACGAATACCAATTAGTTTGTTTGCAGCTACCGATGCCCCAATACCACTGCCACAAACAATAATTCCAATGTCCGCGTCGCCTTCCTGCAACGACTCGCCAACTGCAAGCGCATAGTCCGGATAATCATCCGGGCGCGAGCCATCATGAGTGCCGAAATCTATTATCTCGTGACCTCCGGATCCTAGCTCGGAGATGATGCGCTCGTTCAATGGATAACCACCATGATCAGCGCCAACTGCAATTCGCATTAGAACCTCACAACAACGCTTTTGCCCGGTTTATAACATTGTCCACGTTAAAGCCAAGTTCACGAAGAACAACGTCACCAGGAGCCGAGGCGCCAAACCGCTCAATAGACAAAACATCTCCCTGCAGGCCAACGTACCGGTACCAGCCCTGAGAGATGCCCGCTTCCACTGCAAGTCGCGCTCCCGTTGCCGGTGGCAGCACCTGATTTCGATATTCCACTGATTGCTCGTCGAAAAGCTCCCAACACGGCATTGAGACTACTCTGGTGGGAATATTCTGTTTTTGCAAAACATCACGCGCGTCCAAAGTCAGCGAAACTTCAGATCCCGTTCCGATGAGAATCAACTTCGGGGCAGCTTTTGCACCTTCCGCAGTTTCAGCTTCGGCGAGAATGTACGCTCCTCGCCGCAGGCCTTCTGCTGCCGCATATCGCTTGCGATCAATGATCGGAACTTTTTGTCGCGTCAAAGCAAATGCCGTCGGAGCGTGACGGCGCAGAATCGCAATTCGCCACGATTCACTCACCTCTGCCGGATCCGCAGGCCGAATTACGAACAGGTGTGGGATCGCGCGCAATGCCGAAAGGTGTTCAACCGGTTGATGGGTTGGTCCATCCTCTCCGAGCCCAACGGAATCATGTGTGAAGACATATATGACCTGCGCCTCAGAGATAGCCGCGAGTCGAATCGCCGGGCGCATATAATCTGAGAATGTTAAGAATGTTCCACCGAATGGTATTAGACCTCCATTCAATGACATTCCTGTGAGACTGGCGCCCATCGCGTGTTCGCGTACACCAAAATGAATAATCCGCCCTTCGTAGGAACCGGGCTCAAAATCACCGCCACCCTTGATATCAGTATTGTTGGAAACTCCGAGATCGGCCGAGCCTCCGATTAGCATCGGAAGGTGTGGCGCGAGTGCATTGATCACTTCGCCGCTTGCTGCGCGCGTGGCCATGGGTTTCGCATTCTCGAATCGAGGCAAATGCGTTTCCCAGTCGTCGGGTAACTTGCCCTCCATCATTGTTTGCAAGAGCTGACCAAGGTCCGGGTATTTCTTCCGGTATTCTTTTACCAGAGTATTCCACTCCGCCTCATATTTCTGACCTTTCTCGATCGCCTCGCGGAAATGGGCCAGCGCTTCGTCCGGAACATAGAACTGTTTGTCTTCGGGCCACCCTAACCGACGTTTTGTTTCCCGGACGGCTTCTTCGCCCGGAGCATCGCTATGTGCCTTTCGAGTGCCCTCTGTCGGCATCCCGTACCCGATGATTGTTTTGACTGAGATCAAGGAAGGCCTGTCAGTGACGGCGTGCGCTGCTCGGATTGCCTGCTCTATGGCATTTAGATCATTTCCGTCCCTAACAGTTTGTGTGTGCCAGCCATAGGCCTCAAACCGTTCCGGCACATCCTCACTGAAGGCAAGACTGGTGAAGCCTTCGATGGTCACGTGGTTGTCGTCATACAAATAGATCAGCTTGCCCAGCTTCAGATGGCCCCCGAGCGAAGCCGCTTCCGATGCGACGCCCTCCATCATGTCGCCGTCGGACACTATCGCGTACACGCAGTGATCGATAACGGGAAATCCATCTTTATTGAACTTTGCTGCCAGATGGGCGGCGCCCATTGCCATCCCTACGCCGTTTGCAAACCCCTGGCCCAGTGGTCCAGTCGTGACCTCAACTCCGGGAGTCAAAACGCTCTCAGGGTGACCTGGAGTCTTCGAACCCCATTGTCGAAATCTTTTGAGTTCTTCGAGTGGAAGGTCGTACCCCGTTAGATACAAAAGAGAGTACAACAGCATGGAGCCGTGCCCCGCTGACAGCAAAAAGCGATCTCGATTGTGCCACCTGGGGTTTCTTGGGTTGTGTTTGAGAAACTTCGTCCATAGCACGTAGGCCATGGGCGCTGCTCCCAATGGCAGGCCCGGATGACCGGACTCAGCCTTCTGCACAGCATCGAGTGTTAACGCGCGAATCGTGTTAATGCAAAGTTGATCGAGATCGGTCATGCTTTCGGATTCTTTTTGTACCGGTGCGCTCATCTGTAAGTGTTTGCCCCCTCATTCCTCCTGACGATTCGCAGAAAACACTGCGTCATAATACTTTTGCTGACGCGCAATAGCTTGCTGGTATTTTTCATGTCGCACTGCGTCAGGTTCAAAAGTTCTTTCAATCGGCAAAGAAAATTCTTCGATATTCTGTATTTTGCCCGCGGCTTCAAGGGCAAGCAAGGCGGCGCCGCGAGTCGAAGCTTCGCGTAATCCACTGACGGCAATTGGCCGATTCAAAACGTCAGCCAATATCTGCACCCAAACGGGTGAAGAGCGTAAGGCATTTCCGGATGCGATGATCGAGGCGTTGGGCGCAACCGGATCGAGCGCATTTAGAATCAACGCAAAACGATAGGCTATGCTCTCCATCGCGGCCCGCAATACGTGAATGGGTTCCGTATGAACGGATAAGCCCAGTATTGCTCCGCGGGCGCTGGCGTTCCAGCCCGTACTTCGCTCGCCCGCCCAGAACGGTAAAACCGTGAGACCCTGGGCGTCTGGTTCCATCTGTGCGAGTTGCGTTTGTAACGATCCGTCGGATGTATTTCCCAGTCGCAATGACGCAACGAGCCATTGGTATAAACCACCGCCATCGGATAAAGCTCCGCCAACGACAACACGCGTGCGGTCCGCACGATAACACCAAAGCTCACCGGGCAATTCTGACGGCGGCTCCCCTTCGTAAAGAACCCGCATAGCGCCGGACGTGCCTATCATCAATGCCGCGTCCGTCCGAGACACACAACCCGCACCAATGTTGTTTGCGGCCCCATCGCCGATAGCGGGAGACAAGTGCGCTTCACTCAATTGAGGCCAACGCAATGCAAAGGTCTCCGTTAACGTGCGACGACTCAGATTACAAATCGCAAGTGGCGGTAGCGTCTCAGGCGAAACATCCAATGTTTGAAGCAAAGCCTGGTCCCACTCTCGAAAGTACTGATTAAACAGCCCCGTTGCAGACGCCATCGAAACGCTTGTCGACCGCAGTCCAAACAGGCGCAGGCCGAGGTATTCGCCGAAACCTATCCAAGATCGTGTCGCCGCAAAAACGTTAGGCTGCTCCTTTCGCAGCCAAAGGATTTTTGCTGGCCAGTAACTTGGATGAAAGCGACAACCAGTTCGGGCGTGCATCTCTTTCTCATTGAACAGCGTGCGCAATTCGTCAACAACGGATATAGAACGCGTGTCCGCCCAGGTGAGAACTGGCGTCGTTGCGTTTCCATCATCGTCGACACCGACCAGGCTGTGCCAGAAACAGGAGACTGAAATGAATTCAATTTGGCTGTCGACGGCCTCGGGTAGCGCCAGAACGTCATCAATAGTTTGCACGACGAGGTCGACAGCAGCTTCCGGATCCAATTCCGCAAAACCGCTGCGCGTTGAGAGGTCACGCATGTTCTGCGCGCTTGCGCCGGGTATTTCCCGACCCTGCTCATCAAACATCGCGGCACGCACACCGGAGGTGCCGACATCGAGACCCAGAATTGCTGGTGGTTTTGTTGCCGCCATCACCGACACGATTTCAGGTGATGGTTCGATTCGTTCCGCGATCTCATCGAGGGCGCTACTCATTTTTAAGCCCGGGTTTTAGTTTGCAGGAGCGGGCAAACTTGAGTCGGCTGTGGCACGATAAACTCGCAGAGCATGGCATACGTTCTCCAGCTAGTCCAGCAACCAATATGAAAGCAGTTTAGAAAAGTGTCTACTCATCCGTGCGTCAGGTTGCTAAAATGCCGTCGTGCAGGCCGAAACGCTAAATTGCCCGATGTGTGGTGCGGCAACTTCGACGGATGCGCCGATTTGTCAGTATTGTGAGTCGCGCCTGGCAACTGTTGCGTGCCCCTCTTGCTTCGGGATGATGTTCATAGGCAGCAAACATTGCCCGCGTTGTGGTGTGGCTGCAGCGGCGGTTGGAACAGTGTCGGAGCTTGTGCCAAGAAAATGTCCGCGCTGCAAAACAGACATGCAAGGTGTGACGATCGGATCGGTAGCGGTTCGAGAGTGCGATAAGTGTTTAGGTTTATGGCTGGACGTCCCGGCATTTAAAAAGATCTGCGCGGATCGCGAGGAGCAAGCTGCAGTTCTCGGCGCGGCGTCTCTCGTCCCGCACCACTCCGTGCCTGCGACGACTGCCAAGGTCAGCTATGCACCGTGTCCTGAGTGCTCACAATTAATGAATAGGATCAACTTCGCGCGCTGCTCAGGCGTGATAGTGGACGTTTGCAAAGGACACGGAACCTGGTTTGATCGCGACGAGTTGAGCCGCATCGTCGAGTTTATTCGCGCCGGAGGACTAGAGGCTTCTCGAGCAAAAGAGAAGGCAGAATTAGAGGAAGAGCGGCGACTCCTACGCCAGGAACAGATGGCAAAGGATCTGCGAGAATCGCATATCCCTGGTTCTCACAGGACCGAGGAATCGCTGTTGGGGATTGCATCCGCTCGGGGCTTGTTGAAGATACTGCTCGACTAAGGCGATCCACCAAAATTTAAAGAACGCGCAGCTTCATCATTCGGTCTCTGAAGTTCGCGAGTGGTTCGCGGCGATCGGGACTGTTAGTCAGCACAAACTCTCTTGCCTTCAGATCTACCTCAGCTTCACAGATCAATACTTGAGCGTAAGCGTCCTGTACTTTGATCCGTAATCGCCCCGGCTCCATAAATTCAACGCTGCCTTGACACCAGCCTCTCCACAAATCGACTAAGACTTCACCAGTGGCAACATCAATGACGCGAGGTTCAATTGTGACCGGGCCTTTTTCACCATCGCTGTAACCATAAATAACCTTGACAGCGCCATCTGGAGAAAGGACCTCGTCGCTATAGATGAAGCCGTATTTTTCGATTGAGTCTGATGTGTGGATGGGCGGAGCGGCTGTTCGTTGTCGGATTTCGTTTGGAAGAAGCTTACCGAACAGTCTTTCTAACCAACGAGACAAAATCATGGATATCTTCCTCGGTGGTATCAAAGGAGGTCATAAATCGAACCTCCGAAGTTTCTTCATTCCAGACATAGAAGAAATATTCTTTTTGTAACTCCGGAACATATTGCGCCGGGATGACTGCGAACACTCCGTTGGCATCTACGCTTTGAGTGATTCTGATCTGGGGGATAGATCTTAATTCGGAAGCAAGAATCTGCGCCATCTGATTGGCGTGCTCCGCGTTCCGCCGCCAAAGGTTGTCAGTCAAGAGTGTTTCGAACTGAGCCGAGATGAAGCGCATCTTCGAAGGGAGGTGAGTACCCTGTTTCCGCAGATACTTGAAATCTTTCGATAGATTCTGATCGAAAAAGACGACTGCTTCACCGTATATCATGCCGTTCTTTGCCCCACCGAACGAGAGTACGTCAACGCCTGCAGCGACCGTGGTCTCTCGCAACGATAAATTCAAACTGGCGGCAGCATTCGCTATTCGAGCCCCGTCCATGTGCAAGAGCATATTGTGTTCATGGGCAAAGCTCGACAACACTTTCAACTCTTCGGCTGTGTAAACGGTCCCCATTTCCGTGGATTGCGACACCGAT
>JBKPCC010000089.1:0-15835 GCA_046727215.1 Acidobacteriota bacterium
GCAGCATCATGCGTACGTTTGGACCAGTGAACAGTACGACTCGTCAAGAAAACGATTTGAAGAAAATCGCAGCTGGAGTGACGCCCGCATCACTTCCGCAGTTGTATATTGACTGCGGAACAGACGACCCATTTCTGGCAAGCAATCGTGCGTTGCACGCGGATTTAGACCGCTTGTCGATCAAACATGACTACAGGGAACAGCCGGGAGCACACGATTGGGCATACTGGAACCAGCAAATCCGTGTGTTGTTGCCAGTGGCGGCCGCTGCTGTTTCAGCAGACCGACAATAACAAATCATGCATCTGAAAAGAACACTGGTTAGCGTAAAGGAATTCACTTGCTGAACTTCGTTGTGCAAACCGCCCGGGATGCCGGCCGTATTCTAGCGGAACGCATCGGTCGCAGTCTTGAGATCTCCAATAAAGGCGAAATCGATCTGGTCACTGAATCAGATCTGGCTTCAGAGCGTCTAATTATCGATCGAATCAAGTCGCACTATCCTCGGCACGCCATCCTGGCAGAAGAATCGGGCGAGGCGATAGTCATAGACAGCCCCAACGAATGGAAGTGGATAATTGATCCACTTGATGGCACTACTAACTATGCACATGGATATCCGTGCTTCTGCGTTTCGATTGGAGTTGAGCGGGCAGGCAGAATCGAATTGGGCGTCGTTTACGATCCAATGCGTGACGAAATATTTGCGGCGGAACGTGGCGGCGGAGCTACTTTGAACGAACGAAAGATTCGAGTGTCGCGTGTTCAGGAGCTCAACAACGCAATGCTCTGCACAGGATTTCCATATGATGTTCGCGAGCGGCCTCACTTCGCCCGTCATTTCTCGAATTTTACGATGAAGGCTCAAGCCGTTCGCCGTGACGGTTCAGCGGCTTTGGATCTCGCGTATGTTGCTGCTGGGCGCTTCGATGGGTTTTGGGAAGACGGTCTCAGTCCGTGGGATGTTGCTGCTGGATCGTTGCTAGTTGAAGAAGCTGGTGGACGGGTATCGGATTTCTTGGGAAATCAGCTCGACATCTACACACCTCAAGTGCTTGTCAGCAATGGGGCTATTCATGACTCAATGATGAGCGTTCTCCGCAGCTAAAGACGGCACCTAAGACACGGGTTGCAACGCTGAAGCAATGGTGTTTGAAAGCACACTCGTCTGGCGCCGTGCACAGTTGCGTGTTTCTTCATTCGCAAGTTGAGTTGGGTGCTGGAGCGCGTGATAAATGATTTCGACGGAGCCGCGTCTTGGTAGCTTTTGATTTCTCGGCCAAACCTGGTTCCCACCTCGAATCGTAACCGGTAATATTGGCACATTTGCTTCCAGCGCCAATCTCACCGCGCCCGCTTTAAAACGCGTCATAGCACCATCACAGGTGCTACGACCGCCTTCGGGAAAGATCACCAAAACGCCACCTTCGCGAAGCCATTGCAACGAGCGTCGGATAGCGGCTGGATCACTGCCTGCGACTTGCAGGGGCCATGCGCCTAACAGAGTCATAACCGTCCCAATCACCGGCCAATCGAAAGCTACGCTCCATGCGAGATACCGCACGGGTCGATTAACAGGGATTGATATCCAGAATGGATCGAAATAAGTCTGATGATTCGAGGCGATGATCAACCCACCTTCAGTGGGAATATTTTCAGTTCCAGTTAGCTTTAAATTCCAGCAGACACGGCTGATGACACGAACACAAGGCCGCAGGATCTCGAATGCCCACTGCGGAAAAACGGAGGGCTTTATTGGTGCCCTCGCGTCAATCTTACTGCCGGCGAATGTCCCTGTTTTACTCACGCTCGATCAAAAAATAGTTGCCGCAAATTAGCGCGGATAACACTGCGGCTAATTGTACCTACGAGATATCAATTCCTGCGTTCAGTTCATCCCACCATTCCGGTACATCGCGTTCATTCAGAATGTCGTCGTTCCAACGTTTGCAATGCGGGCATTCGAAACCGTGATACTCACGCGCTTCATCTCGCGTCACGCCGATTGAAACCCTTCCCTTGCATTCCAGAAAGGTGCAATGACGTTCAATGGTTACCAAAAGAATGTCTTTTTTAATCGTGATTGCTCTCATTAATTTAAACCGGCCAATCCCAGTCGAGGAAATCCAGATGTACTCGACGGACGCCGTCAAAGCCTCGAATCCTTCTTTCTTCTCCTTTTGGTTCAGTCATTGAGCTTTTGAAAGCCGGTTGCGCACAGACGGACAGATCCGTGGATTCTCAGTCTTGATCAAGGCCCTGGATGCCTAATTCCAGATCCCCTGAACTTATTGATTTGATTAGAGTTCCATCCGATTAGAGCGTTTGCCAATAACGTCGAATAAGGCTACAATAGCACGTACGTTTTGAGCACCAATGCGCTGCGCTAAAAAGACTCTTTTAACACTCGAAATCAATACTGCCGGCTCTCTCAACTTTATCGAAACATCGTTTTGCCGCAAACTCACAGGAAATTTTTCTTCGAATGCGATGACGCGTTTGAGGGCAACTGGCGGATTGTACTGGAAAGGCCTGTTGGATGGAAACAACTGAAAGAAATCACATCAATATAGAAGATGAGATGCGCAGGTCGTATCTCGACTACGCGATGTCGGTCATCATCGGCCGTGCCCTCCCCGACGTGCGCGATGGATTAAAGCCCGTGCACCGGCGTGTGCTTTGGGCGATGCAGGAACTTGGGAATACCTACAACAAACCCTACAAGAAAAGCGCACGCATCGTTGGTGATGTGATTGGTAAGTACCATCCGCACGGGGACACGGCTGTGTACGACACAATCGTCCGACTCGCGCAGGATTTTTCCATGCGCTATCCACTTGTTGATGGTCAGGGGAACTTTGGTTCGGTTGACGGCGACGCAGCAGCGGCGATGCGTTACACGGAAGTTCGCATGGCGCGAATCACGAACGAAGTGCTGGCCGACATTGAAAAGGAAACGGTAGATTTCCAACCAAACTACGACGAGTCACTTAGCGAGCCTCGCGTGCTACCGACACGTATACCGAATCTCCTGATCAATGGATCGGACGGCATTGCGGTAGGAATGGCCACGAAAATTCCGCCACATAATCTGACTGAGATTGTCGATGCCACAGTCGCGTTGCTGAAAAAACCTGAAACGACCGTCGAAGAATTGACGAAGATTGTGACCGGTCCGGATTTTCCTACGGGCGGATTTATTTACGGCCGTAATGAGATCAGAAATTCTTATCTCACGGGTCGTGGTGTTCTTCAATTACGCGCACGGGCGGGAATCGATCGTATCGGACGGGGAGCGCAGGAGCGCGACGCGGTCGTCATCACGGAAATTCCATTCCAGGTAAATAAAGCCCGACTTATTGAACGCATCGCTGAGTTGATCAACGAAAAGAAGCTTGATGGTATTTCCGATCTTCGTGACGAATCCGATCGCAGCGGCATGCGCATCGTTGTGGAGCTCAAACGCGATGCGGTGCCACAGGTCGTATTGAACAAGCTGTACAAGCTCACGCCCATGCAGTCGTCATTCGGCGTGATCAATTTGGCGATTGTGAATGGACAGCCGCGAGTTCTGAACCTAAGGGAGATGCTCGAGGCCTTCGTCGACTTCCGCCGTGAAGTCGTCCGCAGACGCACAGAATATGACCTGCGCAAAGCCAGGGCCCGCGCGCACATTTTGGAGGGACTGACTAAGGCAATTGATGCGCTCGACTACATCGTCACGCTGATTCGTAATTCCCATTCAGTCGACGAGGCAAGACAGTGGCTAATGGGCCAAATGGCCACAATGAGCGAGGTGAAGAGCTGGAAGGGTGTGCCTTCGGACGTTCAGCTCAAAACCTACATTGGCAAACTGCAAAAAACCATCGAGCGTTTAGGTTTTTCCGAGCTACAAGCGCAGGCAATTCTCGATTTGCAACTCCGCCGCTTGTCAGCTCTCGAGCGCCAGAAGATTACCGACGAGTACGAAGGAATCATAAAGCTGATTGCCGAGTTGGAAGAGATTCTCGCCAACGAACGATCACTGCGACGCGTGATCATCAACGAACTCGAAGAAGTCAAGAAGCAGTTCGGCGACGCTCGCCGGACTGAAATTGTTGATGAGGGCGTCGAGTTCTCGATTGAAGATCTTATCGCAGATGAAGATGTAGCGATCACCGTTACCAACAACGGCTACATCAAGCGGACGCCGATTACGACGTACCAGCGCCAGGGCCGGGGAGGAAAAGGGCGTTTTGGCGCGGCGGCGAAGAATGATGACTTTGTGGAGCATCTCTTCATTGCTTCAACTCACGCGTATTTAATGATCTTTACTGACGACGGGATGGTCTACAAGATTAAGGTCCATGAGGTTCCCGATGCCGCGGCTTCTGCGCGCGGCAAGGCAGTTGTGAACCTTATAAATATTCCGTCGGATCGAAAGCTCGCCGGTGTTGTACCTGTGCGAGAGTTTTCTGAAGGTAAATACGTTGTAATGGTAACACGCAAGGGTGTTATCAAGAAGACATCGCTCGCGGACTTTCAGAACATTCGTTCAAATGGAATTATCGCCATCAATGTTGATGACGGAGATCAGTTGCTCGACGTCGTGTTGACCGACGGGACGAAGCGGATCTTCATCGCAACTCACAATGGCCTGGCGATCCGATTTGATGAGAAGAATGTGAGGCCGATGGGTCGCGCCACGAGAGGCATGCGTGGCATCGATCTACGTCAGGACGATTACGTGGTCTCCGTTTGTCCTGTGTCTGCCGACGACACTGAAAAGATGCTGTCGGTATCAGAGCAGGGATATGGCAAACAGACACCGATTACGACGTATCGATTGCAGTCGCGGGGCGGTAAGGGCGTAATCAATATGAAGACTACTGAGAAGACTGGAAAAGTAGTTGCCGTGTTCCCGGTCGAAGACGAATCCGAGATTATGATCATCACTCAGCAGGCGAAGTTGATCAGGCTTAACGTTGGTGATATTCGAAAGACTGGTCGGAGTGCGCAAGGCGTGCGATTGATTAAGACAGAGCAGGGCGACAAGGTGACCAGTGCTTCGCTCGTTGAAGCAGCAGAAGAAGAGTCAGAACCAGTGGCAGAGTAACTGGGAATTCCACGACGGAAATCGATTTGACATTGGAGATTGGAGACTTTTCATTTGTCATTTGAGGTGAAATTCAACTCGACAAATGTCCAATGTCCAATGTCCAATGTCAAATCGGTTTTTCATCTTTTCTGTTAACTTTGAACGCCCACCCACTCTTCACCGTCTTCAAAAATCTCTTTCTTCCAGATCGGTACCGTTCGTTTCAGCTCCCGAATCGCCCACTCACATGCCGCGAAGGCAGCAGCGCGGTGGGGCGCACTCACTGCGATAACCACGCTCGTCTGGCCAATTTCCAGCGGGCCTGTGCGATGCACAATTCCGATATGCGCTATCTCGAAGTTTTCGTGGGCCTGTTGGCCCAACTTCTCCATCTCACTTATAGCCATCGGAGGGTATGCTTCATAAACGAGATGAAGCGTCCTTCGACCGTTTGTCCATTCGCGAGCGTAACCGTCCAGCGTTACTGTCGCCCCGCATTCGGGTAAAACCACTCGCCGTGCTACAGCGCCTACGTCGATCGGTCGATCCGTCAGCTCAAAAAAATCTTTGGATGAAGCAGCCGCACGTTGCTGAGCGCCGCCACTGACCGGCGGAAATATCGCAAGTTCATCCCCGCCATTAATTTTCACGTCTACCTTTGCGTATTCCTGATTCACAGCAATCAGCAATGAACGGCCAAACTTCTGTAACGCCGGAAACTTTTTTAACAGTTCTGCAAACGCCGATGATGTCGTTGCGGGATTCTGAAACGTGAGTTGCAGCTCATTAGCTCCAACGGCATCTCTTGCTGCGCCAAAAAAAAGCACGCGTACCTGAACACCATTCGATTCGGCGGCCGCAGTCATTCGAACTCGATCTTTCTTCCACTGTGGCCGTTGCCTTTGGCCAACTCGTGAATGCGCGCGCGCTCTTCGTAACTCGTTACAGCACGCGCCAGCATGTCACGCAATCTTCGCAGGCGTTCGGACGTCGAACGCAGTTCCAAAAGCTCTTGTTTCACCTCTGCATCGATTTCCATCGCTGCCGCAACCAGGAAAGACAAGCGCTGTGGTTCGGTGTCGGAAATATCCGGAAGGCCTGCCCGTTCATCATTGATCGTCCGAACTGCTCGTGCTATTCGCGAAAAAGTTTCTGCTACGTCATGTGATGAGTCACTTAACAAGTCCTTATCTTCTTCTTCGTCTTCGAAGAAGCTCACGCGGGCGACGAGGTATGGAGCACCTTTTTCAACATAGCCTTCGACGCGGTACCTGATGACACCGACAGTAAGTATGTTAGAGCGACCATCAGGAAGAGTTTGCGTTTCGCTTATTTCCGCGACACAACCTATATGGCCGGCCGCCGGATTTTCCTTGTCCGAAGTAGTCGCGTCGAAGTACGAGAGTCCAAACAGATTGTTTGTTTTCCGCACATCATTGAGCATCTGCCGATAACGCGGTTCAAAGATGTGCAGCGGAAGGGGCACACCGGGAAAAAGTACGAGTGGCAACGGAAACACGGGAAGTTCCGTCACTCCACGCACTTTGTCACTTGCTTCCGACATCGGTTGACTTTCCGCCATTTGGAGTGCGGCGACTTGTCGCCGCTTTTTGAAAGTGCTGCTTTTTGAAAGTGCTGCTTTTGAAAGCGCCGCTTTTTGAAAAGCGCTGCATTGAAAAGCGCTGACAAGTCAGCGCACTCCAAAAGGATGCGACGGCGGTTAAATATCCTTTTCTGGAGGATTTACGTAGGCGCCATTATGGCAGACGGAACAGGAGAAGTCAGCAGTAGTCAGTAAGAAGCCCCCGCGACTCGAGGTGTGAGTCAAAATGGGGAGCGGGGGCTTCTAATGCTCCGCGGGTGGGAGGGGAATTCACCTCGCGGGCTTTCTCGGACGATTTATAGGTGGCAGGCAAATCGCCCGAAACCTGGGTTCTTAGAACGTTGAAGCAAACTCGCTGCGTTGGCTCGGAGCAATTCGTCGTACAGCAACCAACAGATCTTGAGTTTCGAACGGCTTGTCGAGAAACTCATCCGCGCCGACTGCAAAGCAAGCCTTCTGTGTCTCAATCCCGTTCGCCGAACTGATCACCAGGACTTTCGAATCAGGCCGTTGCGACTTGATGTACTCAACCATTCGCAGTCCTGCGTCGGGAGACTCCGGATTGGGCGGTAGGTGAAGATCAAGCACCGACACATCAGGTTCATAGAGCATTGCGCGCCGAACGGCCGTATGCATGTCATGTGCGATCAATACTTCATACGGCCCTGACAAGGTCCAGTAGAGCTGTCGGGCGACGGCCTCGTCATCTTCGACCACCAATATTCTGGGCTTCATTACTACCGCCTTCTCCTTACGACACCTCGTATTGGCAAGGCCCGTACCTGAGATGTCGCTGGGTGTGAAATGAAGGAGTAAACGGTATTTTTGAGGACTTTTTGCGTAGCAAGGGATCTTACGTGTCAACTGTTGCTAACACTTTGGTCGGGATGGTGTCTACATTTGTTTACTTCGCCGGCTCAGTTCGGAGGAAGTCGATGCCGGCCGCCTCCGGCGGCACATCCACGGTCGCCACGGTTTTGAGGGTATTCAGGTCGATAACTTCAACGGTACCCGGCTCTGAGCCGATGCCTTCCACTGAAACAAACGCATATCGATCGTCGGGCGTCACGACTACACCATGCAAGACCTTACGCTTTGTGGGTATACGCGCCAGCTCGCGGCCACTGTTTATGTTAATGACTGACACTGACTGATCGCGCTTGTTCGTACTGATCAGCTTGGTTCCATCCTTAGTAACAGCCAGATTGTAAACTCCGGCGCGAGCAGGTAGGCGACGTGTTACTTTCCACGCTGCCGCATCGACTTCGACTATCTCGCTGGACTTGTTGCAGGCAACAAAAATCTTCTGGCCATCGCTCGACGGTTGTGCCCAGGTCGGCGAACATGAATTGTCTCCGGCCTTTGGCGCCTCCATTCCGTGTCCGCCCATGTCCATGTTCTTGCTGGCGACGCCCGCATGCTTGTTAGCCATAGGAGGTCCATCCATTCCCATCTCCATCCCCTTCGTCAAGAGGAAGTGTCGTGACACCTTGAGTGCTCGCGTGTCGATTTCGACAAGCATGTCGTCCATCATGCAAGCGGAATAATGTTTGGTGCCCTGCGGATTCAACCTTGAACCATGCGGCATGGCGCACGTCTGGATGCGTGTGACTTCAAGCATGGGCTCGGTAGCAACGACTGAGACAGAGGAGGGGACCGTGTCCCCGTGCAAATTGAAATTGACGACAAACAGCAAGCTGCCGTCACGTGAGATGTCCATCGTCGCTGGAAACAATCCAAGTGTGGTCTGCCCCAGCACACTATCGTCTTTCGCAGAGTACTTCCAGACGGACCCAAACGGTCGACCATGGGCAAGTGAAACATAGTAGAACTGTTTGTCTGGCGATATGGCTATGCCATGCGGTCCATCGATGTCTACAGGCATGTCGCCAGTTTCAAGATCACGTTCGACACGGGCGCCTTTAGGGCCAAAACGCACAAGCGAGATCTTGTCCGCAGCCTCAGAGAGCACATACACCAGGTAGTCCTGATCAAGCTTAGCTTGCGCTTTGACCTCTACTCCCGAGGCGACAAGCAGTAAGCAAAAGACGCCAAATAG
The DNA here is from genome assembly GCA_046727215.1 of Acidobacteriota bacterium. Classification (GTDB taxonomy): domain Bacteria; phylum Acidobacteriota; class Blastocatellia; order Pyrinomonadales; family Pyrinomonadaceae; genus PSRF01. Next base: position 8,740 of record JBKPCC010000089.1, read on the forward strand.
CAGTGCCTTCATTCGCAATTGACAAGAACGATATACGAACATCAAATCAGCAATCGGCAATCGCCAATCGACAATGTCTACGGCTTCTTCGGTTTGGCCGGCGGCTCAGGTGGGTCAGGTGGAAAATCCTTCTCATCAATCTCGTCAATGACTTTGAGTTCCGCGCCGTATTTTTGGTAACCGCGGAACCGAATTTCATTCCGTTTTTGGATTATCTGGCCTCGGTATGCGCTAGTGATGAAGATATCTGCGTAGATGGGTAAAAGGTACGGCTGATCATTAATGGTCACCCAGTCATAATCAATGATGCTACTGGCGGCCGTGATCGGGAATCCGGGCGCGATCTCGGTCGCTATTTGCTCAAACCGCAACACACGAAATTTTTCTCGATCGATCCAGACGCGGCCTCGCGAACCAACAGTCATCGAATCGTGATCCGCTTTCAGCGATAAACTTGAATAAGGTTGTTTGATTTCGAACTCGTAGACCAAAGTGCGACGCCCTCGAAGCAAATCTGTATCCACGAGCTTGAAAGTGCCACGCGATTCCGGTTTGAAGATGCTGGCGAGACCGCTCACGTATTCGCCTGTCGAACTCGCGCCGCCAACATAATCACCATACTCCTTACCTTCTTTTGCCTGCGGGCCCAGCGGCATGCCATTCACACTCAAGACTTTGTATTCTTCGCCGGCAGTTGCGCGATAACTTACGGCGATGGAAAGGTTGTCCTGTGGGATCCAATTGTTGGTTGTTCCAAACGCAGCACTTCTACGAATCACCTGTTTCACAAGGAAATCCGGCATCGCGTCAGCCGCAGCTAGGGTCGCAGTGCGCGCTTGCTCCAGGAGTTGCGTACCTTCGGATTCCTCGGGTAGTGCTGAAGCAGCAGGGTTGGTTCGACGGCGCTCGGCTTCTTCCAGTGTCCTTAGGAGTAATGAATCGTTGCCACTTTTTGTCGCGACGAGCGACCGCATTCCAGCAGTTAAAGGAAAACCTATGCCGCGTTTGCGAATGGTATCGATGATTTCGTCTCGCTTCTCCGGGTGCTTAGGTAGCTCGTAGATCAACGCCACGATCTCTCTACTCGTGAGTGGCATTACTGTGGTTTGTGCGGAGACTGCCCAACAACAGACGATTAAGAGGAGGAGCGGTAAGATAAATCGCGTTGTATTACTCATTTGACGTATATCTGGATGTACCTACGCGTAAATGATTTTAACGGCGACGATTGCAGTGTCAAACGCAGCTTCGGTTTGTGGCTGTTAGTGGGTAAGTTTTTGATGAATTTGCAAGAGGATGGTTGCCCGAAACGACGCGCGGACGCTGGATTAGGCGCAGAATTCCTGTATTGCCTGGCGCAGTATGTCTACACATTTTTCGAGCTCCACCGCCGAAACATACTCGCCTGTGCGGTGAGCCACGCGAATGTCACCTGGGCCTAAAACGACCGCATCGGCTCCGAGTTGTCGCAGCTGCGCGGCTTCAGTGCCGAATGAAACGGTCCCTGATTGCTTGCCGGTGAGTTTTTCAAGGTAAGTAACAATTCTCGTATCTTGTGGGGTTTCAAACCCGGCATCCGCCCGCCCCGCATCAACCTGGCAGTCGAATTCAGGATCCGCCAATTTTTCTTCCTCGATTGCTTTGACTAAATACTCAAGGAGCTTACCGGATCCCTGACCGGGTATTGGCCGCCATTCAAGAGTGAAGCGACATTCACCTGCAATTACATTCTTCGCAGTTCCACCTCGAATCAACCCTATATTCAAAGTTGTAAATGCGGGAGAAAAGTCCGGATGTTTCTCCTCGCGCAACTTTTGTGCAATCTCGTCTATGCGTGTTATCAAACGCGCAGCTCGAGTAATTGCAGATTGTCCCAATTCAGGATATGCGCTGTGTGCTTCACGCCCTCGAATAATGATCTCCGCGAGTGAGTAACCTTTGCCTGCGCGAATTGGCTGTAGCGAAGTCGGTTCACCAACGATCACGTTGCGAACGGAAATGGGATTCTCAGCTGCCAGTCGTTTCGCCCCGATAAGTCCAACTTCCTCATCAGCAGTGAAAATCAGCGCGAGAGGCTTACGCAATTGAGTAACACCGAGCGCTTGCACAGCTGTTAATGCAGAAGCAATAAACGCTTTCGTATCACATGCGCCGCGTCCTAACAGTTTTCCATCGCGCTCGATCAGCGTAGTAGCCTCGAGCCAATCGGGATCGTATGGGACAGTATCAGTGTGGCCGACAAGCGCAAGCTCAACTTCACTGGCCATTTCCTGAGTTGGTCCGGCAGTGCAGATAAGATTAAGTTTCTCAACGCCGGCATCGTCTTTGTACGGATATCGCCGGGAGTGAAATCCCAGTTGACGACATCGTTCCTCTAGAAGTGAAATTATCTCTTCGTTGGAATTCGAAGAGACGGAGTTTATGCTGACTAGCTTGGCTAACAGTTCTTTAGGTGACTTGGACATAATCGATGTCTGATTCGCGAACCCAAAGCAGCGCAGGTGCGACCAAGATAGCCAGGGGCACGCGCGAAGCTAAGATCAACCCCACAGGCGCTTTTGCAGCAGTTTAAATCGTTCGACAATTTCATCCTGATCTGGATGATGACCATTCTTCACGATTGTTTTTCCGCCGACAACAACATCGCGCACGGCAGTTCGGGATAGCGAAAAAACAATGCTTGACAACAAGTCTTCTGGTGGCGTTCCGGCAATCGAGGGATCATCGAGGTTTACGGTGAAGAAATCCACTGGACTGTCAGGACTGAGTGTTCCGCCGGTAGATCCGAGGCTTTTTGCACCATATTCCGTAGCGCAAGTGAATAACCGTTGAGCAAGGATAGACCGCGAGCTTGATGCCGGCGCGAGTATCGACCGCTCCAATTTTTGTAATCGCAAGTGATACTCGAGTTCTCGTGCGTCTTCGAGCAGATCGATTTCGATGTGACTGTCGGATCCCAAACAAACCTTCACAGAGGATGCAAAGAAATCTTGAACTTGAAGAATGCCATCTCCGAGATTTCTTTCCGTCGTAGGACAAGCGCAAACGTTTGCTCCAGCGGCGCTCAATGCTGCGATTTCGCTATTCGTAACATGAATTGCGTGAACCGCGGTGAATTGTTCGCTGAGCAATCCTTGACTGTCCAACAGCGCCACAGGCGAGAGTCCATATTCTTTTTGGCTGGCCAATACCTCCGCGGGCTGCTCGGCAACATGCATGTGAACTACAAGCCCATTTCGACCCGCAAACTGAATTACCTGTTTGAGGTAATCCAGCGGTACTGCTCGGACGCTATGTGGCGCCACACCAACCCAGGCGCGATCCGTGCCGTCAACCTCTGATCGCAGTTCCTCGACGCGTTTCAGATACACGTCCGGATCGTCTTCTATAAACCGAGTTTGTTGTTCGTTGGGTTGCAACCCATACCCAGACCGCGCGTACGCAACACGCAACAACGCGATTCGTAAACCTACATCCAGGGCCGCGCGAATAACTTCCTTGGCGAGCAAGTTTGGATCATCGTAAGCGTTCCCCCTTGGGTCATGATGCAGGTAATGAAACTCACCGACCGTTGTAATTCCACTTAGCGCCATTTCGAGAAAGGCCATTCGTGAAGCATCGTAAAGATCTTCAGGCCCGAGCCGGGTTGCGGCGCTATACATCATTTCGCGCCAGGTCCAAAAGCTGTCGCTCTTGTTTTGCGTGCGATGTTCTGTGCGACCGCGTATTGTCCTCTGAAACGCGTGGGAGTGCGCATTGATTAACCCAGGAAGCAGCGCCCGGTTTTTGAGGGGAGTGACAGCTGGAGAGTGAGCGCTAGCGCCCAAATTTAGAATTCGACCATTAACATCCGCGGTGAGGGCCACACCTGATTCAAAAGTAGCACCGTTATAGATCAGATCTGGTAACCACGATTTAGTGTGCGCGTCTGTCATGCGGGCGTCGTTAGTATCAACCCTTACTGAGTTGCCGCGTTCCTTACTGCCAATACTTCGATGGCTGGTGAGCGGTCACCTGTGCAACTGATACGACGCGGGCCAGTGAGGTATCGAATGTCAAAATTCAACCTCTCGTACAGTTCTATGATGCGTGGTGTAGCCTGGTTCGAAACGACAACTGGTCCACGGTGTCTACTTAGCCACTCGGCAGTCCGCACTTGATCGCGCCAGGAAAATCCACCGGCGCTGTAAGTGGTGAACTCAACGTCGTAAGGCGGATCGGCATAAACAAAATCTTCCTGTTCGAGTTCAATTTTCTCTAAATCGCCCGAAGTCAATACCCAATTTTCAAGGACAGTCACGTACGGCGAAAAGTCAGTTTCGTAATTGATTGTCCGGTAACTGCCGAATGGCACATTGAACTCACCATTTTGATTGAAACGGCACAAACCGTTGAAGCAGGTCCGATTGAGATAATAGAACAGTTGCGCCGCTTCTGGTGTGTTTGCGTTGTCGGATCTAATCAGTTGATTGAAACGGTCACGATGATCATAAAAGGTTTCGCGATCATTCGAGAGCTTGATGTTGACTCGAAGCCCCCGTTGAAGCCGACGATAAAAGTTGATCAAGTGCGGGTTTACATCATTCAACAGTGCAGTTCGGGGCCGAAGTCCGAGTGGCGCGCCAAGACCACCGCAAAACGGTTCAACATATCGCCGGTGCTTGTGAGGTTCGAATAATGGTGCGAGGTGCGGAAGCAACCACCGTTTCCCTCCGGCCCATTTTAAAGGGGGCTTTGTTAATGTGGATGGCCTGGTCCGACTTGTTGTCGGTTGCAAGGCGGTCGACTCGTTTTGAATCTTTTCTGCCGGTACGAATGCCATTCGTGATACGTTGGTGCTCTAAACCTGCCTCATCCAACCTAGTAAGATTGAAATCATGGCATTTGTATCACACGAAGGTGTGTCGTGAAAAAGTTTGTGAAGCTCGGATCGTTGTGGCACGTGGTCAGTATCGAAACGCCGTAGCGTCGGGTCCACGTTCACATCAAGGCCTGCATGGAATCAATCGACGACCCGACGCTAACGAGGCTGTGAGAAAACTCGATGGAGGCCTCCGGCTTGTCCCGGGGGAGGCTCCCGCTGGGCTGCAATTGAACACTGTTCACGAGTAGCTCAGACAAACGTGAGACTCCACTGCACAAGGCAGTGGCCTCTTCACTCAGTGGCCTGTCTCGTCATAGCGGCTAACGTGAGCCTCCCCCGGACAAGCCGGTGGCCTCCATCGAGTTTTCTCACAGGCTCTACCCGCGTTCCGACCTCATGCCACAAACGATCCGGATTTTGACATGATTTCACAGCCATCTCTAAATTTGTGGAACCCAAGTCAGTTGCGCTCGTGATCAGCAACAAAGGAGGAACAGGACCATGAAAGTCAATCGAGCGCGATTCAAAGGCTTTACATTGATAGAACTCCTCATAGTCGTTGCGATAATCGGTGTACTCGCAGCCGTTGTCATTCCTACCTACGAAGGTAGTGTGCGAAAGGCAAATGAAGCCGCAGCTGTTGCCACACTTAACAGAATAAAACTGGCCCAGGCCAAATACGTGATAGACCACAAAGGCCAATACGGCACCTTCAGAGAACTGGTCGACGAAGGTTATCTGGATAAGCGGTTCAACGAAGACAGGCCTCTGATCAGAGGTTACATCTTCTTGATCACGTTAGTACCTAAATCAGAAGGCAAAACGGCTACATTCTCAATCAATGCAGATCCCGAACAATCTCAAGGTGTTACGGCGACAGGAAGGAACTTCTACTACACTGATGCAACTGGCGGAATTTGCATCAATAAGGAAAAAAGGGCGACCGCCGACGACGAAATCCTTTGAGGCTAGCTTTGATATGATGCTATTGCATGCTCAGAGCGCTGACTCACAAAGTGTCTTCGCGGATCAGTGAGTGCCAACTCACTTTTCGTGAACGAACTCCTATCGATTACGTCACCGCAGCACGACAACACGAAGCTTACGAGGCCAAATTGATCGAAGTCGGCGCTACCGTCACGGCACTTTCTGAGAATGATCAATATCCAGACGCTTCGTTTGTTGAAGACACAGCCGTAGTCCTAGACGAGGTGGCCGTAATTTGCAGCATGGGAGCCGCATCACGTCGAGGTGAGCCGGCTTTAATTGCGCGCGAACTCTGCAAATATCGCGAACTGGCTTACGTCTCGCTACCCGCTACGATTGAAGGCGGCGACGTCCTGCGCGTGGGAACGCGAATCCTTATCGGGATATCGTCGCGCACGAATGGCAATGGCGTGCGCGCATTCACTCGAATTGTTGAGCCGTTCGGTTACGAGGTCATTCCTATTCCGGTTAAAGGGAGCTTGCACTTGAAATCGGGTTGCACGGCCATTGACGATGAAACACTGTTCGTGAACCCCCAGTGGTTTGATCGCGAAGGCCTATCCGACTTTCAACTAATAAGTACGCCGCCGGATGAGCCCGAATCTGCGAATGTCTTGAAGGTGGGTTCCACCGTGTGCGTGCAGGAAGGGTTTCCACAAACCGTTGACCTGGTCCAACAAATCGCGGAACGTGTGGAAGTCATTGACATGTCAGAACTGCGCAAGGCAGAAGCAGGCCTCACATGTTGCAGCATTCTCTTTGAAAGCTAGTACGGATTTTTAGCGTGATTTACTGTGAATTCGTGGATCGTTCTTGTGCTGCGTGGTTACAACGATCCACGAAATCACACTAAACGAACACGAAATAGGATTTCATTTGGAGTGATGTGCATCTTCGAACGCTTGAATGTCAGCTTCAAATCTTAACGTGAGGTCGATCGCGTCCAGTCCTTCCATCAAGCAGTAACGTTGAAAATCGTCAATAGCGAAGCCTCTGTTAAAGTGGCTTGCATCTTTAACGACCCTCTCTTCGAGATCGATTGTTAACTGGTATTGGTGGATTGCCTCTGCGCGGCCGATCAATTCGGTGACATCCGGTTGGCTGAGAGTGATTGGCAGTAAACCGTTCTTCAGACAGTTATTTGAAAAGATATCGGCGAAAGAAGGCGCGATGATGGCGCGAAAGCCATACTCTGCAAGCGCCCAAGGTGCGTGTTCACGCGAGGAACCGCAACCGAAATTTTTT